>CAZDEF010000080.1:0-11256 GCA_964504385.1 uncultured Oscillospiraceae bacterium
GCCGGTATGAATCCGCATGAGACGGAAGAACTGATGGAGAACATCATCAAGATCCGCAATCAGTTCCAGATCGCCATCATGCTGATCGAGCATGACATGAATCTGGTGATGGGGATCTGCGAGGGCATCTGCGTGCTGAACTACGGCCGCATCATTGCCAAGGGCACCGCGAGCGATATCCAGTCCAACCCCACCGTCATCGAAGCCTATCTGGGCAAGCGCAAGGAGGGCTGAACGATGAGCACGCTTTTGAAAGTTGACAACATGCATGTGTACTACGGCGCGATCCACGCGATCAAGGGCATTTCCTTCGAAGTGAACGAGGGCGAGATCGTTACGCTGATCGGCGCGAACGGCGCGGGAAAATCCACCACGCTCAATACCGTGGCGGGTCTGCTCAAACCGCGTGAAGGTTCCATCCTGCTGGAAGGCCAAAGCCTGCTGGGCATTCCGGCGCACAAGCTGGTATCCCGCGGCATGGCGCTGTGCCCCGAAGGCCGCCGGATCTTCCAGCAGATGACCGTGCGCGAAAACTTGGAAATGGGCGGCTATTCCCGCCCGGCCGAGGAGATCGACGCATCGATCGACGATGTGTTCCAGCGCTTCCCACGCCTGAAGGAGCGCGAAAAGCAGATCGCCGGCACGCTGTCCGGCGGTGAGCAGCAGATGCTGGCCATGGGGCGCGCGCTGATGTCCAAGCCGAAGCTATTGATGCTGGACGAGCCTTCCATGGGTCTGGCGCCCATTCTGGTGGAGCAGATCTTCGATATCATCAAGGAGCTGCACCAGGCGGGCACCACCATCCTGCTGGTGGAGCAGAACGCGCAGATGGCACTGTCCATTGCCGACCGGGCCTATGTGCTGGGCACGGGCAAGATCACCATGTCCGGCGCAGCGGCGGATGTGCTGGCGGATGACCGCGTGCGCGCTGCCTATCTGGGCGGTTGATCAAAGGAGCCTGTCGCAGAAGATCAAACTGCGGCAGGCTCCTTTGCTTCGTCCTCTACTTGGATCAGATTGCTGTGATAAGCGGTCTTTCCAGACAGAACATCGTCATAAAATGTCTGCTTCCAATCGATGTAATCGATGCTGGCCTGCAGCTCAGCCATCTTTTGCAGCAGGCTTTCCCGTTTCTGCGCCAGAATGCTTTTCCGCTCTGGGATGGAATCCTTGCCCTGCTGGCACAGGCGGATGTACACCTTCATTTCCTGAATGCTCATGCCGCAGTTTTTGAGGCACGTCAGGCTTTTGATCCATGCGATATCGCGTTCGTCAAACAGGCGATGGTTGTGAGCGCCGCGCTTGACATTGGGCACCAGCCCTTCATTGCAGTAAAACTTGAGCGCCTCATAGGTCATGCCGGTTTCTCGGCAAGCGTCCTTCATGGAATAGGTCATCAAAAAACTCCTTTGAACATCGCTTTTCCACTTGACCGGTTGTAACTACCGGGTGATACACTTTTATTGTAGCATGTTGCCGTGCACCATGCAAGCAAGGAGGAGGATGTATGTGGAGTATGTAGTGTTAAGCAACGGCGTTCAGATGCCTTGCTGCCTATGGCAGGGGCAAATGAGGGGAGAGACGGTGGAATGAGTAAGCTGGGTTTTGGCTTCATGCGGCTGCCGGTCGCGGATCCGAACAACGCGGCCAGCGTCGATACGGAACGGCTGAAGCAGATGGTGGATCTGTACATGGCGCGTGGCAACAACTATTTTGATACGGCGTTTCGCTATTGCGATTTTGCCAGCGAACCCGCGCTGAAAGAAACGCTCACCAGCCGTTATCCGCGCGAGGCTTATGAGCTGACCGATAAGATCACGCTGAGTTTTGTAAAACGCGAAGAAGAACAGGAGCCGTATCTGCGCCATCAGCTGGAGCGCTGCGGCGTAACGTATTTCGACAATTACCTGATCCACAACATCAATGCGGATTTCTATGCGAAGGCCCAGCGGCTGCATACCTTTGAGTGGATCCGGCATATGAAGGAGGAGGGGCTGTGCCGCCGGATCGGCGTATCCTTTCATGGAACACCGGAATTGCTGGAACAGCTGCTTCAGGAGCATCCGGAAGTGGAGCTGGTCCAGCTGCAGCTGAATTATGCCGACTGGGAGGATGCAGGCATACGATCGCGCAGATGCTACGAGATCTGCATGGCGCACCGCAAGACCGTGCTGGTGATGGAGCCAGTGAAGGGCGGCAATCTGGCGCACCTGCCTGCGGCGGCTGACGAGCTGCTGAAACAGGCGCATCCGGAGTGGAGCCAGGCTGAATGGGCCATCCGCTTTGCTGCAAGCCTGCCGGGCGTATACCGCGTGCCAGCGGCATGTCCACACTGGAACAGGTGGAGGACAATACCGGATTTATGCAGCGTTTTACGCCGATGACGGATGAGGAGAACGCACTGTGCGCCAAGGCTGCCGCCCTTCTGAAGGCAGACACGGCCATTGCCTGTACCGGCTGCCGCTACTGCGAAGGCGACTGCCCGCGCGAAATTGCCATTTCCAATTATTTTGCGCTGTACAATGAAGAAAAGCGCGATAGCGTCAACTATGTTCACGCTTCAGGTTTCTACTACAAGGCCATTGCCCAGACAAGGGGCAAGGCAAGCGACTGCATCGGCTGCGGCCTTTGCGAGCGGAATTGCCCCCAGCGGCTGCCCATTCGCGCCTGCCTGCGGCAAGTGGCGGAGACCTTTGAAAAGTAAAATGTGAAAAGAGAACAAGGAGGAAAGAAAAAACAATGAAAGTTTTGCTGATCAACGGCAGCCCCAAGGCGAACGGCAACACGGCGGCCGCCTTGAATGAAATGGCGAATACCTTCCATGAGGAAGGCATTGAGACGGAGCTGATCCATGTGGGGCACCTTGATGTGCGCGGCTGCGTATGCTGCTATCACTGCAAGGAGCATGGCAAGTGCGTGTTCGATGATGTGGTGAACGAGACCGCCGCCAAGCTGGAAGCGGCGGACGGCATTGTCATCGGCAGTCCGGTTTACTACGCCATGGCCAACGGTACGCTTGCTTCTTTTGTGCAGCGCCTGTTCTACTCCACGCTGTTTGACAAACGGATGAAAGTGGGCGCGAGCGTCGTGGTGGCGCGGCGCGGCGGACTTTCCTCCACCTATGACGAGCTGAACAAATTCTTCGGTATTTCCGGCATGCCCATTGCTTCCGGTCAGTATTGGAACAGCGTGCATGGCGGCGCGCCGGGACAGGCGCAGCAGGACATCGAAGGAATGCAGGGAATGCGCACGCTGGCGCGCAACATGGCGTTCCTGATGAAGAGCATTGCGCTGGGCAAGGAAAAGTACGGCATGCCGGAAAAAGAAAAGATCACCTTTACAAATTTCATTCGTTAAACGCAAAAAGGTTCTGCCGCTTTCCTTCTGCGGCAGAACCTTTTGCGAAATGGGAACAAGGAACGTTTACAGCTTTTCGATCGGGATCCAGATCTCGCAGTAATCATCCTCCGGCTTTTCGGCGGGCGGCGCGTACATTTCGATGTTGTACTTTCCGCTCAGGCGGTAGTCGCGGCAGCTGGGCAGCCACTCCTTCCAGATGCGTGTGTTCACGCCCTGCAGACTGTCCGGCAGCGCGCCGCGGCAGGGGAAGATGGCCCATGTGCCGGCGGGCAGCGTGTGGGTGACATAGCCTTCCGGCACCTCCGCGCACGGCAGATAGGGATCGGTGATCAAGTAGTCGAACTGCTTGCCGTTTTGGTCGAGGCAGACGCCGAAAATGCCTTTCACCTTCGTGCCCGGCGCTTGCATCGTTTCCTCCCAGAATGCAGGGATCTCCTGATAGCTGGTCTCGCTGTCAAACACTCTGCTTACGCCTATGACCGTGAAGGCGGGCTTCTCCACGATTTTGTATTCCATCATGTTTCCTCCCTCCAGTGTCACCTTGATCTTCATGGGAGCAAAGGCGTTCAGGCAAACGCCTTTTTCCTTTGCTGCGGAAGGCGGTACGCCGTGAAACCGGGTGAAGGCGCGGGCGAAGCTGTCCGGTGAGTCGTAGCCGTAGCGCAGCGCTGCGTCGATCACCTTGACCGTTCCCAGCGACAGCTCCTCTGCCGCGCGGGTGAGTCTGCGGTTGCGGATATACTCCGATAGCGGCAGACCGCACACGGCGCTGAAGATGCGCTGAAAATGGAACTCAGACACATAGGCGCAGCGCGCAAGCGCCTTGGCGTTCAGTTCCTCTGTCAGGTGCTGCTCGATATACTCCAGCGCCTGCTGCATTCCATCGATCCAGTTCACAGTTTTTCCTCCTTTCCACGCCAATAGGGTAACACACGGCGGGCATCCGCGCCCGACTTTTTCTGCGGGGTGGGGGCGGATGCAGCAGAAAACCGGCGCAGCTTTTGGACTGCGCCGGTGAAAAGTCATATGACAGCTGTCGGGGACGACCATTGGCAGATCAGGCTTCCGGCTCCATCAAACCCAAGTCGCCGTCCTTGCGCAGATAGAGCACGTTGGTACGGTCGGTTTCCGCATTGACGAATACGAAGAAGCTGTGGCCCAGCAGTTCCATTTGCAGCACGGCATCCTCCACGCTCATGGGACGCACGGGGAACGCCTTATGGCGCACCACCTTGCGGGAGGATTCCTCCACGGTTTCGGCAGCATCGGCGTCATATTCCAGCTCTGCCGGGCTGAAAGCATCCTCGCGCAGCCGCTTGTCCAGCTTGGTGCGGTGCTTGTGGATCTGCCGCTCCAGCTTGGCCAGCGCCTGATCGATGCTGACGTAGAGGTTGTCGTCGTTGCTGGCCTCGGCCCGCAGGGTGACGCCGCTGACCGGAACGGTGATCTCGCAGGTGCGGCGGTTATTCTTTTCCTTGGTGAGGCGCACAAAGATCTCGGCATTCGGGTTGAGATAACGCTCCATCTTGGAAATCTTCTTCATCACGCGGTCGTTGATGCCGGGGGTCACTACCATATTCTTTGCAGTAATGGTCGTCTTCATAGCGTTTCTCCTTTATTTACAGTTTTGCCTCTCTCGGAAGGGGATTCAAAGAATGTGCGGGTGCCAATGGAACCACGCTCCTTTCCGCTGAATGGGCAGGGCTCCCTCGCCCTGTGCAGGCGCTGCTGCTGTCTTCTTCTTTCACTCGCTCTTGTACTGTATACATTCTGCATCCGATGGCGGAATTCCTGCAAAGAAGATGTGAACAAAGCGTAAATGGTGGCATTTGAGCAGACCAGCCGGCATTCATTGACTTTCCGTCCATTCTGCGGTATGATACAAAATTGGAGAACGTGTTTCTTCCCAATGCTTGAACGACCTATTCTGGACATAGAGGAGAGAAATGGCATGTCTGTTTTGAAGCAAAAGATTCTGGACCGCACGGTAACGCTGGGCGTGGTAGGCTTGGGCTATGTGGGGCTGCCGCTGGCAGTGGAGAAGGCCAAGGCCGGTTTCCATGTGATCGGCTTTGACGTGCAGGATCAGAAAGTGGACATGGTCAATCAGGGGCACAACTATATCGGCGACGTGGTGGACAGCGATCTGGAAAAGATCGTGCGTGAAGGCTATCTGCGCGCGACCACGGATTTTGCCTCCGTGGCCAGCTGCGACTGCGTGTGCATCGCCGTGCCCACGCCGCTGGACGCGCATCAGCAGCCGGACATCAGCTATGTGCGTTCCTCTGCCGAAAGCATCATGCCTCATATGCACAAGGATATGCTGGTGGTGCTGGAATCCACCACTTACCCCGGCACAACGGAGGAGCTGCTCAAACCCATTCTGGAAAAGAGCGGCCTGAAGTGCGGCGTGGACTTCTATCTGGCGTTCTCACCGGAGCGCGTTGACCCCGGCAACCTGATCTACAAGACCAAGAATACCCCCAAGGTGGTGGGCGGCTGCACCCCTGAGTGCACCGATATTGCCGCCACGCTGTACGAGGCCGTGCTGGAAGCGCCCGTGCACCGCGTGAGCTGCCCCGCTGTGGCCGAGATGGAAAAGATCCTGGAAAACACCTACCGCAATGTGAATATCGGTCTGGTGAATGAAATGGCCATGCTGTGCGATCGCATGGGCATCAACGTGTGGGAAGTCATCGATGCGGCCAAATCCAAGCCCTACGGCTTCCAGGCGTTTTATCCCGGCCCGGGTCTGGGCGGCCACTGCATTCCGCTGGATCCCTATTACCTGAGCTGGAAGGCCCGCGAGTACGGCTTCCATACCTCGATGATCGAAAGCTCCATGATGATCAACGACCGCATGCCGGAATATTGTGTGGATCGCGCCATGGCTGCGCTGAACGATCACCGCAAGGCGCTCAACGGGGCGAAGGTGCTGGTGCTGGGCGTGGCCTATAAGCAGGATATCGACGATTACCGCGAATCTCCCGCCATCCGCGTGATCGAAGCATTGCGCAAGCGCGGCGCGGTCGTGAGCTACTACGATCCCTTCGTGGCCGAGTACCGCGAGCACGGCGTGACGGAGAAGGGCATTCCTGCGCTGACGGAAGAAGCGCTGAAGGAAGCGGATCTGGTGATGATCACCACGGCGCACACCACGGTGGACTACGCCTTCGTGGCCGAGCATGCCCAGCTGATCTTCGATACCAAGAATGTGATGAAGAATATCAGCAAGCGCGATCATATCCGCGTGCTGTGATCCTCCAAAGGAGTTTGCCATATCATGAGTGATAAACTTCGCTATGCCCTCATCGGCTGCGGCCGCATCGCCCCCAACCACATTGCCGCCGCCATGAACAATGCCGGCGAACTGGAACTGTGCGCTGTGTGCGATCCCGCGACCGAACGCATGGAAAGCGTGCTGGCTCCCGTGCCGGAAGAACAGCGCGCGCAGATCCGCCGCTATGCCGACTACCGCGAGCTGCTGGAAAAAGAAAAGCCGCAGCTGTGCGCAGTCGCTACCGAAAGCGGGGAGCATGCGCGCATCGGCATGGACGTCATCCGTGCGCGGTGCAATGTGATCATCGAAAAGCCCATCGCGCTGTCCATCAAGGATGCGCGCGCGTTGATCGCCGAGGCGCAGAAGCAGGGCGTGAAGCTGTGCGCCTGCCATCAGAACCGCTTTAACAAATCCATCCAGAAGATCCGTTCGGCGGTGGAGGATCAGCGCTTCGGCCGCATGCTGCATGGCGCGGCCCACATCCGCTGGAACCGCGGCCCGTCCTACTACGAGCAGGCCAGATGGCGCGGCACATGGGCGCAGGACGGCGGCGCGCTGATGAACCAGTGCATCCACAATATTGACCTGCTGCGCTGGATGATGGGCGATGAAGTGACCGAGGTAATGGCTTATACCGACAACCTTCAGCATGATTACATTCAGGCGGAGGATGTGGGGCTGGCGCTGGTGCGCTTTGCCAACGGCGCTTACGGGCTGATCGAAGGCACCACGAACATTTATCCCCGCAATCTGGAGGAGACTCTGTATCTGTTCGGCGAAAACGGCACGGTCAAAGCGGGCGGAAAGAGCGTCAATATCATTGAAAACTGGGATTTTCGCGATCAGGCCGACAAAGCCGACGAAGTCAAGCAGCAGTATTGCGAGAACCCGCCCAATGTGTACGGCTACGGACATACTCCGCTGTATGCCGACGTCATCGATGCGATCCGACGTGACCGCGCGCCCTATGTGGACGGCAAGGCCGGACTGCGCGCGCTGGAACTGGTGCTGGCCATTTATAAATCCGCCGCGGAGCATCGCCCGGTGCAGCTGCCCCTCACGGACTGCGCCACCACGGATTTTGAAGGGCGGTTCGGCCGATGAGCGCATACATCCATCCCACCGCTGTGGTGGATGAAGGGGCACAGCTGGGCGAAGACACAAAGGTGTGGCATTTCTGTCATGTAGAGGGCAGCGCGAAGATCGGCGCCAATTGTTCTATCGGCCAGAATGCTTATGTGGGCAAGAACACGGTGATCGGCGACGGATGCAAGCTGCAAAACAATGTAAGCATCTATGAGGGCGTATCCCTCGGCTGCGGCGTGTTCTGCGGTCCCAGCTGCGTGTTTACCAACGATCTCACCCCGCGCGCACGCTACCCCAAGGGACATGAAAACTTTGTGCCCACCGTGGTGGAGGATGGCGCTTCCATTGGCGCGAACGCTACCATTGTGTGCGGACATCGGGTGGGCCGCTGCGCTATGATCGGCGCGGGCGCGGTGCTTACCAAGAATGCACCTGCCCATGCGCTCATGCTGGGCGTGCCTGCGCAGGTGTGCGGCTATGTGTGCACCTGCGGCGAGTTGCTGCGCGGGGCAATGGTCTGCCCCAAATGCGGCAGACACTTTGAACAGGACGGAGACGGACTCCGGGAGGTGGAATGATGCAGTTTCACGATCTGGCGGCGCAGTATCAGGCGCTGAAGGCGGAAATTGACGCGGGCATTGCCGACGTGCTTGCCAATGGACACTTTATTCTGGGCGAGCAGGTGACGGAGCTGGAGGAAAAACTGGCTGCGGATGTGGGCCGCAGGCACTGCGTGTGCTGTGCCAACGGCACCGATGCGCTGGAACTGGCGCAGATGATGTGGGGCATCGGTCAAGGGGATGCGGTGTTTACGGCCGACTTCACCTATTTTGCTTCTGCAGGCACAGCCAGCCGCATGTGCGCTGAGCTGATCCCCGTGGATATTGATCTGGATACCTTCAATCTGTGCCCGGATGCGCTGGAAAAGGCCATCGAGCGTGTGGAGGCCGAGGGACGTTTCAAGCCTGCGCTGGTCGTGGCGGTCGATCTGTTTGGTCAGCCTGCGCAGTATGACAAGATCGAGGCCATTGCCAAGCGGCACGGCATGCGCGTGCTGGAAGACGGTGCGCAGGGCTATGGCGGCCAGATCGGCAGCCGACATGCCTGTTCCTTCGGCGATGCCGCCACTACGTCGTTCTTCCCGGCCAAGCCGCTGGGCTGCTATGGCGACGGCGGCGCAGTGTTTGTGGACAGTGATGACGAGGAAGCGCTGCTGCGCTCGCTGCGCGCCAACGGACGCGGCGTGCAGGATAAGTACGACAATCAGCGCATTGGCATGAACAGCCGGTTGGATACGCTGCAGGCGGCTGTGCTGCTGCCCAAGCTCAAGGCACTGCGCGAATATGAGATCGACGCGCTGAACGCCGCTGCACGCAAGTACACGCAGGCGCTTTCCGATGTGGTGAAGACCCCGACGGTGCTGGATGGATATACCAGCAGCTGGGCGCAGTACAGCGTTTTGCTGGAAAACCGCGAGCAGCGCGACCGTGTGCAGAAGCGGCTCAAGGAGCAGGGGATCCCCACCATGGTGTATTATCCGCGCGGCATCCATCAGCAGACGGCCTACGCGGATCACCGTTTCCCGGATGAATGGTACCCCAATACGCTGGCTGCTTGCAGCCGCGTGCTGGCGCTGCCCATGCATCCCTACCTGACGGACGAAGACATCCAAACCGTATCCGCTGCGTTGACGAAAGCTGTATGGGGCTGAACGTCATGATTGCAAATTTTGAACAGGCGCAGATGTTTTCTGCGCCTGTTTGCTGTATAATGCAGACAGAGGAGGGATGCATATGGAGATTCGCCCGCTGACCCTGCAGGATGATCTGAGCGCCGCAGGAACGGTGTATGCCGAGGGCTGGAAGAATGCCTATCAGCGTATTCTGCCGCAGCGCTTTCTGGATAAGCTGAACCACGAACGTTGGAGCGCCATGCTTCACGCGGATCCATCCTCCACCATCGGCCTTTTTGAGGAGAATGGACTGATCGGCGCGGCTACGATCGGCTTTCTGCGGGAGGAAGGGCGCGAGGGTTTTGGCGAGATCGTCAGCCTATATCTGCTGCCGGAATACACCGGTCAGGGATATGGCAGCAAGCTCCTTGCCGTCGCAGAGAAGCAGTTGCATGAGAACGGCTGCGAAGGGATCAGCGTGTGGGTGATCTGCGCCAACACGCGGGCCCTGACGTTTTACATGAAAAAAGGCTATCATCCCAGCGGCCGCGTGCAAAACGAGCGCTATGGCGACGCCGATGTGGAGCTGATGGAGATGGTGAAGCTGAGCGCGTAAACGCAAAAAACAAGTGCCTGTTGCAGCGGTGAAACTGCAGCAGGCACTTGTTTGTTTGAACCGAGACCTTACTTGATGATGATGCGGCCAGCGGGAGCAGCATACTGATCGCCGATCACGCCGCCGAGCACGGTCTGGGTGTAGTTGACCAGAGCATCCTCCAGCGCCACGCCGGTCTTGTGGCCGGTCTGGGTGAAGGGATAGGCGAAGGCGTAGTAGGTATCGCCGCCGACGGCCGTGAAGTCGTTGGTGGCGATGGTGTACATGGCCTCAGCGTTCCAGGCTTCGCCGCCCACGGTAGCGATGGTCACACGGCTGCCGGGCTTGGCGGGCGCATAGTAGGTGGAGTTGGGATACATGTCGCCGTTCTCATAGGGCACGGTGGTATCGATGGTGAACTCGATGCCGGCAACCTGCGGGAACGCGCCGATGGCGTCGGGGGTGGAGCAGGTGGCAGCTTCCAGCGCTTCCAGCAGTTCAGCGCCGGTCACGGTCAGGGTAGCCACTTCGTTGCCGAAGGGGAAGACGGTCTTCATGGTCTTCATGGTCACGTCGCCCGCTTCGATGGAGGCACGGATGCCGCCGCCGTTGGTGATGGCAGCGTCGACCTGATCCTCGCCCAGAGCGTTCTTGGCAGCCCACAGGATCGCATCGGCAGAGAAGTCGCCCAGGTTGGTCTCCTGCGTACGCACGCCGGGGGCACGGTTGCCGTCCAGCAGCACTTCGCTCTTGGCGAAGGTGGCGGACAGTTCTTCTTCTACTTGATCGTTGATGCCGTTGACGAGCGCGGCAGCCGTTTCGTCCTGAGCCAGACCAGCGCCCAGCGCGAATTCGGCAGTGGCGTTTTCGTCGATGGTGTACAGACCGGCCGTCAGCGCCAGAGAAGTCGCATCGTCCTTGGTCACCTTTTCCACCACAACGTAGCCGATAGCCTGGCTGTATTCGCCGGTGGAGGTGCGCAGGGTCTCGCCTTCCATCACGCCGCCGTCAATGCGGGTGTGGCTGTGGCCGTCGATAAACAGATCAATGCCGGTGGTGTTGGCAATGACGTCCATGGAGCGGTTGGTGATGCTTTCGTCCGCATCGCCCAGATGGCCCAGACATACGATCAGCTCGCAGCCGGCAGCGGTCAGCTCGTCCACCTGCGCCTGCGCAACGGCGTACAGCTCTTCAGCCTGAGCGAAGGTAACGCCCTTCACCTTGTCGGGATGGGCCTTGGTCATGGTTTCGGGGGTGTCCAGA
>CAZDEF010000081.1:0-10714 GCA_964504385.1 uncultured Oscillospiraceae bacterium
CTTCCTGCCGGACAAGGCCATCGATCTGGTGGACGAGGCCTGCGCCATGATCCGCACCGAGATCGACTCCATGCCGGCCGAGCTGGACGAGGTGAGCCGCCGCATCATGCAGCTGGAGATCGAGCAGGCGGCCCTGAAGAAGGAGGAGGACGAGGGAAGCCGCCGCCGTCTGGAAACGCTGGAGGAGGAGCTGGCGCATCAGCGCGAGCACTTCAGCGCCATGAAGGCGCGCTGGGAGAACGAGAAGAACGCCATCTCCAAGGTGCAGAAGCTGCGCGAGGACATCGAGCAGGTGAACGCCGAGATCGCCAAGGCGGAGCGCGCCTACGATCTGGGCAAGGCGGCCGAGCTGAAGTACGGCCGTCTGCCGGATCTGCAGCGCCAGCTGGCGCAGGAGGAGGAGCTGGCCGAGCAGGGCGACCGCACCCTGCTGCGCGACAAGGTGACGGACGACGAGATCGCCCGCATCGTCAGCCGCTGGACGGGCGTGCCCGTCACCCGCCTCAAGGAGGGCGAGCGCGAGAAGCTGCTGCATCTGCCCGAGCAGCTGCACCGCCGCGTGATCGGGCAGGACGAGGCCGTGCAGAAGGTATCCGAGGCCATCCTGCGCAGCCGTGCGGGCATTGCGGACGAGAACCGGCCCATCGGCTCCTTCCTGTTCTTGGGCCCCACCGGCGTGGGCAAGACGGAGCTGGCCAAGGCGCTGGCCGAGAACCTGTTCGACGATGAAAAGAACATGGTGCGCATCGACATGAGCGAGTACATGGAGAAGTTCTCCGTCAGCCGTCTGGTAGGCGCGCCTCCGGGATATGTGGGGTATGAGGAAGGCGGCCAGCTCACCGAGGCGGTGCGCCGTCACCCCTACTGCGTGGTGCTGCTGGACGAGGTGGAGAAGGCGCATCCGGATGTATTCAACATTCTGCTGCAGGTTTTGGACGACGGGCGCATCACCGACAGTCAGGGCCGCACGGTGGATTTCAAAAACACCATCATCATCATGACCTCCAATCTGGGTTCGCAGTATTTGCTGGACGGCATTGAGGATGGGGCGATCACCGAATCTGCGCGGCAGAATGTGATGCAGCTGCTGCGTTCGCAGTTCCGGCCGGAATTCCTCAACCGCATTGACGACATTGTTTTCTACAAGCCGCTGGAGAAGGCGGAGATCGGGCAGATCGTCCGTCTGTTGGCGGGCCATCTGGCCGCGCGGCTGGAGGCCAGCGACATTCACCTGGTGCTGACGGATGCGGCGGTGGGAGCCATCGCCGACGCGGGGTTCGATCCCGTTTACGGTGCGCGCCCGCTGAAGCGTTACATGCAGTCGCATTTGGAGACGATGCTGGCGCGCAAGATCGTCGGCAGCGAGATCCTGCCCGGCGAGACCGTTGTGGTGGACGCCGAGGGGGATGGGTTGGTGATCCGCAAGGGAGAATGAGGGGGGCGCGCCCCCTCCGGGCCCCGCTTTTCCTGATTTCCCTTGATTTCCCCCGCTTTCTCCGCAAGGGGAGGGAACGAGCCTGATGCGCGTCAGGGCAAGTTGCTTCATTTAGATTGGTTTCGCAGCGGCATGCATGCTGCTTCTCTACAGCGCTTTGTTACGCGTAACAGGAGGTGCCTCCTTGGATCCTCCTTACCCCCTCCCCGACAAGGGGCACGGCCCCTTGACCCCTGAATGTTGTATTGTTCTAAGTGGCAAACCGTTGAGGGACTTGAATTTTGCGTCCGTACACGCAAACAGCCATCACTACCAGCCTAACGGCTGACAAGTGATGGCTGTTTTGCTGCGGACGGGATGAGGGGGGTGCCGCAGGTTACTCTGTGCAAGGAAATGGGGTTGTCATTGACTTCCATTCTTTGTTATGCTATACTAGCAACAGGTGAGGAGCCTGACCTGTTGCAGTCAGGTCAACGAATCATCTGTGGATGACCGTCGTCCTTTGGTGTTTTGGGGGGCGGTTATTTTTTATGCTTCGGCCTTAGCTTTAGCACTTCAAATACCACATAAGCGATCAGCCTGAGTAAACTGATGATGTCACCAATTTTCATTCGGCATCATCTCCTTTGTGATGTAGTATCACTCCGCAGATGACTCGCTCAGCTCCTCGCCCAACGCTCAGGATCGCCCTTGAGCGCAAATCTATCATAGCATGGTTGTTACTGTTGTGACAACCATTTTTTACTACCATCCTATAGATATTGTTGTGGGCGGGATAAGGGATTTGCCGCAGTCTACCTTTGCTTTCCTATGCTACCCTACCCGTAGCCCAGCTCTGCCGAAGGCGGAAGTAGGGCGGAGCTCGCCGCGTCCGTGGAAGATAGCTCACGCTCTTTAGTAAAGTCCCCTTCCGCCCACGGGGGTCAAGGGGTTTACCCCTTGCTCACGCCAGAGCGACCGGGTCGAAGGGCAGGGCCCCTTCGACTGAAGGGAGCGGCGCGCAAGAACGTTAGAAGCGGAGGGCAGGCGCGGCGCTTCAGCGCCGCGAATGTCCGGTGCTGCTGGGAGGCGGGGAGTCCAGAGGGGTGTCCCGGGGGGACCGGTGCGGGGTCCCCCCCGACATCCCTCTGGCCCTAGCGGAGCGGGCTGCTCCACCGCTCCCCCTGCAAGGGGAGCAGCCTAACCACCCGCGCGCAGCGCAATCAGCAAGAGCAGCGCTCTACCACCCGCGCCCCAGCGCAATCGCCCCCACGTCATCCCCTCCGATACTCCCCCGCTATCTCCTCCAAATTCTCCATACTGTCCTCCTGCGTGATCTCGCGGATCACGCGGCAAGGCACCCCAGCCGCAAAGCTGTTGTCAGGAATGCTGCGCGTGACCACGCTGCCCGCGCCGATCACGCATCCGTTGCCGATCACCACGCCGGGACAGACCACCACGTTCGCCCCCAGCCAGCAGTCGTTGCCAATGGTGACGGGCTTGGCGTAGCAGACGTGCTTTTCCTCGCCCTGCTCATTCACCATGGCACGGCGCTCATCCGCCAGCATGGGGTGTACGGGCGTCACGATGGTCACGTTGGGGCCAAAGTTGCAGTCGTCGCCGATCGTCACCTTGGCATCGTCCTGAATGGTCAGGTTGAAATTGCCGAAGAACCGCTTGCCGATCACTGTGTGCTGTCCGTAGTGGAAAAACACCGGCCCCTGGATGAAGCTGCCTTCGCCGATCTGCCCCACCATGTCGCGCAGCAGCTGGGCGCGCTTCTCCACCTCGTGCTCGTAGGTGGCGTTGTAGTCGTTGTTCAGGTCGTGCGTGCGCAGCTTGATGGCGCGCAGATCCGGATGACCGGGGCAGAACAGCTGCCCTGCAAAGATCTTTTCTTCTTCCCGCATGATCGTTTTTTCCTCCCCGTGGCTTGATGAGTTCATCATAGCACCGCGCGGGGAAAAAGGCAATCACCTTGCTTCACGCGCATCCTCCAAAGCCATGCGCAGCAGATCGGCCTCCACCTTCAGGCGGTCGTTCTCGCGCTGCAGCTGGGCGGCGGATGGGCGCGCCGTCAGCACCTGAAGCAGATCCTCCAGCAGGGCGCGCACATCGGGGTCGCGCAGATGGGGCTCCAGCCCGGTCAGCACATCCTGCGCCTTGCCGCTGCGGCTGTAGCGGCGGCAGGCGGCCGCGTCCTCCGGGCAGGGCAGCCCCTCGGCGCGCAGCTCCTGCGCCACCTCCACGAGCATCTCGGGCCGGTTCTTCAGCACGGAGCGGTACTTGTTCTGGTAGCGCAGCATGCCCGCGCGGTCGCCGTCCGCCAGACGGGTCACGCAGGCGCGCACGCTCTGCCCCTGCCCGCGGCTGATGAGCACCTGTCGCAGCAGGTGGTGCACCTCCTCCGGCGTGAAAGCGCGGAACGGCGCCTGCCGCGCGCACAGCTCCGGCCTTTCGCGCACGCGGGCGTAGTAGAAATTGCGGATGGAATTGGGCTTGCGGCTCAGCTGCGCCCCCACGTCGGCAAATACGTCCCGCAGCGGACGGCCGCTGTCCGCCGCGCTCTGAACGGCGCTGAACAGCAGGTCGATCTCGTCCTGCCGCCAGCCGCCTCGGGGATGAGTGGTGATCTGGGTCATGGTCAATCGCCTCCGACGGATATTGAATACATGGCTTAGTATGGAATACGGGCGCGGATTTATGCGTTCAGCGCAGGGCCAGCAGCGTGGCCACCGGGTCGTCCCCGCGCAGGAAGCCCTGCAGGCACAGCTGGCGCAGCTCCTCGCGCGTGTGCGCAAAGGCGTTGACCAGCGTGTGGGTGGAGGCAAACAGCTCGATCGCCTGCCGCGTGCATTCGTCCGTGGCATCGGCGCTGCGCCCCGGGCACACGAAGCCGTGCCCGGCGGCCAGCTGCGCGGTGTGCTGCTGCAGATAGGCCAGCAGTGTGCGCGCGGCCTCGCCATCCCGGCACAGCGCGCCCATGCGCACCCGGTCGCTCACGGCGGGGGCGAGCACCACGCCGCACGCGCCGCCGCCCTGCACAAAGGCGCGCAGCGAGAGCACCTGCGCCTCGCCCTGCTGGCACTGGCGAAGGCGGGCGCGTCCGGCGGGCGGGCACAGGCACAGCAGCTGCTGCAGCGCCACCCCCTGCGGGCGCTGCAGCCCTTGCGCGATCTCCGCCCACGGCAGGCTGTCCGCCGCTGGGCTGGGCTGAGGCTGCACCCCCGCCCCCAGCAGCGAGCCCGGCGCGGGCGTGGGCTGCGCCAGCCACGCGGGCGGCAGGCTGAGCACATTGGGTGACAACCACAGCGGCACGGCGTAGCACACGCCGTTATACATGCCGCTGGGTGCGGATGCATCCGCCAGCGGCAGCAGTGCCTTCTCCGGCGCGGCGATGGCGCCGGTGTCGAACAGCAGCACGTCCGGCAGCACAGCATCGGCGGCGTACAGATCATCGGCGGCGGCGCTGCGCAGGAACACGCGCATGCCGGGGTGGGCTTTCTCAAAGGCGGCGCACGCGGCGCTGATCAGCCGACGGTCATCCACCTCGCCGGGCAGCAGCCACACGGTGACGGTCTGCAGCCGAGGCGGGCGCAGGCTGTCGTCCGCGCGGGTGGCGGTGCGCGCCAGCAGTGTGCGCATCAGCCCCGGCAGCGCAGCAAACAGCGCGGCGGTCAGCAGCAGCGCGGTGAGCAGCCCCATACGGCGCGTTTTCATGCGGCCTTCCTCCCCCTTTCCTCGATCGGTCTTTCGGCTGTGACAAGGATATGTGCGCGGGGGCGGTTTCATGTGCCGTGGATATTGACTTTTGCCGCTGGCAACGGTATCATGTTTTCCATACTGAATCCTAAAGAAGGAGAGCAAGACCATGAGAACGATCGGCGCGCTGGAAGCCGGCGGCACCAAAATGGTGCTGGCCATTTATGAGGAGACCGGCAAGGAGCTGGAACGCATCACCCTGCCGACGGAAACGCCGGACAAGACCATGCCGGCGATGATCGACTATTTCAAGGCCCATCAGGTGGACGCGCTGGGCGTGGGCAGCTTCGGCCCGCTGGATCTGAACCCCGCATCGCCCACCTATGGCTTCATCACCACCACGCCCAAGCTGGCGTGGCGCAACTACCCGCTGCTGACGGCGTTGAAGGGCGGGCGCGACATTCCCGCCGGGATCGACACCGATGTGAACGCCGCCGTGATCGCAGAGGCGGAGCTGGGCGCGGCGCGCGGCTGCAGCAGCGCCGTGTATGTGACCATCGGCACGGGCGTGGGCGGCGGTGTGTATGTGAACGGCCAGACCGTGCACGGTCTGCTGCACCCGGAGGTGGGGCACATGCTGCTGCAGCCCCATCCGGACGACCCCAACCCGCGCGGCGTGTGCCCCTATCACGCCAGCTGCCTGGAAGGGCTGGCGGCGGGCCCGGCCATCGGCGCGCGCATCGGCGGCGATGCACGCGACCTGCCGGACGATCACCCCACGTTCCGGATCGAAGCCAGCTATCTCGCGCAGATGTGCGTGAACCTGATCCTGACCGTCAGCCCGGAGCGGATCATCCTGGGCGGCGGCGTGATGCAGCGCGCCTGCCTGCTGCCCATGGTGCGCAGCAAGGTGCAGCGCCTGCTGGGCGGCTATGTGGCCTCGCCCATGGTGCAGGACAGGATCGACGAATACATCGTCGCACCGGAGCTGTTCCCCGTGAGCGGCCTGGTGGGCAGCTACCTGATCGGCAAAAAAGCCCTGCTGGGCGAATAAGAACAGCCGTCTCCCCGATAAAGAAGGGAGACGGCTTCCATTTGCTCAAAATACGGATGATTCGGAGGGCCGCAGCACCGTATCGACGGCCTACTTAACGCGTGCGTTCAGGTTCAGGCGGTCGATCAGGGCAGGCAGCTGGTCGAGGCTTTGCAGCTGATGATCCACCAGCCCGGCCACGCGGCGGTCGCAGGGCAGCAGGTCGGGGATCATCACGCGCACGCAGCCGGCAGCGGTCAGGCTCTGCAGCCCGGCGATGCTGTCCTCCACGCCCGCGCACTGCTGCGGGGGCAGCCCCAGACGGCGCGCGGCTTCCAGATAGATGTCCGGCGCGGGCTTGCCGCGGCCGGCCTCGGTGCCGCACACCACGGTGTCGAACACCTGCTGCATGGCCGGGATGTGGGCGATGTACTGCTCCACCACATCGCGCGCGGTGGAGGTGGCCAGCGCGATGCGCATGCCGCGCTGCTTCAGCCCCTGCATGCAGGCGTGCAGGCCGGGCTTGGTGGCGTCCACATCGCTGAGCACCAGCGCCACCAGCCGCGCGCGGTACAGGTCGTACACCCGGTCAAAGGGAAAATCCGGGCCCATCATTTCCAGCATCAGGCGGCAGTCCTCCTCGCGCGGGCGGCCCAGCAGCCGCTCGTAGCGCTGCTCGTCCATGTGGGGGTAGCCCGCCTCGGCGCAGGCCTGCAGGTAGATGCTGCGGCCCAGCCGTTCGGTGTTGAGCAGCACGCCGTCCATATCAAACAATACGCCTTGGATCATGCTTCCGTTCCTCCTTGTGCTTCCATGCCCGCGCACAGCCCGTCCACTGCGGCGGATACGATGCCCCCCGCGTAGCCCGCGCCCTCGCCCAGCGGGTACAGCCCGCCGATGGGGCTTTCGCGCCGCTCGTTGCGCAGCATGCGCACAGGCGCGGAGGAGCGCGTTTCCGGCGCGGTGAGCAGCGCGTCCGGGAAATCGAACCCGTGCAGGCGGCGGCCCAGCTGGGGCAGCGCCCCGCGCAAGGCGTCGGTCACGAAGGGCGGCAGGCAGCAGCGGATGTCGCCCAGCTCCACGCCGGGGCGATAGGTGGGCGATACGCTGCCCAGCGCCGTGGTGGCGCGGCCCGCCAGCAGATCGCCCACGCGCTGACAGGGCGCGCGCAGGCTGCCGGTGGCGGCGAAGGCCGCCCGCTCGATGCCGCGCTGGAACTGCACCCCCGCCAGCGGATGATCGCTGCCGAAGTCCTCCGGCCGCACGCCCACCAGCACGGCGGCGTTGGCGTTGCGCCCGCTGCGGGCGTGGTAGCTCATGCCGTTCACGTTGATCTGCCCCGCCTCGCTGGAGGCGTTGATGACCTGCCCGCCGGGGCACATGCAGAAGGTGTACACCCCGCGCCGGTCGGGCGTGGGCACGTTCAGCTTATACTCCGCCGGGGGCAGGGCGGGGTGGCCTGCATCGCGCCCGTACTGGGCGCGGTCGATGTCGCGCTGCAGATGCTCGATGCGCACGCCGATGGCAAAGGGCTTGGGCTGCATGGGCAGGCCCAGCTCCAGCAGCCATTCGTAGGTATCGCGCGCGCTGTGGCCGATGGCCAGAAAGACCTGACCGCAGCGGATCTCGTCCTGCGCGCCGTTTTGCACCACGCGGGCGGCGCACACATGCCCGCCGCGCACCTCCAGCCCCGTGAGGCGGCAGCCGAAGCGCACCTCCGCCCCCAGCTGCACCAGCTGCGCCCGCACGCGGCGCAGCACGCCGCGCAGCTCGTCCGTGCCGATGTGGGGCCGCTGCGACAGCAGGATGTCCTGCGGCGCGCCGCAGCGCACCAGTGTGTGCAGCACGGTCTGGATATGGGGGCTGCTCAGGCCGCAGGTGAGCTTGCCATCCGAAAACGCGCCCGCGCCGCCCTCGCCGAACAGCACGTTGCTTTCCGGGTCGAGCGTGCCGGAGGCTTCCAGCGTCTCCACATCGCGGGCACGGTCGTCCACCGCCTGCCCGCGGTCGATCAGGATGGGCCGCGCGCCGCGCACGCTCAGCGCCAGCGCGCAGAACAGCCCCGCCGGGCCTGCGCCCACCACCAACGGGCGCGCGCCCTGCCACGGGGGCAGCTGCAGGCCGAATACATCCGGCGCGGCGTCCATGCTGCGGCCTGGCAGACATACCACCTGATTGGGCTTGAAGCGGCGGGCGATGCGCGCCTCTGCGGGCGCGTCGCGCAGCAGCACGTCCGCCGTGAGGGTGAAGCGCACGCCCTCGCGGCCGCGCGCATCCACGCTCTTTTTTTTCAGCTGCACCTGCGCCACGTCCTGTTCCTTCACATGCAGGTGCTGGGCGCACAGGCGGCGCAGCAGCGCCTCGTCCAGCCGGCCGGCTTCGTCCAGTTTGAGCGTAAGCTGATGCACACGCAGCATGGGCGTTCACTCCTTACTTGGTCGCTTGGGTTGGTTTGGGTGTGCCTATGGTATCACAATGCGGCCTTTTTCGCAAATTGATATCGACAAACGCGCAATTCTGGTTATAATATATGTTTGGGTATTTTTATACCTTTGAATGCATTTGTCTTTAAGGAGGCGCCCCATGACCGTTCGCACCCGGTTTGCACCCAGCCCCACGGGCTACCTGCACCTGGGCGGATTGCGCACCGCCCTGTACACCTACCTGTACGCCAAGAAGAACGGCGGCAGGTTCATCCTGCGCATTGAGGACACCGATCAGGAACGCGAGGTTCCGGGCGCGGTGGATCTGATCTATAAAAGCATGCGTCTGGCCGGCCTGAACTACGACGAAGGCCCGGACGTGGGCGGCGATTACGGCCCCTACATCCAGACCCAGCGCCGCGACCTGTACCTGCCCTACGCCATGGAGCTGGTAGAAAAGGGCGCGGCCTACCCCTGCTTCTGCACCAAGGAGGAGCTGCAGCAGCGCCGCGACGAAGCCACGGCCCGCGGCGAGCAGTGGAAGTACGACAAGCACTGCCTGTCCATCCCCAAAGAGGAAGCCCTGCGCCGCATGCAGAGCGGCGAGCCCTTCGTGATCCGCCAGAACATTCCCACCACGGGCACCGCCAGCTTTGAGGACGCGCTCTACGGCCATGTGGAAGCCCCCTGCGACACGCTGGACGACAACGTGCTCATCAAGCAGGACGGCCTGCCCACCTACAACTTTGCCAACGTCATCGACGACCACCTCATGGGCATCACCCATGTGATGCGCGGCACGGAGTACCTGTCCTCCACACCCAAGTACAACCTGCTCTACGAAGCCTTCGGCTGGGAAAAGCCCACCTACATCCACATGAGCCCCGTCATGAAGGACGCCACCCGCAAGCTCAGCAAGCGCTACGGCGACCCGAGCTTTGAGGATCTGCTGGCGCAGGGCTATGTGAAGGACGCCATCATCAACTTCATCGCCCTGCTGGGCTGGTGCCCGGATGTGAAGAAGTACGGCGAGAAGGAATTCTTCACCATGGACGAGCTGATCGAGGCCTTCGACCTGAACGGCCTGAGCAAGTCCCCCGCCATCTTCAACACCGAAAAGCTGCTGTGGTTCAACCATGAGTACATCATGAAGATGGACATGGACGAATATCTGGCCATGGCTACCCCGTGGTTCGACAAGGCGCTGGCGGGCAAGAACATCGACTACCGCATGCTGGCCAGCCTGATGCACACCCGCACGGAGATCTTCTCCAACGTGCCCGATCAGGTGCGCTTCCTCGCCGAGCTGCCCGAGTACGACGTGGACATCTACACCCACAAAAAGATGAAGACCAACCCCGAGGTGGCCCTGCGGGCGCTGCAGCTCAGCCGTCCCGCGCTGGCGGCCATCGAGGACTTCACCGAGCCCGCCGTCAAGGAAGTGCTGATGGAGATGGCCGCGGCCAACGAGATGAAGACCGGCCAGATCATGTGGCCGGTGCGCATCGCCATTTCCGGCTTGGCCTCCACCCCCGGCGGCGCCACCGAGATCGCCTACCTGATTGGCAAGGAAGAGACCCTGCGCCGCATCGATCTGGGTATCGAAAAGCTGCAGCGCGCGTAAGGAGAGAGTGTGTTTTATGGAGCATCCCGTTTACCAACCGGACGTTATTGAAAAGAAGTGGCAGCAGTACTGGGCGGAGCACAACACCTTCGCCACCGATGTATGGGATTTTTCCAAGCCCAAGTACTATGTGCTGGACATGTTCCCCTACCCCTCCGGCGTGGGTCTGCACGCCGGCCACCCCGAGGGCTACACCGCCACGGACATCATGTCGCGCATGAAGCGCATGCAGGGCTACAACGTGCTGCACCCCATGGGGTACGATTCCTTCGGCCTGCCTGCGGAGCAGTACGCTGTGTCCACCGGCAACCACCCCAACGGCTTCACCATGAAGAACATCGAGACCTTCTCCGGTCAGCTGCGCGAGCTGGGCTTCGACTATGACTGGTCCAAGGTGATCGCCACGTCCGACCCCTCCTTCTACAAATGGACGCAGTGGATCTTCAAGAAGCTGTACGAGGCCGGCTATGCCAAGCGCATCGAGATGCCCGTCAACTGGTGCGAGGAGCTGGGCACCG
>CAZDEF010000082.1:0-10578 GCA_964504385.1 uncultured Oscillospiraceae bacterium
TCCCTTGACTTCCTGCTTGGCTCTTTATGTTACCGATGTTTGACACCCGTACAATGTGTAAAAACAAGTTCGCACGCACATGCTTGACTTCCTTCCGTCTATCCCCTATACTGGAACAAAGCGAGGCGATCTCACAATGGCATATGTATGCGGTTGGGATGGAGGCGGCACCAAAACAGAGGTGCTGTGCGTGAATGAAATGGGCGACGTGCTGGCCAACGAATGCTTCGGGCCGCTGAATATCAACGGCGTGGGGCGCGATGTGGTGGCGCAGTCGGTAAAGGAATGCGTGGCCTTCATGGCCGGGCTGCCGGGCGGGCTGGAAGGCTGCCGGGCGCTGGTCATCGGCGTGGCGGGCGTGAGCAATGTGGAGGTGAGCGGGTTCATCACCGGCTGCGTGCGCGCCTGCGGCTATCAGGGCAAGCTGGATCTGCAGGGCGATCAGGACATCGCACTGGCCGGTGCGGTAGAGGGCCCCGGCGCGGTGCTGGTGGCCGGTACGGGATCGGTCTGCTGCGGGCGCGATGCACGCGGCGTGAAGGGCCGTGCGGGTGGACGCGGACACCTGATCGACGATGAAGGCAGCGGCTACGCCATCGGGCGGGATATCCTGTCCGCCGTGGTGCGCGCCGACGACGGCCGCCTGCCGCCCACGGTGCTCACCGGCATGGTGTATGAGCAGCTGGGCGTTGCCAGCATTGCGCAGATCATCACATGGCTGTACACACCGGGAACCGGCAAGAAGGAAGTGGCTGCGCTTGCGCCGCTGCTGTTGCGCGCGCTGGAGGCGGGCGACGCTGCGGCTGCGGCCATTGCCCACAAGGCCGCCGGAGAGCTGGCCCAGCTGGCCTGCGCGCTGTGGCGCACGCTGGCGCTGGACAGAGGCGAGCTGGCGCTGGTGGGCAGCATCCTCACCCGCTGCGGCGTGATCCGCGACGAGGTGAAGGCGCTGTGTCTGGCGCAGCATCCCCATATGGACATTCGCTTTGCACGCGGCACGCCTGCACAGGGCGCGGCGCAGCTGGCATTGATGATGAAGGAGTGATATTTCAAATGGATATGTTGGTCAACCTGATGAAACTGCCCCCCATGGAGCCGGTGATCGAGCAGCTGGACGCGCAGGGCATTCACATTCGCCGCCCCATCGCGCCGGACAAGCTGCGCGTGGTGGACTGGGTGCGCGAGCATTCCGGCGTGAGCGCGGCGGGCGAAATGGACGTGTGCTTCGCGCATTTCCCGCCCAGTTGCTTCATCGCCACGCAGCATGCCCAGATCGTGGGCTATGCCTGCTATGACGCAACGGCCAAGGATTTCTTCGGGCCCACCCGCGTGCTGGACGAGCTGCAGGGCAATGGCATCGGCAAGGCGCTGCTGCTCAAGTGTATGTACGCCATGCGCGAGGAGGGCTATGCCTATGCCATCATCGGCGCTGTAGGCCCGGTGGCGTTCTATGAAAAGTGCGTCGGCGCGATTGCCATCCCGGACTCCGCCCCCAGCGTGTACAAGGATTTTCTGGTGGCGCTGCAGGAAGGCAGCATGGGCGCGGAAAAGGAAGAGTAAGCCTTTTGCGCACAACAAACAGCCATCACCCGTCAACCGGCTGCGGTCGGCGGGTGATGGCTGTTTTGCGTCTTATTCCAGTTCCAGATAAGCCCCTTTCATGGGCGGGGCAGCGTGCAGGGCAAACAGACGCAGCACGCCGCGGGGGTATTTGAGGGGGCGGGGCCGCCACGCGGCGCGGCGGCGCGCCAGTACGGCGTCGATCTCCTCCGGGGTGCGGCGCTCGCCCTGTATGCCCACAATGGCCAGCCTGCGCGCCGGAATGTCGATCTCGATCAGGTCGTTCTCCTCCACCAGCGCGATCGGGCCGCCGGTCTGCGCCTCCGGGCTGACATGGCCGATGACCGGGCCGGTGGACGCGCCTGAAAAGCGGCCGTCCGTGATGAGCGCGATGGAGCGCCCCAGCTCGGGATCGGAGCTGATGGCCTCGGAGGTGTAGAACATTTCCGGCATGCCGCTGCCGCGCGGGCCCTCGTAGCGGATGAACACCGCATCACCCGGCTGCACGCGGTGATGCAGCACCGCGTCGATGCAGTCCTCCTCGTTGTCGAAGGGGCGGGCGCGCAGTACCGCGCGGAACATCTCCTTCGGGCAGGCAGTATGCTTGATGACCGCGCCCTGCGGCGCAAGGTTGCCCTGCAGCACAGCAATGCTGCCGTCCGTGCCGAGTGGGCGCTCCTTGGGGCGGATGATATCCGCCTTGGTCAGCGCCAGCCCGCAGCGGCGGTCGGCCTGCTGCAGCATGGCCTCGCAGCGCTCATAGTAGCCGCTGCGCTTCAGCTCGTCCAGATTCTCACCCAGCGTGCGCCCGGTGACGGTTAGCACATCCAGATGCAGCACATCGCGCAATTCCTCCATGATGGCGGGCACGCCGCCCGCATAGCAGAAGAACTCCGCCGGCCATTGGCCGGTGGGGCGGATATCCAGCAGATATTTCGCGCCCCGGTGCAGACGGTCGAAGTCTGCGCCGTCCAGTGCGATGCCCAGCTCATGCGCGATGGCGGGCAGGTGCAGCAGACAGTTGGTGCTGCCGGAGATGGCGGCGTGCACCAGAATGGCGTTTTCAAAGCTGCGGGCGGTCACGATATCCGAGGGGCGCAGCCCCTCCCGCGCCAGCGCCACGGCGCGCACGCCGCAGCGGTAGGCGCAGTCCGCCAGTGCATCGCTTTCGGCGGGCAGCAGGGCGCTGCCGGGCAGCGCCAGCCCCAGCGCTTCCGCCATGATCTGCATGCTGGAGGCCGTGCCTACAAAGCTGCATGCGCCACAGCCTGGGCAGGCGTTGCGCTTGGCCCATGCCAGCTCCTCCGCGCCGATCTCGCCGCGCTCGCAGCGGGCGCTGTACATGCCCAGCTGCTCCAGCGTGAGCAGCCCCGGCCCGGCGTTCATCACGCCGCCGGGCAGCAGCAGGGCCGGACGGTTCACCCGGCACAGCCCCATGAGCATGGCGGGCATGCCCTTGTCGCAGCTGGACAGGTATACGCCCGCGTCAAAGGGGGTGGCGCTGGCGTGGATCTCGCACAGGGCGGCGATGATCTCGCGGCTGGCGAGGCTGAAGTTGATGCCGTCCGTGCCTTGGCTTTCGCCGTCGCAGATATCCGTAGCGTGGTACCTTGCGCCGAAGCCGCCCGCATCCGCGATGCCGCGCCGCACATCCTGCGCCAGCCGCGACAGGTGCACGCTGCCGGGGTGGCTGTCGCCGAACGTGCTTTCCACGATCACCTGCGGCTTGCTCAGATCCTCCGGCTGCCAGCCGGTGCCGAGGCGCAGCGGATCCATTTCCGGGGCGAGAGAACGCATTTTCTGGCTGATCAGTTCCATGGCTGCCTCCTTAGCGGGCGGTGATGACGGGCTGCACGCGTCGGCAGAGCGTCATAACCTGCACGTCGGCGCGCGCGCCGATAGCTTCTCCGCTGTGGATGGCCATTTCCAGCCGGGCAAAATCCACGCCCGCTGCGATGGAAAAGCCCACCCCGCCGGAGAAGCGCGGATTGACCTCCAAAAAAGAATATGTGCCGTCGTGCGCGATGAATTCCATGTTCACCACGCCCACGATGTCCGCCTCCTGCGCGATGGCGGCGCACACAGCCTCCAGCGGATGGCCGGGGCAGATGCGCACCGTGGTGCCCAGCCCGTTGACCGTGCGCAGCAGCTCCTCGCGGCACAGGCACTGCACGCCGCCAAAGCGGTCGCGCGCCACGTCCACGGTGAAAACGGAGCCTTCCAGAAAGGGCTGCGCCACATAATCATCGCGGCTTTTCAGCGCCGCATGATACGCCTCCAGCGTGCGCACCACGGCCTGCCCCTGCGAGCTGCGGCCGTGCAGCGGCTTGAGCATCAGGGGAAAGTCCTCCGGCGCGGGCTGCCAGCCGTAGGGGCTGCGGGTGGGAATGGTGCGGCACACGCCGCGCTCATCCAGCATGCGCGCCATGGCCAGCTTGTTGCGGCACAGTGCGGCGCAGGGTTCATCCGGCGTGCACACGGTGCAGCCCATGGCGGCAAAGCGCGCCTTCTGCGCGCACAGCACGTCCACCTCCACATCCGTCAGCGGGATGAGAAGATCCACCTTTTCGCGCCGCACCGCTTCCTCCATCTGGGCGAGGTAGGCCGCGCGGTCGGTGACGGGCAATGCCTGAAAAAAGGCGTTCACCTCGCCAGATGTGCTGTTCCACGACTGGGGATAGAGATCGCAGCCCACCACGCGGTACCCCGCCGCCTGCAGCTGCTGGTTGACCGAGGCCGCCGAGGCCGAGCCCACAGCGGTCAGCAGAACGGTTTTCATGCTTGTCCCTTCTTCCTGCGCAGGATGGCTGCGCCTGTCTCCAGCAGCCAGCGCGCGCTTTCCGGCCGGAGCAGCAGCGCCAGCCCGCCGTATACGCCCACGCCCACGCACACCTGCACCGCCAGCAGCGGCAGGGGCGAAAGCGCCAGCCCCCCCGCCAGCCGCACCGCGCCGAACATGACCAGCGCCATGGCCGCCGAGGGCAGCACGTCCTTCATCTGCTCCAGATAGCCGTACTGCAGCAGCCTGCGGTTGGGCGAAGCGTTCACCACGGCGCTGAGCAGGGTGCTGATCACCGCGCCCCACGCAATGGCGTACACGCTGCGGAACACCAGCGCCGTCACCGCAAGGATGATGAGCCCGTAGGTTTTTTTGATGACTTCCAGCTTCAGGAACACATCGCTGCGGCCCATGGCGTTGATGGCCTGCAGGTTGGCCGTGTGGACGGGATAGAACGCA
The DNA here is from genome assembly GCA_964504385.1 of uncultured Oscillospiraceae bacterium. GTDB lineage: Bacteria > Bacillota > Clostridia > Christensenellales > Aristaeellaceae > Limiplasma. Next base: position 4,799 of record CAZDEF010000082.1, read on the forward strand.
AAGTCGATGCAGCAGATCTGCAGAAACGGCACGCAGGGCAGCCACTTATCGGTCAGCAGCAGGCGGATGAGCGGCTCCGCCACTGCGGCCAGCCCGACCATCATGGGCAGCACCAGAAAGCTGGACGCCATGACCGAGCGGCGCATCATCTGCTTCATGCGGGCCGCATCGTCCTGCTGCTCGCTCAGCACGGGCAGCATCACGCTTTGGATGCTGCCGTTCACCGCATTCATCACCAGCTCCGGAAACTGCTTGCCCCGGTTGTAAAAGCCCAGCGTATCGCTGGGGAACTGTTTGCCGATCACCGCCGAGCGCAGGTTCTGGTAGCCGGTGTCCAGCAGGCTGGAAGCCAGCAGCTTCCACCCGAAGCGCACCAGTCCCTTCACCCGTGCCCAGCTGAACACGGCGCGCGGCCGCCACCGCACCAGCGCCAGCAGCAGCGCCGCCAGCGCAAACTGATTGGCGAGCTGCTGCCCCACCAGCGCCCAGTAGCCCATGCCGCCCAGCGCCATGCCCACGCCCACGCAGCCGCTGAGCACCGTGGCCGTCAGGCTGCACAGCATCTGCCGACGGAAGGCCATCTGCCGCGCCACCACCGCGTTTTCCACCGATACCAGCGCGCCGGGCAGCAGCACCAGCGCCAGCACGCGCAGCGTGCCCTGCAGCTGCGGCATGGCAAAGTAGGCCGCAATGACGGGCGCGAGGGCAAACAGCAGCGCGTACAGCGCCGCGGCGATGCACAGGCTCACCCAGAACACGCTGGACACATCTGTCTCGTCCACGTCCTTTTTCTGGATGAGCGCGGTGTTCAGCCCGCTTTGCACAAACACCTGCGACACCGAGATAAACACCGTCAGCATGGTGAGCACGCCGTAGTCGCCCGGCGTGAGCAGCCGCGCCAGCAGCAGGCTCACCACAAAGGACACGCCCTGCATGCCCACGCTTTCCAGCAGTTTGAACGCAAACGAGGAGGCCGCCTTGCGGCTGCGGCTGTCACTCATGGCGCAGCACCTGACGGACGATGCGGCAGATCAGATCCACATCCTCCATCGCCAGATCCGGGTACATGGGCAGTGTGACCACGCCGTCAGCCAGACGGCGCGCCACGGGCACATCCGCGCCGTGGTACTGGGGATAGCACTCAAAATCCGAAATGAGCGGATAGAAATATTTGCGGGCGTAAATGTCCTGCTGCAGCAGCGCCGCGCACACAGCGTCGCGCGTTTCGCGGCTGTCAAACACCACGGGGAAGTAGGCGTAGTTGCTCTCCACGCCCTCCTGCGGCTGGGGCAGGGCGATATCCAGCCCGGTCAGGTTTTGCACATACCGCTCGTGCACCGTGCGTCGCGCCGCGATATCCGCCTGCAGACGGCGCAGATTGCACAGCCCCATCGCGGCCTGAAATTCGCTCATCTTGGCGTTGCCGCCCACGCTGACCACATCCTCCGGCCCGGTGATGCCGTAGTTGCGCTCCAGCTGCAGGGCGCGGGCCAGCGCATCGCTGGCGGTGGCTACAGCGCCGCCCTCGATGGTGTTGAACACCTTGGTGGCATGAAAGCTAAACATGCTCATGGCGCCGAAACGCGCGGCGGACACGCCGTTTTTGGTCACGCCGAAGGCATGCGCCGCATCGTAGATCACCGGCAGACGGTGGCGGTCGGCGATCTGCTGGATCCGCTCCACATCGCACAGGCGGCCGTAGACATGCACGGGCAGGATGGCGCAAGTGTTTTCGGTGATGAGCGCCTCCAGCTTGTCCGGATCCAGCGTGCCATCGGCCTTCACATCGCAGAACACGGGGGTGAGGCCGCAGCGCACGGCGGCGTGCGTGGTGGAGGCAAAGCTGAACGGCGTGGTGATGACCTCGCCCTGCAGCTGCATCGCCCGAAGCGCCGCCTCCAGCGCCAGATGACCGTTGGTGAACAGCTCCACATGCGGGCTTTGCAGCGTTTCGCGCAGCGCCCCTTCCAGCGCGATATGCTTCGCGCCGTTGTTGGTGAGCCAGTGGCTGTCCCACAGATCGCGGATCTCCGCGCAGTATTCCTCAAAGTCCGGCATGGACGAACGGGTGACATTGATGCGCATATACGGTTTCCTCCTGCCCATGGCACGAAATGAAAAAAGAGGGCCACAGACCCTCTTAGTATACAGCTTTGACGCCAAAAACACAACCTTGGCCGGGCGGCGATCAGAGCGTTGAAAGCGCGTCGAAGAACAGCGGCGTGCCGCCGGTATGCAGGAACAGCACCCGTTTGTTCTGCCAGCCTTCCTTTTCCGCCAGCTTGCGCAGGGCGCAGTAGGCCTTGCCGGTATAGGTGCCGTCCATAGGCACGCCGTGCAGGCGCATCATATCACGGATGGTTTGCGCTACGTCCTCGTCGAACACGCCGTAGGACTGGCGGCGTTCGTCCCGCACCTCGATGCGCTGTTCGTCGATGGAGGCGTTCGTCAGCCACGCATTGGCGAAGGCGGCGATATGGCTGCGGGCGCTGGCGGCGTCGCGGGCGATGGACAGGCCGATGATGCGCTCGCTGCCGCCGGACAGCTGCTGGCCGCACAACAGGCCGGCCTGTGTCATGCCGGTGCCGCAGGCCAGCGCGATCACGTCAAAATCGCCCTGCCGGCATATCTCGTCATACACGGGCACATAGGCGGAGGTAGGGGTAGCGCGGTTGCCCTGTCCGGTACGGTCGCCATAGATATAGTAGGGGATATCACCCTGCCGGCGGATGGACTGCATGGCGCTATCCACGCTTTCGGCCACGCCTGTCTTCAGGCAGGGGAGGATGGTGGCGCCGAAGGAGCGGCAGAGTTTTTCATTGAACGCTTCGCGGCGCTGGCCGTCGTCATCGGCGGGAGACAGGAGGGTGATGGGGATCCCGCGGGCGGCGCAGAGGTTGCTGAGCACGCGGCACAGGTTGGAGCGTGCGTTGCCATAGGCCAGCATATGGGTACCGCCGACGGTTTGCATATGCTGCAGATAGGCCAGCCCGATACGGGCTTTATTGCCGCCGAAGGAAAAGGGCAGGAGGTCTTCGCGCTTCAGGAAAAAGGAATTATGGTGGGGGTCAGTTTCGAGTGGCTGGATGGGGGTTGGGGGGAAGGGGGGGAGCTGCAGCATGGGGGAAGACCTCCGTTGGTTTTTGATGCGAGGTGGGTGAATTTCTTGTTTGTTGCGCTGGCGCGGGGCTGGTAGGTTGCTCCCCTTGCAGGGTGAGCGGAGGAGCAGCCCGCTCCGCTAGGGCCAGAGGGATGTCGGGGGGACCCCGCACCGATCCCCCCGAGACACCCCTCTGGACTCCCCTCCTCCCAGCAGCACCGGACATTCGCGGCGCTGAAGCGCCGCGAATGCCCTCCGCTTCTAACGTTCTTGCGCGCCGCTCCCTTCAGTCGAAGGGGCCCTGCCCTTCGACCCGGTCGCTCTGGCGTGAGCAAGGGGTAAACCCCCCGTGGGCGCGGGGGGACTTTGCTAAGGAGCGTGAGCTATCTTCCGCGGACGCGGCGAGACCCGCCCTACTTCTGCCTTCGGCAGAGCTGGGCTACTGTAGGGTAACGGAGGGTAAATTGCGGCAATCCCCTTATCCCGCCCGCAGCCCTTCAACATCAGCTGTCAGCCGAAGGCTGGTGCTGATGTTGAAGGGCGTGTACGGACGCAGAATTCAATCAGCACAACGGCCTGTCACTTAGAATCATACAACATTCAGGGGTCAAGGGGCCGTGCCCCTTGTCGGGGAGGGGGTAAGGAGGATCCAAGGAGGCACCTGCGGTGGGCACTTGTTCCGGTACAATAAAGGCCCGAAGGGCGGGGAACCTCGACGTTCCCCCTGATCTCCTTGGCCGCCGGAGGCATTCCTGCTCCGCGTAAATAGGCGCTATAGAGAAGCGTCAAGCATGCCGCCGCACGCCGCTTATACTTTACGGAAACTCCACATACTTATCATTCTTAAACATTTCCGCGATCTTCAAATACCGCGGATGCTTCTGCCGCCACCCCTCAGCCGTGGGATGTGCCAGCGCCGTGGTGTTGATGGTCACATCCGGCATGGCCTCGCGCAGCGCCTGTATATCCTCGTCGGATACAGGATTGCCCGGCAGCCAGAGCCGATCCAGATGCTTCAGCTCAAACAAGGGCGAAATGTCGCTGATGCTGCATTGCCCAATGTGCAGATCGATCAGATCGGGCAGCTTCGCCAGTACGCTGATGTCCTCAATGCCGTCGTTCAGAAAGACCTCCAGATAAACCAGCTCATTCTGACTTTCCAGCGGCGTCAGATCGGTGATCTGATTGTCCACACAGATGAGCACGCGCAGCTTGGGCAGCTCGCGCAGGAATTCCAGACTGGTCACAGCATTGTGGCCAAAGTCCAAAGCCTTCAGCTCCCGGCAGTACTTGAGCGCGGACAGATCGTTTTCATCGTGGCGGTCCTCGGTGTACAGAGCGTGCTTGGTGCAGAAGGCCGTGATGTCCGTACGGATCTGATGATGCGCCACCTTTACCTTGAACAGATACTTTACATCCGGGTACCGGGTGACGAACTGCTCCATCTCATCGCCGGTGAACAGGCTGCCCAGACACTTCACATAGGTCGCGTTGGGGAAATATTCCATGTACGCCAGCAGCTCCTCCATGTCGCGGAATTCGTTCCAGCCAAAGTCCAGCTCGGTGGAGTCGTACAGATAATTCTTCTTGAATACGCGCAAACGGTACAGGAAGGTGGTGTCTGGGTAATCCTCGTTCAGCTGCTGCAGGTTCGCCAGACTGATGGCCTGCTTGGTGATATCCACCACGGCCGGCTTGCCCGCTTCATCCAGCAGGCTGCACAGGGTCTTGTACTTGTCCCATTTTTTGATGACGAACGCTTCTTCCTCTGCCGCAGCCAGCACACAGGGCAGCAGCACCAGCGCCAACACCATCGCGATCCACATTTTGCGTTTCATGATGCCAACCTTCTTCCGTGAAAAATAACAGTTTCAGGATAGCATTGCGGGTATTCTTTGTCAAGGAAAGGCGGGCTTCCCCACACGCCTCTGAAAAAAATCGAAAAATTTTTTCAAAAACTATTGACTTTCTTTGACCTTTGACTATAATAAAATCATCGTTCAGGAATGAACGGGGCGGCCAGCGACCACGATCCCCGCACGGCCTGCAAAAGGCCGCGATGCGACCCTACATGACTGGCGGTAGTACCAGCGGTGCAAGGCCAAAGCGAATGGAGGTTTGCATAATGAGTACCTATCTTCCCACTGTCTTTGGTGAAAACCTGATGGATGTTTTTGATGACTTCGACCGTAATTTCTTCCGCGGCTTCGGCAATGTGGACCGCGCACTGTACGGTAAGCATGCGCAGAACATGATGAAGACGGACGTGCGCGAAACGGATGAAGGCTATGAAGTGGATGTGGAGCTGCCCGGCTTCAAGAAGGACGAGATTCAGCTGGAGCTGAACAATGGCTACCTGACCATCTCCACGGAAAAAACGCTGGAGAAGGATCACGAGAACAAGAAGGGCAAGCTGCTCCGTCAGGAGCGCTACTCCGGCATGATGCAGCGCAGCTTCTATGTGGGCGAGTATCTGACGGAGGAGGACATCAAGGCTTCGTATGAAAGCGGCGTCCTGCACCTGATCGTCCCCAAGAAGGAAGCACCGAAGGCCCCTGAAAAGAAAGTCATACTGATCGAGGGCTAAACAGAAGAACCCCAGTTCTCGCGGAAGCGTGAACTGGGGTTCAGACCGCTGACAAAGTCGTCAGCGGTCTTTTCAAATGGGAAAAGCAAGAAA
>CAZDEF010000083.1:0-9964 GCA_964504385.1 uncultured Oscillospiraceae bacterium
TACACGCGCAGGCCGGGCTTGGAGATGCGCTTCAAACCGGCGATGACGGGCTGCTTGCCGTTGACATACTTCAGGGTAATCTTGATGCTGCCCTGGGGGGCTTCATCGATGAAGTCCACGGACTTCACATAACCTTCCGCCAAGAGGATCTTGGCGATCGCCTTCTTGGTGTTGCTGGCGGGCAGAACGACGACGTCGTGCTTGGCAACCTGCGCATTGCGGATGCGAGTCAGCATATCGGCGATGGGATCATTCACAACCATGACGGAACCTCCTTACCAACTGGCCTTGCGGACACCGGGGATCTGGCCCTTATAAGCCAGTTCTCTGAAGCAGATACGGCAGATGCCGTACTTGCGAAGCACCGAGTGCGGGCGGCCGCACAGGCGGCAGCGGGTGTAAGCACGGGTGGAGAACTTGGGCGCACGAGCCTGCTTGATTTTCATGCTGGTTTTTGCCATTTTGTTTACTCCTCCCTAACCTTACTGCGCAAACGGCATGCCCAGCAGACGAAGCAGTTCCTTGCACTCTTCATCGGTCTGAGCGGTCGTTACGAAGATCATTTCCATGCCGCGAATCTTCTCCACCTTATCGTACTCGATTTCGGGGAAGAGCAGCTGCTCACGAATGCCCAGCGCATAGTTGCCACGGCCGTCGAAGGCCTTGTCGCTTACGCCGCGGAAGTCGCGAACACGGGGCAGGGCGATGTTGACCAGCTTGTCCATGAACTCTTCCATGCGCTCGCCGCGCAGGGTGACCTTGGCGCCAACGTTCATGCCTTCACGAAGCTTGAAGTTCGCGATGGACTTGCGGGCCTTGGTGACCATGGGCTTCTGGCCGGAGATGGTGGCCAGTTCCTTCACAGCCACTTCCAGCGCCTTGGGGTTATCCTTGCAATCGCCCAGGCCCATGTTGATAACGATCTTGGCCAGCTTGGGGATCTGCATGGGGTTCTGATAGCCGAACTTCTGCTGGAGGGCAGGAACGGCTTCATTCAGGTACTTTTCCTTAATGCGAGTAGCCATTTACCTTACCTCCTGATTAGTCGATATCCGCCTTGCAGCGCTTGCACACACGGACGGACTTGTTCTTCTTGGAGCCATCCTCGCGGGTGACTTCCTCGATGCGGTGCGCCACGCGGGTGGCCTTGCCGCACTTGGGGCAGACGAGCATCACGTTGGAAGCGTCGATGGCGCGTTCCTTCTGGAAGATGCCGCCCTGCTGGCCCTGACGACGGGGCTTCTGGTGTTTGGTCACGAAGGCAACGCCTTCCACGACCACCTTGCCGGTCTTGGGGTTTACGCTCAGGATCTTGCCCTGCTTGCCCTTGATAGCCTTATCGCCATCCTTGGGGCCGGAGATGACAACGACCTGATCGTTCGTTTTGACATGAACCTTATTCATTCTGTGTCGTCTCCTTTAAATTACAGCACTTCGGGAGCGAGCGAAACGATCTTCATGAAGTCCTTTTCGCGCAGCTCACGGGCAACGGGTCCAAAAATACGGGTGCCCTTGGGCATCTTGGCGTCGTTGATGATGACGGCGGCGTTGTCGTCGAAACGGATGTAGCTGCCATCGGGACGGCGCTTCTGCTTGCGCATACGGACGATCACGGCCTTGACCACATCGCCCTTCTTCACGGCGCCGCCGGGAGTGGCAGACTTAACGCTGGCCACGATCACGTCGCCGATAGAGCCGTCACGGCGGAAGGAACCGCCGAGCACGCGGATGCACATGATTTCCTTGGCGCCGGAGTTATCGGCTACCTTGAGTCGCGTTTGCGGCTGAATCATACGGTTTTTCCTCCTTGTTGGAATCGGAAAGCGGAAAATGCTTTCTCACATCGGTTGTTGGAGCGTCATTCATCGCTTCTGGCGCTTTGGCCCTTTCAAGCGATGATGACAGTTGGTAGATTACTTGGCCTTCTCTACGATCTCGACCAAGCGCCAGCGCTTATCGCGGCTCAGGGGACGGGTCTCCATCACGCGCACGCGGTCGCCAATGCCGCACTCGTTGTTTTCGTCGTGGGCCTTGAGCTTGCTGGTCTGGTTCATGATCTTGCCATACAGCGGGTGACGCACGCGGGTCTTGATCTCCACGACGATGGTCTTGTCCATCTTATCGCTTACGACAATACCCTCGCGGGTCTTGCGAAGTCCTCTCTGTTCAGACATTGAAGCGGTTGCCTCCTTCTCTTAGTGGCCCGATTACTGGGCGTCCTTCAGTTCGTTTTCACGAAGGATGGTCATGCAACGGGCGATATCACGCTTGGTGTTGGCAATGACCGTGGTGTTCTGCAACTGACCGGTGGCAAGCTGGAAACGAAGGTTGAACAGCTCGGCCTTCAGTTCGGCGACCTTCGCTTCAAGCTCGGTCTTATTCATGGCTTTCAGCTCTTTTGCCTTCATTACGCTTCACCGCCCACTTCTTTTTTGTCCTCACGCTTGGTGAACTTGGTCTTGAGGGGCAGCTTGTGGGAAGCCAGACGCAGGGCTTCGCGAGCCACATCCTCGGGAACGCCGGCGATCTCAAACAGAACGCGGCCGGGCTTCACAACGGCAACCCAGTACTCGGGAGAACCCTTACCAGAACCCATGCGGGTCTCGGCAGGCTTTTCGGTCACGGGCTTGTCGGGGAAGATCTTGATCCAGACCTGACCGCCACGCTTGGTGTAGCGGGTCAGAGCGATACGGGCGGCCTCGATCTGCTGGGAGGTGACCCAGGCAGGCTCGGTAGCGACCAGGCCGTAATCGCCGTAGGCAAGGAAGTTGCCACGCATGGCCTTGCCCTTCATGCGGCCACGGAAAACGCGGCGACGCTTGACTCTCTTAGGCATCAACATAGCTTATTTGCCTCCTTCGGTTTTGACCTGCGCCTTCTTGGCCTTGGGGAAACGCTCGCCCTTGTACACCCAGACTTTCACGCCCAGGCGGCCATAGGTGGTCTTGGCTTCAGCGAAGCCGTAGTCGATGTCCGCACGCAGGGTCTGCAGCGGGATGGAACCCTCGTGATAGTGCTCGGTGCGGGCGATGTCGGCGCCGTTGAGACGGCCGCTGACGGAGCACTTCATGCCCTTAGCGCCAGCGCGCATGGAACGCTGCATGCTCTGCTTCATGGCGCGGCGGAAAGCGATGCGCTTTTCCAGCTGCTGAGCAATGTTCTCGGCCACCAGCTGAGCGTTGGTGTCAGGAACCTTGATCTCCATGATGTTGATGTTGGCGGGACGGCCCAGGAAGGCTTCCAGTTCCTTCTTGAGGGCTTCGATGCCCGCGCCGCCGCGGCCGATGATCATACCGGGCTTGGCGGTGAAGATGTTGATGGTCAGGCGGTTGGCGCTGCGCTCGATATCAATGTGGCTGATACCGGTGGCGTAGTACTTTTCCTTCAGCATTTCACGAAGCTTGTAATCCTCAACGAGGTTATTCGCAAAATCCTTCTTGCCTGCATACCAGCGAGTGCTCCAGTTGAAGATAACGCCAACGCGAGCACCGTGGGGATTGACTTTCTGGCCCATTGTTAAACCTCCCTTGGATTACTTCTGGTCCAGCACCACGCTGATGTGGCTGGTGCGCTTGAGGATGGGGGACGCGCTGCCGCGGGAGCGGGCAACGTAGCGCTTGAGCGTGGGGCCGGGGTTGGCGTACACTTCCGCAACGTAGAGGGACTTGCGGTCCATCTCGTTGTTGTTCACCGCATTGGCAATAGCGCTGGTGAGCAGCTTGTGCACAACGGGGGCGGCAGCCTTGGGGGTAAACTGCAGGATGGCGAGGGCGTCATCCACGTTCTTGCCGCGAATCAGGTCGATGACGATCTTGACCTTGCGGGAAGAGATGCGCACATACTTGGCATGGGCGGCAGGACGAGTGTCGCGGGCCGCCATGTGGGCTTGCGCCTTCTTCTGGGTATTGGTTGCCATGGAAACTCACTCCTTCCGCTTATTTCTTACCGGTGGTCTTTTCACCGGCATGCCCGCGATAGGTGCGGGTGGGGGCGAATTCGCCCAGCTTGTGACCGACCATGTCTTCGGTGATGTAGACCGGCACATGCTTGCGGCCGTCATGCACAGCGATGGTGTGGCCGACAAAATCCGGGAAGATGGTGGAAGAGCGAGACCAGGTCTTCGCAACCGCCTTCTTGCCGGTATTGTTCATCTCAACGATGCGCTTATAGAGCGCTTCGTTTACAAAAGGTCCCTTCTTAACGGAACGGCTCATTGAGAGGCTTCCTCCTTCCTTGGATGCATGGGCTTACTTGCCCGCGCGCTTCACAATCATCTTGTTGGAGTACTTCTTGTGCTTGCGGGTCTTCAGGCCCAGAGCAACCTTACCCCAGGGAGTAACAGGAGCAGGCATACCAACGGGGCTCTTGCCCTCGCCGCCGCCGTGCGGGTGGTCGCAGGGGTTCATAACAACGCCGCGGACAGAGGGGCGGATGCCCATGTGACGGGTACGGCCGGCCTTGCCCAGACGAACCAGCTCGTGGTCGCTGTTGCCAACGGTGCCGATGGTGGCCATGGCATTCATGGGAACCTTACGCACTTCGCCGGAGGGCAGACGCACCTGAGCGTACTGGCCTTCCTTCGCCATCAGCTGAGCGCTCATGCCGGCGGAACGGGCCATCTGGCCGCCGCGGCCGGGCTTGATCTCCACATTGTGGATGAGGGTACCAACGGGAATGTTGGCGATGGGCAGCGCGTTGCCGGGCTTGATGTCGGCAGTTTCGCTGGCGATGACGGTCTCGCCCACCTGCAGGCCCAGAGGAGCCAGGATGTAGCGCTTTTCGCCATCGGCGTAGTTCAGCAGCGCGATGAAAGCAGAGCGGTTAGGATCGTACTCGATGGTGGCAACCTTGGCCGGAACGTCCAGCTTGTTGCGCTTGAAGTCGATGATACGATACTTCTGACGGTTGCCGCCGCCCTGATGGCGAACGGTGATCTTGCCCTGCTTATTGCGGCCGGCATTCTTCTTCTTGGTTTCCAGAAGGGACTTTTCCGGCTTATTGGTAGTGATCTCCTCATAAGTCAGCACCGACATGTTGCGGCGGGCTGCGGAGGTCGGCTTATAAACTCGAATAGCCATCTTGTCTTATCCTCCCTTAGTCTGCCATGCCTTCGAAGAACTCGATGGGCTTGGAGTCCTTCTTCAGGGTCACATAGGCCTTCTTGATTTCAGGGGTGCGGCCGGAGGTACGGCCCTGACGCTTGATCTTGCCCAGGGTGCGAAGGGTGTTGACCTTTTCCACCTTGATGCCGGCGAAGATCGCTTCCAGCGCCATCTTGATTTCGGTACGGTTGGCGGTCTTGGCGACCTCGAACACGTAGCGCTTGTCCGCAATGCCCTCGTAGCTGGCTTCGGTCAGCACGGGACGCAGGATGATATCATGGGGATTCTTCATGCGTAAACCTCCTCTACGCCCTTGAGAGCATCCTGGGTGAGGATGATCTTGCCGGCCTTCAGGATGTCATACACGTTGAGCGTGTTGACGTAAGAAGTCTGGAGCTTCTCAATGTTGCCGGCAGCGCGCACGATGGTCTCGTCGCGGCCGGGCAGCACCAGCATGGTGGTGCCGGTGAGCTCGAAGTTCTTGAGCACCTTGGCCATCAGCTTGGTCTTGGCTTCCGCCAGAGCGATCTGGTCGACCACGATGATCTCGCCAGCGTTGAGCTTGGAGGTCATGGCGGACTTGAAGGCCAGACGGCGGACCTTCTTGGGAACGTTGATCACATAGTCGCGGGGCTTGGGAGCGAACACGACGCCGCCGTGACGGAACTGCGGAGCGCGGTTGCCATGGTGGCGAGCATTGCCGGTGCCCTTCTGACGGTAGATCTTACGGCCGCCGCCGCGAACTTCGCCGCGGGTCAGAGCGCTCTGCGTGCCCTGGCGTTTGTTGGCCAGAATGGAGCGAACGACCAGATGCATAGCGGCGGTATTGATGGGAGCAGCAAAGATCTCCTCGCTCAGCTCCACTTCGCCGATGGCCGCGCCTTCCATGTTATACAAAGAAGTCTTAGGCATGGTGTTGATTTCCTCCTTCATTAAGGGTACTTACATTCTGAATAAGATGTGGAGCCTTAGCCCTTGATGGCGTTGCGAACCAGCAGCAGGCCGCCTTTGGGGCCGGGCACCGCGCCCTTGATGAGGAGCAGGTTGCGCTCGGCGTCCACCTTGACGATCTCAAGGTTCTGGATGGTCACGCGCTCCACGCCGTAATGGCCGGCCATATGCTTGTTCTTGAAAACGCGGGACGGGTCGGAGTTAGCGCTCAGGGAACCCACGCCACGGTGATACTTGGAACCGTGAGCCATGGGGCCGGTGTGCTGATTCCAGCGCTGGATGGCGCCGGTGTAGCCATGGCCCTTGGTGATGCCGCTGACGTCGATCTTTTCGCCGTCTTCGAACTGGGCAACGGTCAGCTCATTGCCGACTTCCAGCTCAGCCACGTTGTCCAAGCGGAACTCGCGCAGATAACGGGTGGGGGCCACGTCGGCCTTCTTGAAGTGGCCGGCCATGGGCTTGTTGACCAGCTTCTGGGCGCGGTTTTCCGCGTAGGTGTCAAAGCCCACCTGCACGGCTTCGTAACCATCGGACTCAGTGGTCTTCTTCTGCACCACTTTGCAGGGGCCAGCCTCAACCACAGTCACGGGTACGAGGCGGCCATCATCGGTGAAGACCTGAGTCATGCCGATCTTCTTACCTACGATCGCTTTTTTCATGATGTCGTACCTCCTGCATTAGTTGTTAAGCTTGATTTCGATTTCGACACCGGCAGGAAGATCCAGCTTCATCATGGCGTCGACCGTGCGCGGGTTAGGATTGTGGATGTCGATCAGGCGCTTGTGGGTGCGCATTTCGAACTGCTCACGGCTATCCTTGTACTTATGGGGCGCACGAAGGATGGTGACGATCTCCTTCTCGGTGGGCAGCGGAATGGGACCGGATACCTTCGCGCCAGTGCGCTTGGCGGTCTCCACGATCCGCTCGGAAGACTGATCGATCAGGTTGTGCTCGTAAGCCTTCAGCTTGATACGGATTTTCTGGTTGGCCATTTTCGTTCCTCCTTGATTTCGTCTCAAGTACACCGCTCCGGGTGTGTCCATCGGCCGCTTTGAAGCAGGCGAGGCAACCCCTCGCCTTCCTCTCTGCCCGGAAGTCCGGCCGTGAGAAGCCCTTCTTCCAGCCGCTGTGCTTATCCGCCCAGCGCGATGCCTCAAGTCCGTCGCCCGATTGCCGGGCTGGTCCACGATAATTACCCGCCATGGCCATGGCGGCAACTTACCGCTTCATCCCTAAACAGACAGCTTTAGTAGTATACAGCATCCCTATCTATTTTGCAATATGTTTCCGAATATTTTTTTGAAATTTTTTTCTGAATTCCTTGTGCCATCTGTGTTTGCTCGCACCAAATACGAACACGCTTCCGTGTGTGTCCACATCCTTTCAACCCGCAGAAAACCATCCAGCTGTCAGCAACGGCAAACTGCCGCCCAAAATGCTCATTTTCGTTTCAATCCGCTTTCATTTTCCCTTTTCCGCCGCGCCTCATCTATGATATACTAGGAGAAAACCGCGAGGCGAAAGGAGGCGAAGGCCGTGCGTTTTTCCAGTATCAAGCTCCAGAATTTCCGCAACTACCCTTCGCTGCACCTTTCGCTGCACCCCGGCGTCACCGTCCTCCACGGCCCCAACGGCAGCGGCAAGACCAATCTGCTCGAAGCCATGCACCTCCTTTCCCTGGGGCGCAGTCACCGCACGCAGCAGGATCGGGAGATGGTCGCCGCCGGATGCGACCGCACCGTCGTGCAGGGCTGCACCCAGCGCACGGACGGCAAGCATGAGATTGAAATTCAGCTGTACCCGCATCAGAAGCCTCATAAAAAGCTGCTTCTCTATCAAAAGCCCGCGCAGCGCATCGGCGATCTGATGGGGCACGCCACGGTGGTCATGTTCTCGCCGGAGGATATCCGCATCGTGCGCGACGGCCCGGCCGCGCGCCGCCGCTTTGTGGATATGCAGCTTTCGCAGATTCGTCCCGCTTACCTTCGCGTGCTGAAAACCTACCTGAACGTGCTGGAAAGCCGCAATGCATTATTAAAGGAAAACAAACTTTTCGGCGTGCAGGATTTCATCACCCAGCTCGATACATGGGACGAGCAGCTGGCCTTGGCCGCCGTCCCGCTGGTGAAGGCGCGGCGCTCCTTTCTGGCCCAGCTGAGCCAAAACGCCTCCGAGCAGTACGCCGCCATTTCGGAAAACCCGGAGGAACCTTTCTCTTTGCGCTACACCGGTCCTCTGGCAGAATCGCAGGATCCCGCCGCGGACATGCTCGCCGGTCTCCTGCGCAGCCGCCGCGAGGATATGCAACGCATGTACACCACCTTCGGCCCTCATCGGGACGATCTTTCGATGCTCCTGTGCAATCGCGAGCTGCGCGCCTTTGGCAGTCAGGGGCAGCTTCGCACGGCGGTGCTGAGCATGAAGCTGGGCGAAATCCGCCTGATCGAGGCCGAGATGGGCGAATCGCCCGCGCTGCTTCTGGACGATGTATTCAGCGAGCTGGATTTGAAAAGGCGAAGTGCGCTGCTGCAATCTGCCCACGGCATTCAAACGATTCTTTCCTGCACCGATCGCTCCGACGCCGCAGGCGCAAAGGCGGACGTCTATCTGCGCGTCAGTCAGCAGGCGGACGGCTCCGCACAGCTCTGCGAAGAATAGAACAAAACAAATGCATTCTTTCACCCTTTTCCCGCTTTCTGTCAGCTCCCCTTTTGTGCTATAATCGGTAGGCGCGAAAGCATCGCGTCGCATACGATTGCAGAAAGTGATGGAAAGGGGTCTTTTTGGATGAACGCTTACACTTCCCGCGTTTTGGAAGATTTGAAAGCCCTCAACGCTCACGAGAGCGAATTTATTCAGGCGGCGACAGAAATTCTCGACAGCATTTCCCCCGTCTTTGACAAGCACCCCGAATACGAGGCCGCCAGCCTGCTGGAGCGCTTCATCGAGCCTGAGCGCGTCATTCTCTTCCGCGTTCCGTGGATCGACGATCAGGGCAAAACGCAGGTTAACCGCGCCTACCGCGTGCAGTACAGCAGCGCTATCGGCCCCTACAAGGGCGGCATTCGCCTGCATCCCAGCGTCAACCTGAGCATTCTCAAGTTCCTCGGCCTGGAGCAGATTCTGAAAAACAGCCTCACCGGCCTGCCCATCGGCGGCGGCAAGGGCGGCTGCGACTTCGACCCCAAGGGCAAGAGCGATAACGAAGTCATGCGCTTCTGCCAGAGCTTTATGACCGAGCTGTTCAAGTACGTCGGCGCTGATACCGACGTACCCGCCGGCGACATTGGCACCGGCGCCCGCGAGATCGGCTATATGTATGGCCAGTACAAGCGCCTGACCGGCCTGTACGAGGGCGTGCTCACCGGCAAGGGCCTTACCTACGGCGGCAGCCTTGCCCGCACGCAGGCCACCGGCTACGGCCTGTGCTACTTTGTCAAGAACATGCTGGAAGCTAACGGCAAGAGCCTTGAGGGCGCTACCGTGGTGGTAAGCGGCAGCGGCAACGTGGCCATCTACGCCTGCGAAAAGGCCACCCAGATGGGCGCAAAGGTAGTTGCCATGAGCGATTCCAACGGCTACGTGGTGGATATGGACGGCATTAAGCTAAACGTGGTCAAGCAGATCAAAGAGGTGGAGCGCGGCCGCATCCGGGAGTACGCGGAGCGGGTTCCCGGCAGCCAGTACCATGAGGGCTGCCGCGGCATCTGGACGGTCAAGTGCGATGTAGCCCTGCCCTGCGCCACCCAGAACGAACTGGATATCGAAGGGGCCAAGGCGCTGGTGGCCAACGGCTGCTACGCCGTGGGCGAGGGCGCGAACATGCCCACCACTTTGGAAGCCACCAACCTGTTCCTTGAAAACGGCGTGCTGTTTGCCCCCGGCAAGGCTGCCAACGCAGGCGGCGTAGC
>CAZDEF010000084.1:0-9846 GCA_964504385.1 uncultured Oscillospiraceae bacterium
TCCGGCATCCGCAAGATCAAGGAGGAGGGCGTTACCTTCCAGAGCCATCTGGACGGCAGCCGTCACTTCATCTCGCCCGAGGTAAGCATGGATATCCAGCACGCGCTGGGCTCGGACATCATGATGGCCTTCGACGTGTGCTCCCCCTACCCCTGCGACCACGCCACCGCAGAAGAAGCCATGCACCGCACCCACCGCTGGGCCAAGCGCTGCCAGCAGCATCACACCGATGACCGTCAGGTGCTGTTCGGCATCGTGCAGGGCGCGTTCTACGAGGATCTGCGCATCGAAAGTGCCAAAACCATGACGGATATGGATTTCTTCGGCTACGGCATCGGCGGCCTGTCCGTGGGCGAACCCAAGCCCCTCATGTACGAAATGCTGGAAGCGCTCATGCCCCACATGTCCACGCAGAAGCCGCGCTATCTCATGGGCGTGGGTTCGCCGGACTGCCTGGTGGAGGGCGTGCTGCGCGGTGTGGATATGTTCGACTGCGTGCTGGCCACGCGCATCGCGCGCAACGGCACCTGCTTCACCCCCAACGGCCGTCTGGTCATCCGCAATGCGGAATATGCGCACGACTGGCGTCCCATCGATGAAGAATGCGACTGCTACGCCTGCCGCAACTTCAGCCGCGCCTATATCCGCCATCTGCTGAAGGCGGGCGAGATCACTGGCGCGCGTCTGGCCAGCATTCACAATCTGCGCTTCCTCATCCGCCTGATGGAGAACGTGCGCAAGGCCATTGCAGAAGACCGTCTGCTGGATTTCCGCAAGGAGTTCTATTCGCGCTACGACATGAGCCGCAATTTCTGAGGTGAGCGTATGCTGGATCACATCGAAGTTGCCGCCGGCGTGGTCAAAAACGCCGAAGGGCGCATTCTCATCTGCCGCCGTCAGGGCGCGCTGGAGGGCTTGTGGGAGTTTCCCGGCGGCAAGCGCGAACGCGGCGAAACCTTTCAGCAATGTCTGGAGCGCGAGCTGATGGAGGAACTGGAGCTGTCCGTCACGGCGGGGCACACGCTCGGTTCCGTCACCCGCCGCGAAGGCGAGCGCACCATCTGGCTGGTTTTCGTGAGCGCTGAGGCGAGATCTGACGCGCCGGTGCAGCTCCACGTCCACGGCGCCGCGGCATGGGTGCTGCCGGAAGAATTGGCGCAGTATCCATTCTGCCCTGCGGATGCCGCGTTCCTGCGGGAAAATCCATTGTAATCCGCCCATTCTCTTTGGTTTTTATTTGCATATTTAAGAAGCCTGCTGCGGTCGATCACCACAGCAGGCTTCCTTTCTCGTTTTTGAATTGTTTTTATGGATTCGCTTGTTCCGTTTTCACCACCGGACGGATATACTTCCAATAGCGCTGGCAGTCATGGTAGAAGTAGAAGATCCGTCCCGGAGTCAGATCCAGCTGATAGCCAGCCTTTCCGTAATCAAAGGACTTCATGGCCGCCTCGATCTTCGCTTCCACAGCGGCATTTTCCGTTTCATAGTCAAACGGCCCATGTTCAAACACTAGGTATTCGCCCTCGGCCACGTCCATCAGCTGCATCTGCGCCGGTACCGGGCCGGTGTAATCCGCCGGCAGCCGCACGCCGTAGCACTCCGCCAGCGGGATGCCCCAACTGCAGATGCGCCCCTCCGGAGCATTCAGATATCCCATGATCTGCCCGCTGCCGCTGTCCGCTTCCGTGCCGCCCTGATCGTCCAGCTTGTCCGGAATGCTGTCCAGCAGGCCGCAGATGGTTTCGCAATCCTGACCGGGGATCCGGCTCTGCTTCTGCCAGAAATCAAAATAACCAATGCTTTCATTGTTGCGGATATGCAGGAATTTGTGCGCCGGAATGGTAACGAAATACGTTTTGACTTCGCTCTGTGTCTGTGTCATGCCTTTCTCTCCCATACTCATCAGGTAGCAGTCAAAGGGGCGCAGGATGGTACGCAGCACCACCGGCACCGGGTGATGGCGGTACTCGCCCGGTGTGATGCCGTATGCCTGCTTGAAAGCTCGCGCAAACGCCTCGTGAGAGGCAAAGCCGTACTCCACCGCAATATCCAGGATCCGCCTGTTCGTATCGCGCAGCTCTCTCAGCGCAAAGGCCAGTCTTCTTCCCCGCAGATAGTCCCGAAAGGTCATGCCGGAAACCTCCCGGAATCTCCGAGAAAAATGATACTCCGAATAACCGAACCGTTCCGCCAGTGCATGCAGGGTGATCGCCTCATCCTGCCTGTTTTTGATCTCCCGGTCGATCTCGTCGATCATCAGCTGTATCTGCCTGTACCATTCGCGCATTCTGCTTCCTCCTCTTTCACAGCTCCTTGCCCAGTATAGCCGCTGGCCAGCCGCCCCCGCTTGATCCTGTTTGCGCATTTCATCTGTGCATTGACAGACAAGGTGGCCGGTGATATACTTTCAGTGATGGATGTATTCGCGCAAAACGTATCATACATCAAGCATTTTCATCATTTGTATTGCAATTGTCAGGAGGTTTGCCACATGCAGATTCATGTTTTCGAAAATGCCGCTCAGGTCGGTCAGGCTGCCGCCACTCTTATCGCCGCGCAGGTGCTTTCCAAGCCGGATTCCGTGCTGGGTCTGGCCACGGGTTCCACGCCCATCCCCACCTATGAGGAGCTGAGCCGTCTGTGCAAGGCCGGCGTGGTGGATTTCTCCCGTGTACGCTCCTTCAATCTGGACGAATACTGCAACCTGCCTGTGGAGCATGAACAGAGCTACCATAGCTTCATGAAGGAAAACCTGTTCGACCACATCAACATTGATATCAACAACACCCGTGTGCCCGACGGCAACGCCAAGGATCCCGAAGCGGAGTGCACCGGCTACGACGCTGCCATCCGCAAGGCCGGCGGCATCGATGTGCAGATCTTGGGCATCGGCCGCAATGGCCACATCGGCTTCAACGAGCCCGGCAATGCGTTCGTATACGGCTGCCACATCGTCGACCTCACCCAGAGCACCATCGAGGCCAACCGCCGCTTCTTCGACAGCGAAGCCGATGTGCCGCGTCAGGCCATCAGTCTGGGCGTGGGCAGCATCATCAACGCCCGCAAGATCCTGCTGCTGGCTACCGGCGCAGACAAGGCGCAGGCCATCCACGACTCCATTCTCGGCGACATTGATCCCCGCACGCAGGCCAGCATTCTGCGCACCCATGCCGACGTTGTCTTCCTGCTGGACAAGGCGGCCGCCAGCCTGCTGTAAGAAGCGTCTGCTCTGCGCATTCGCCGCATTGCAAAATAGGGAATTCCCGTATTAGGAGAGTGTTTTCTCTCAATACGGGAATTTTGCTATTGATGCATGTTTTCCAAGCCGGGCTTGTTTTTCCAGCCGATCATGACGCCCATGCGCAAGCCGGTGCGCTGCCATGTGACCTTTTCATAAGCAGCTTTGTTCAGCATCTGCTGCACCTCCCGCATCCGGATGGGTCTTCTGTCCTCGGAGAACAAAAAACCGGCTGCGGTGGCCATGGCGGTCGGCCAGCACATCACGCCCAAAATCAGCTGTCCGCCGGGCCTGAGCACGCGCTTTGCCTCGGCCAGCATGCGCTCAATGGTTTCCGGCTCCTCCGCCTCCATTTTCATCAGCACCGTGTCAAACGCATCCTCGCGCCACGGGATATCCCCGGCCGGGGCATATACGATATCACAGCTCTGCAGACGGTCGCGTGCGCTGCGCACCTGCTCCATCCTGTCCGACACGCCGCAGACCTCGCACTGCATATTGCGCCGCAAGTATTCCGCCATCATGCCGCTGCCTACGTTGGCGTCCAGCAGGCGGTCGTCCGGATCTACCACTGCCCAGCGCAGCATGGATCTTTCCAGCGCCGTCAGCCGCGGCTCTTTGCGGACGGCAATTTCTCCTGCGAGCGTTTTTCCCTGTACTCTGGTGATCATCCGACTCCTCCTTGACTTCAAGCGGATCTCAATGCGAAATGATTATAACATATTTTCGACATTTTTGCATGACTTTTTGTAACATTTATTTTATATTTATGAAAGAAAAATCGTTTCCTGCATTTTGCGGAACGAAAACTTTGTCATTTTCTTGTCAAATAATAGCGGTTTTGGACATGCTCTGCACCACTTTATCTCGCTTGACAAACGCTTGAAAGCCGTTACAATTATGAATTGAGAAAGGTTGGCACTTCTACTGAAAAGGGAGCGGCTTCCAGTGTAGAAGCACAGGCCTTCGCAGAATACTATGCAGAATTGGAGTGGAGGTGTGCATGGAAACTCGGAAATTTTTGTTTCGGGAAACGCTTTGGCTTGCCATTGGCGAGTGTGTATGCCTTGGCGTCATGCTGTTGATCTACGCGCTGCTCGGCTTTTGGGATCGAAGCGTTCTTCTGGGTGGTGTGGTCGGCACGCTGCTGGGCATCCTTAATTTTTTCTTTATGGGCATCAGCGCCGACGCAGCCGCCGACAAAGCAACTGCTCAAAACGTAAAGGGCGGGAAGAATACCATTCGTCTCTCCTATCAGCTGCGGCTGATCATTATGTTCGTCATTCTCGTTGCGTGCGCCAAAAGCGGGCTGTGCAACGCGCTGGCCATGGTGCTGCCCATCGTTTTTGTCCGTCCTGTATTGACCGTGGTCGAATTTTTCAGAAAGCCGGGTGACAAGCAAGCATGAACGTGAGTGTTGACGGTGCTTTTATCTACTTTACCATTCCGATCTTGGGCGGCATTCCCGTCACCCAGACCGTGGTTTCCTATCTGGTCGTCACCATCTTTCTGGTCACGGCCTGTGTGAAACTGGGCCGCAATCTCAACAAGCGCCCCGGCGCCATGCAGGTGCTGGTGGAAAAAGGCGTGGATATGATTTACGATCTCACAGCCAGCGCCATGGGCGAGCACAACGTCCACTGGGCGCCCTTCATGGGCACGCTGTTTCTGTGCAGCATCTGCAGTTCCTACATCGGCCTGACGGGCTTTCTGCGCTCCGCTTCGGCCGACCTGAGCTGCACGCTGGTATGGGCGCTGATGATCTCCGGCGTGATCTGGTACAATAACATCAAGAACAACGGCTTCCTTGGCTGGCTGAAGGGCTTTACCGAGCCTGTGGTGGTCATGACGCCCATGAACCTGATTAGCGAAGTGGCCCAGCCGGTCTCCATGGCCTTCCGTCACTTTGGCAACGTGGCGGGCGGCGGCGTGATCACGGCGATCATCTACACCGCCTTCAGCATGCTTTCCGCCCTGTGCATCAACGCGATCTCCTCGCTGGGCTGGCTGTTGACGCTGGTGCTGTGCGCGCTGGGCGTTCTGCTTCTGGTGCGCTCCAAGCGCAAAGGCAGCAAGCTCGGGCTGCTGATCGGGGCCCTGATGACGCTGCTGGGCGTGTTCGGTCTGCTGGAAGCGATGGGCATCCTCACCGGCGTTCCCATCCTGTCCCTTGGCATCCCCGCCATCCTTTCGGTCTATTTCGATCTATTCTCCGGCTTTGTGCAGGCGCTGGTTTTCACCCTGCTGTCCATGGTTTATGTAGCGGGCTCCCTGCCGGAACCTGAAGCGTAAGCCCTACTGACTTCGTTGATTGATTCAATCAAAATAAACATAATTTACATTAAGGAGGAACTCTTCATGGAAATGGCTCAGGCAATCGCAATTCTGGGTAAGGCTATCGGCGCAGGTTTGGCAGTTGGTATCGGTGCTATCGGCCCCGCTATTGGTGAAGGTAACGCCGTTGGACACGCACTGGACGGCATGGCCCGTCAGCCAGAAACCTCCAACACCCTGCGCGTCAACATGATCCTTGGCTGCGCTATTACCGAAACCACCGGTATCTACTCCCTGCTGATCGCTTTCCTGATTCTTTTCACGCTGTAAACCATCTCTCCTGCAAACGGATAAACGAGAGGGGCGAAGCAGTTGCAACAATTTGAAAGTTTTGTAGGCGTCAATTTCTGGACGGCGTTGTTTGTTCTGCTGAACACCATTATCATCTTCCTTGTGGCCAAAAAGTATCTGTTCGTACCGGTGCGCACCATGATCGAAAACCGGCAGCATGAAATTGCAGATATGTATGCCGCTGCCGAAGAAGAAAAAGTGGTGGCAGCGAACATCAAGCAGGAGTACGAAAACCGTCTGGCTACCGCGCGCGAGGAAGCGGATGGCATTGTGAAAAATGCGGTGCAGTCTGCGCAGCGCAAGGGCGACGCAATTGTAAACGAAGCCAACGCGCAGGCCAGCCGCATCAAGCACAAAGCGGAAGAGGATATCACCATGGAGCGTCAGCAGATGCTCATGGACGTTCGCGGCGAGATCAGCGATATCGCGGTGAGCATTGCTTCCAAGGTCATGGAGCGCGAGGTTCAGAAAAAGGACCACGATCATTTTGTGGATGAATTCATCAGGAACGTTGGTGAAGAACAGTGACGGAATTGGCCAGAGAATACGGTGACGGCCTGTATGCCCTGACGGAAGAGGAGAACATCAGCAAGGATGTTATGGCGCAGATGCTGCAGCTTCAGTCCCTTTTCCGCAGCCAGCCGGACTTTATCCGTCTGCTGGGCAACCTGTTGCTGAGCAAGGAGGAGCGCGTGAAGATCCTAGACGGCGTGCTGCGCGGCCAGGTGCACCCCTATCTGCTCAACTTCCTCAAGATCCTGTGTGAGCGCGGCGCGCTCAACGAGTACGAGGGCTGTCTTTCCGCCTTCAAAACGCTTTACAACGCTGCGCATGGCATCGTCGAAGCAACCGTAACGACGGCCGTGCCGCTTGACGACGCACAGCGCGCCCGCATGTGCGAAAAGCTGTCCGGCATGACCGGCAAGCAGGTCGTGCTGTGCGAAAAGGTAGACGAAAGCCTCATGGGCGGCGTGCTGCTGGAAATGAACGGTCAGCGCTACGACAACACGCTGCGCAACCGTCTCAAGTCCATTCACAGCGCTATGGTTCAGGGCGCGTAAGACAGACCCATCTACTGAAAGCTGGTGAAACGATGCAGTTGAAACCCGAAGAGATCTCCAAGCTCATCAAAGAGCAGATCAAGAATTACGAAAACCGGATTTCCCAAACCGATACCGGCACCATCATCACGATCGGCGACGGCATCGCTCGCGTATCCGGGCTGGAAAATTGCATGGCCAACGAGCTGGTTCGTTTTCCCAACGGCGCCTATGGTATGGCGCTGAACTTGGAAGAGAACTCCGTAGCCATTGTTATGCTGGGCGACGATGAGGGCGTAAAGGAAGGCGACGTGGTGGAGCGCACCGGTCAGGTCGTATCCGTGCCCGCCGGCGAGGGCCTGATCGGCCGCGTGGTGAATGCGCTGGGCCAGCCCGTGGACGGCAAGGGCCAGATCGAAGCGAAGGACTACCGCCCCATCGAGCGCAATGCCCCCGGCATCATTCAGCGCAAGAGCGTAAGCGTGCCGCTGCAGACCGGCATCAAGGCGATCGACAGCATGATCCCGATCGGCCGCGGCCAGCGCGAGCTCATCATCGGCGACCGTCAGACCGGTAAGACCGTGATCGCGCTGGATACCATCATCAACCAGAAGGGCAAGGACGTTATCTGCGTGTACGTGGCCATCGGCCAGAAGTGCTCCACCGTTGCCCAGTTGGTGGATACCCTCACTGCAGCCGGTGCGATGGATTACACCATCGTGGTCAGCGCGACTGCTGCGGAGCTTGCGCCCCTGCAGTACATTGCGCCCTATTCCGGCTGTGCCATGGCGGAATACTTCATGGATCAGGGCAAGGATGTGCTCATCGTATATGACGATCTGAGCAAGCACGCCGTGGCCTACCGCGCCCTGTCCCTGCTCATCCGCCGTCCTCCGGGACGTGAAGCCTACCCCGGCGATGTGTTCTATCTGCACAGCCGCCTGCTGGAGCGCTCCGCCCGCGTAGCGCCTGAATACGGCGGCGGTTCCATCACCGCTCTGCCCATCATCGAAACGCAGGCCGGCGACGTATCTGCCTATATCCCCACCAACGTCATTTCCATTACGGACGGTCAGATTTTCCTGGAGACCGAGCTGTTCCACTCCGGCATCATGCCCGCCGTGAACCCCGGCATCTCCGTTAGCCGCGTGGGCGGCAATGCGCAGATCAAGGCCATGAAGAAGGTGGCCGGATCGCTCAAGCTGCTCTATTCCCAGTACCGCGAGCTGCAGGGCTTTGCCCAGTTCGGCTCCGATCTGGATGCGGACACCAAGGCTCGTCTGGCGCAGGGCGCGCGTATTGTGGAAGTGCTCAAGCAGAACCGCAATCACCCCATTCCTGTGGAAAATCAGGTGTGCATCTTCTACGCCGTCACCCACGACTTCCTGCAGGACGTAAAGGTGACCGACGTGGCGGAGTACGAGGACAGCCTGTACGAGCGCATGAGCAGCCAGCACGCCGATGTGCTGGAGGCGATCCGCACGACCGGCGAACTGAGCAAGGAAACCGAAGCGAAGCTGAAGGCCGCGCTGGAAGCCTACACGAATGATTTCCTGAAAAACAAGTAAGGAAGGAGGATCATCATGGCCGGAGCGTCCATGAAAGACATCAAGCTGCGCATCAAAAGTGTGGAAAGCACCATGCAGATCACCAAGGCGATGCAGCTGGTGGCAACCTCCAAGCTGCGTCGCGCAAAGGAACGCATGGAAAGCAGCAAGCCTTATATCACCATTTCTCAGGAGGCGCTGAGCGCTGCCATCGCCAGCTGCGATGAAGCGAACGTGCCATTCGTCACCCCGCGCGCGCAGGTGAAGCACCGCTGCTATGTGGTCATCGCCGGAGACCGCGGGCTGGCTGGCGGCTACAATGCCAACGTATTCAAGGCCGTTGCCGCCCATGCTGAGGGCTGCGACTACTGCGTGCTGCCCATGGGCCGCAAGGCAGTGGAGCGCTTTCACCGCTTGGGTGTGCCTTCTCTGTCGGATGATCACACCCGGGTAGAAGGCATGACCGTCGGCGCCTGCTACAAACTGGCGGAGCTGCTGATGGAAGGCTACCGCAGCGAAGCGTTTGATGAGCTGTGGATCGTCAACACCACCTTCCAGTCCATGATGAGTCAGGAAGCCGTGGTGAGCCGTCTGCTTCCCGTCGAAGCCCCTGCTGCCGAAGCACAGCCTCTCTCCGGCACCATATATGAACTGAGCGCTGCCGAAACGCTGCTTCAGATCATTCCCGATTTTCTGGCGGGCCGCCTGTACAGCGCGCTGTGCGATGCCTTTGCCAGCGAAGTGGCCGCCCGCCGCACGGCGATGGATTCCGCCACCAAGAACGCGGGCGAAATGATCAGCGACCTGAAGCTCAAGTTCAACCGTGCCCGTCAGGGAGCCATCACGCAGGAGATCACGGAGATCGTGGCCGGTGCAGAGCAGTAACGACGTCCCGAAAGGAGTACAACCAACGTGAGCAAGCATAACATTGGCAAGGTGGTTCAGGTCATCGGCCCCGTGCTGGACATCCGCTTCGAGGACGGTCAGCTGCCTGAGCTCCTTTCCGCCATTGAGATTCAGAACGGCGACAAGAAAATCGTTGCCGAGGTGGCGCAGCATGTGGGCGACAACGTTGTCCGCTGCATTTCCATGAACGCCACCGACGGTATGGTCCGCGGCCTCGACGCCGTGGATACTGGAAGCCCCATCACCGTTCCCGTGGGCGATCAGTGCCTCGGGCGCATCTTTAATCTGCTGGGTCAGCCCATCGATGAGCAGCCTGCTCCTGAAGCGGCAGAGCGCTGGCCCATCCACCGTCCCGCTCCCTCCTACGAGGAGCAGGAAACCTCTACCGAGATCCTCGAGACCGGCATCAAGGTGGTCGACCTCATCGCCCCCTATGCCAAGGGCGGCAAGATCGGCCTGTTCGGCGGCGCTGGCGTTGGCAAGACCG
>CAZDEF010000085.1:0-9842 GCA_964504385.1 uncultured Oscillospiraceae bacterium
GTAGCCCAGACGGAGGATCTTGGCGCCCTTGATGTCAAAGTACTCGGTCAGCAGCACGATGCTCACGCCCACCACGTTCACCGTCACCACCAGCGCCAGCGCCAGCTTGAGCGAATTCCACACAAAGCTGGGCATGTTGCCCGCAAAGAAGAAGCGGATCACCGCCAGCGGGTCCACCTCTCCGGCGGCGTTGCGGGTGGTGAAGATCTGCCCCAGCGTGTTCAGGCACGGCAGCAGCATGAAGCCGAAGAACAGGTACACGAAGAACGCCGTGCCGAACGCCTTGTACAGCAGCGATGGCTTCAGCCATGCGGGAGCCTTGGTTTTCATGCGCACAGCCCCCTTTACTGCGCATCCGCAGGATAGCTCATCACATCGCCCCTGTGGATGCCCACCGTCACTTTTTCGCCCGGCTCGTAAATGTTGATGCCGTCGTTCTTTTCAATGGCCTTCAGCACCTGCGTGCCCGCCTGGATGTAGTACTTGATGTACAGGCCGTAGTATTCGCGGCTGTCGATCACGCCCTGCACCTGCACCTCGTCCGCCTCGGCGGGGCGGTTCACGCGCAGGCGCTCCAGCCGCACAAAGTGGTGCTGGCTTTCGTCCAGCCCCATCTGCGCCGCCAGCGCCTCCTCAATGCGGTTGATATCGCCAATGAAATTGCACACAAATTCCGTGCTGGAGTGGTTGTACACCTCATTGGGCGTGCCGATCTGCTCGATGAAGCCCTTGTTGAACACGGCGATGCGGTCGGACAGGGTGAGGGCTTCCTCCTGATCGTGGGTCACATAAATGGTGGTGATGCCAAAATCGCGCTGCATTTTCTTCAGCTCGTTGCGCAGCTGCACGCGCAGCTTGGCGTCCAGGTTGGACAGCGGCTCGTCCATGCAGATGATGGCGGGGCCGGTCACCAGCGCGCGGGCGATGGCCACGCGCTGCTGCTGCCCGCCGGACAGCTGGCTCACGGCCTTCTGCAGCTGCTCGTCGGACAGATCCACCTTGCGGGCGATATCGCGCACCTTGCGGTCGATCTCGTCCTTCTTCAGCTTTTTCACCTTCAGGCCGAAGGCGATGTTGTCGTACACGGTCATGGTGGGGAACAGCGCGTAGCTTTGAAACACGATGCCGATGTTGCGCTTCTCGATCGGCACATGGGTGATGTCCTCGTTCTTCACGCACACGCTGCCGCTGACCGGCTCGATGAAGCCGGTGATGGTGCGCAGCGTGGTGGTCTTGCCGCAGCCGGAGGGGCCCAGAAACGTAAAGAACTCGCCCTCCTTCACTTCCACGTTGATGTTGTGCAGCGCCTCGAAATCGCCAAACCGGACGACGATGTTTTTCAGTTCGATCATGGGTGAACATAACCTCCCGCAGGAAAGTGGATAAAAGGCGGGCCCGGATCTCAGGCCCGCCCGTTCGGGTGTGATGTTATCGAAAGCTCGGGTGCTTGGGAGGGCCGCAGCCCTCCAAGCGCGATCGCCGAAGGCGAGCTTTTTCGACGTTTGCTTAGTTCGCTTTCTGCGTCAGCGTCGCCCAGTCGAGGTTGTCCCAGTCGGGCTCGGAGGGAGCGGCGGAGTTGTCGGCCCAGTAGAAGCCCAGGTTGGTCATGATGTTCGTCCACTCGCTGGAGTGCGCGCCCACATACTCGGCATAGGTCATGTCGGTGCCTTCCACCTTGTTCAGGGAGAAGTTGGGCAGGGTGTAGATCTCGGGGATGTCCTCGCCGTAGATCTCGGCCACAGCGCCCGCGTTGCAGGGGAAGGAGTCGAACTCATCCGCCCACGCGGCCTGCACTTCGGCAGAGCCGAACCACTCGGCAAAGGCCTTCACAGCCTCGGTCTCCTTTTCGGTGCGGTCGGCGCGGTCCAGCACGCCCAGATACTCGGCGATATAATAGGTGCCGTCGGCAATGTCCACCAGCGCCCAGTTTTCAGGCTGCAGCGCGCCCACCAGCGGATGCTCGCTGCCGGAGGCCGCGTCGTCCACCTTGCCGTACAGAGAGGAGGAGTAGAAGGTGGATACCTGCACATCGCCGCGGTTCAGGGGATCGAAGCCGTAGCTGTCGCCGGTGAACACGCCGTTCTGGCAGTAGGCCCACAGGGTCTTCCAGCCGTCTAGCGAGATGCCGCCCGCAGGGCTGGCCGGATCGGTGAAGGCGTAGAGCATGGCGTTGTTGATGTTGCTGTTGGTGGTGCCGCCCACCTTGCCCTGACGATACCAGGTGTAGCCGCAGTTCACGATGTCGGCCCAGTGTTCAAAGCTCAGGGCTTCGCCCTTGGTGCCGTATTCGTCGTTGCGGTACAGCATCAGGATGTTCTGGATGACCAGACCGTAGGCCTTGCCGTCGTACTTGTACTGGCCCACTTCCTCAGCCCAGCTGGGAGTCCAGTCCATGACCTTCAGGTTCTCGTAAGTGCCGCCCACCAGCTGGGACCAGCGCACTTCGTTCAGGCCGAAGATGATGTCGCCGTCCTTGTTTTCATTGGCGGCCTGGATGGCGGCCACGTCGCCGGAGATGACGGCGTTGTCGTCCATGGAGATGGAGAAGCCGGCCTTCTCCGCCTGCTGCTGCAACCAGGTGGCGCGCTCGGTGGAGTTGGAGTTGGAATAGATGCGGATGGTGTAGTCGGAGTAGTCTTCGGCCGCGGCGAAGCTGCACAGGGACAGCAGCATGGCGGCAGCCAGCAGTACGGACAGGATCTTCTTCATGAAGGGTGCCTCCTTGTAAATGGATATGATCGGATCGGGCAAATGCCTTTTCTGTCCCTGTATTATAGCACATCCTGCCCTGCCGTGTAAAGTTTTACAAAAGTGAACGGGCCTGCGGGGCGGCTCAGCGGTTGTACTTCGCGTCGAATTCCGCCTTCCACATGGCGTAGTCCATGCGCTGCTGCTGCCACTGTAGTTGGTACTGGCGCGCCTCGCGGCGCAGCTCGTCGGCGTAGGCCAGCGCATCGCTGTGCTGGTCGGCGTCGTACTGCTGCAGCTGCTGGTGCAGCTGGCGGGTGAGCTGGGTGCGCTGCTGCGCCACGTCCTGCGTCTGGCGGTTCTCCGCCTCGTCGATGCGGCGCTGATCCGCCGCGCCGGACAGGCTGATGTTGCCCAGCGTGGCGGCGTTGTAGCTGGAGCGCTGCATGCCGCGCGAAAGCGCCTGCCGGTCGGCCTGCGCATAAGCGGCGGCGGTGTCCTGCGCGCTGCGCCGGCGCTGGTCGGCATAGTCGGCGCGCAGGCCGGTCAGCTGGCGCTGCAGGGCCGCATCGGCGGCCTCGTAGCTTTGGCGCGCGCTCAGGCGCTTCTGGTCGTACAGGCTCTGGTAGCGGCGCGCGGCCTGCGCGTAGTCGGGGTCGGCGGTACGGCTCATGCGGGTGATGAGCTGCTCAAGCGTCTGTGCCATCCTGCGTATCTCCTTCCTGCGTATCCTGCTGTTCTTCTTCCTGCTTCTGCCCCAGCAGCTTTTTCAGGCGCTGGGGGTAGGGCACGCCCGCCAGCCCCAGATTTTCCAGAATGGATAGTCCCTCGTTGGCGATATAGAACCAGCACGCGGCGTCGCGGCACATGGCGCTGCCCGCGCCCAGCGCCCTGTCCACCATGGCGGCCACCAGCACCACCAGCAGCATCAGCCCCTTGCGCGCCAGCCCCGCCGCGCCCACCTTGCTGGACAGGCCGCCGTAGGCCGTTTTGCGGCTTTTGCCCATCAGGGCCACGGCCAGCCCGCTGGCGTAGTCGGCAGCCATCAGCACCATCAGCACCTGAAGCAGCACGTCCCAGCCTCCCAACAGCCCGACCGCCGCGCCTGCGCAGGCGGCAGCCAGCCGGACGGATCTTTCCCACATTTTGTCCATGCGTTTCTCCTTTCCCGTGTTACAGGCCGGCCTTGGCCAGCCGCTGCTCGATCCTGAGCACGCGCTCCTCCAAAGCGGCGGGGGTGTGCTCCTTCAGGAACGCGCTTTGCATATACGCCGTGCCGCCCTCGTGGCGGATGGCGCTCCACCCGGCGCTGCGCGCGGTGATCTCCACCTGCGTGCCCACGGGCAAGCGTCCCACGATGCTGCCGCCGGGCTGAGCGCGCACGTTGACGGTATCGCCCCGCTGCGCCCACACCTCCGCCGTGGCGATGACGGGCGCTTCCTCGCCCCAGGGGCTGGCCCAGTGCGTCCACACGTATTCCTGCATCTGCTGGCGCACCACGCCGTAGGCCGTGCCGCGCGCGTGCACGCAGGTGCCGTCGCCCAGCGCCACGCCCACATGCTGCATGCGCCCGCCGGACTGGCGGAACACGAACACCGCCTCGCCCTTGGGCAGGCTGTCCGCCGTGCCCTTGCGCTTCCACGCGCCGCGGTTCCACTGGCTGGCGGCCCCGCTGGGCAGGGTGAAGCCCGCAGCCTTGGCGGCGGCGCGGGTGAGCTGGGCGCAGTCCCACACGGGCGCGCCGTCCCACTTGGCCCCTTCGCCTAAGATATGCTGCGCCTGCTCGGGGTACTGCTCGGCCTGACGGGCGCGGAACAGGGGCGAGCAGGTCTGCCCCTTCGCGCCGTAGATATATCCCTGACCCACCAGCGACAGCGCCTTGTCCGCCGCCGCCTTCATGGCTGTATCGGTCATGATGGTGTCCTCCTTACTCTGTCGATCGTTTATTGCGAATGACGACGATGCCGCTGCCGCCGTTTCCGCCGGAGGTGCCGGTGGAAGCCTTCAGGCCGCCGCCACCCCCGCCGCCGGTGTTGGGCTGGCCGGGCTGACCGTCTTCGGTGCGGGTCTGGTGCGCGTCGCCGCCGCCGCCATAGCCGCCGCGGCCGCCCGTGTAGCCCCACGAGCTGTAGGTGCCGCCGCCCCCGCCCCCGGCGTAGAGCGCGCCGGTGCCAAATTCGCGCGTGCTGGTGCCCTGCCCGCTGCCGCCGGGGTAGCCGCGCAGCGCCTGCCCGCCGTCCGCGCCGTTCGCGCCGCCGTCGCCGCCGCCGAAGCCTCCGCCTCCGCTGCCGCCCGCGCCGCCGTACACGCCGCTCGCGCCGTTCTGATGCAGACCGCCCCGGCCGCCCTGCGCCGTCAGGCCGAAGGCGGTGGTGGCCGCCCCGGCTGCGCCGCCCGTGCCGCTGTTGGCCGCGCTGCCCGCGCCGCCTGCGCCGATCACGATGGCGTAATCCGTGTCCTTCACGGGGGTGAAGGCGCCGGCTGCGGTGCATCCGCCCCCGCCGCCGCCTCCGCCCGCTGCGCCGCCGCCTCCGCCGCCCACCAGAAACACCTCCACCTCGCCCGATACGCGGCTGAACGTGAGCGTGCCGCTTTCATACAGGCGGATGCGCCAGTTTTGCACGCCGTCAGCCTTGCCGTCGTTGACGAGGTCGCAGTTTCCGGTAAAGGTGAACAGGGGCAGCAGCCCCGTAGGGGAGAGTGGCGCGCCGATGTTGAAGATCATGGCTGCACCTCCTCCCAGCCCGCCGGGTAGGCGGCGGGGGTGTGCACGTTGCCCTCCAGCAGGCTGCGCCACAGCGCGCCCTGCCACCAGCCGCATTCGCCCCTTGCAAAGCGCTGCTCAGCGGGGATGACCTGCGGGATGACCCGGTACCCTTCACGATATGCCAGCGCTTGCCAAAGGGTTTGCGCGCGGTCGGGCGTGTTTTCCGGCGTGTCCCACAGGTCGGCAGAGGCGCGCCAGAGCGTGCCCTGCCAGCGGATGCGCGTGCCGGCGGGGATGAGCCTGCCATCCTGATGCAGGCGGGGGTACGCCTCCGCCCCCTTCGAGGCGGTGCAGTCGTCCAGAAGGGCCAGCCCTGCGGCGATGGTCGCATGCAGTCTGGCCGCCAGTTCGCGGTTCATAGTCGCTCTCCCTCCGTGTCAGGCCGTGTACTTCACGGCGCAGTAGTTCAGGGTGCGGCTGGCATAGGCCGCGCCCTCCCAGCTCCAGTCGTACAGGTACAGCGCCAGCGTCACGCCCGTGCTGCTCTTGGCCGTGACCCATGTCTCCAGCAGCCCGTCATTGGTCATGGCAACGCTCAAAGGCTTTTTGCCGGTCTGCTGCTGCTCGCGCAGGGGCAGGGCGATCAGGCTTTCAAAGTTCGTCTCATACACCCCCAGCGAGATCACCACCAGATCCGGCTGAAAGCCGCAGCTGAGCACCGCCGTGCCGCTGGCATTGGTGGTGAAGCTGCCCGTGTGCCGCTGCACCGTGGGAATGCTGAGGATGGCGGCGGGCAGGGCGGAGGGCAGCTGGCCCTGCGGCACAGTGCCGCCCCGCTGGCCCACAGCGGTGAAGCTGCTGGCGGTGTGGGTCTGCAGCTGGGACAGGGCCGTGTCCATGCCGTCCAACGTGAGATCCGCCGTGCTGCCCTGCAGCGCGCGCAGCCGGTCGGCGATGGCGGTCATTTTGCTTTCTACGCTCATGTCACCACGCTCCATTCAGAATGGCGCTGTCCACATACGCCTTGATCTGCGCA
Organism: uncultured Oscillospiraceae bacterium; assembly: GCA_964504385.1. Classification (GTDB taxonomy): domain Bacteria; phylum Bacillota; class Clostridia; order Christensenellales; family Aristaeellaceae; genus Limiplasma. The sequence goes on from CAZDEF010000085.1 coordinate 6,432, forward strand.
ATGTCCGCCGCCGTCCAGTAATCCGTGCCGCGCACGGGGGTATCGCCGTCCTGCCCATCCTGCCCGGCGGGGCCGGCGGGGCCCTGCGGGCCGGTCAAGTTCACGGGCGAGGGGTTGCTCAGCCCCGCGTCGTTCGTCCAGCTGAGCACCCCGGCGGCGGACACGGCGGGCGTGAAGGTGGCCCCCTGCGCGCCGCTCAGCTGCCCCAGCGACAGCCAGCCCTCCGCGCTGTCCCACATCCACACGGCGTAGGGCGCGGCGGAGCCGATCTGGTACATATCGCCCTGCTGGGGCGCGGTCACAGCCGCCTGCAGCGCGGCCTGCGTGGCGTAGGTGCCCAGTATTTTCAGGCCCGCGCCGGGCGGGCCCTGCGGCCCCGTCTGCCCCTGCGGCCCGCGCACCAGCCCCAGCACGATGTGCTTGCCCCCGTCCTCGCCGTCGCTCACGGCGGCGCTGGGGGCGGTGCTCTCCACCGCCGTCACGCTCAGGTTCTCCACCGCCAGCGCGGCGGCCTCGGCGCGGGTCAGCACATCGCGCGCCTGCGCGAGCACCACCTGCAGCACGGGCAGGTCGGGGTTCGCGCTCGGGCTGCCGCCGCCCATGTCCGTGCCGATGGCCTGCAGCACGGTGAAGGCGGCGTACTCCATGGGGGTGTACACCTCGTAGCCGCCAGCGTCCTGCGGGATCTGCAAGCGCAGGTCCCAGTAATAGGTGCGGGGCGGCAGGTCGGTCTCCTGCGGGGCCAGGGTGAGCACGGCCTGCCCGTCGGATGCGTCGAAGCGCTTCTGCAGCCGATGCGCGCTGTCGCGCGGCCTGCTCTTTAAGGTGAACACCGCGTCCGTGCCCTCGGGCAGGTCGCGGCCGGAAAACAGCACCCGCAGCGTCAGGCTGTCGCCGCGGGTGATCTCCACATCATAGCCATTGATCCGGTACATCGATCTCTTTCGCCTCCTCAGCCGAAGAACAGCACATTGGCTGCCAGATCCTGCGATGGGGTGGTGGACGCGGCAAAGGTGAGCGTGCCCGCGCCCTGCGCCGTGCAGCGCACCGCGCATTCGTGGTAGTGGGCGTAGCCGCTGGGCGCGGCGGTGACGATGACGGCGTGCTGGGCGGTGACGCCCTCCACGGACACGGTCTGCGCGCCGCCGCTCCAGCCGGAGGCCAGCAGGGTGACGCTGGCGCTGCCCATGCTGGGCTTGAGGGCGATGGCCTGGCTGAGGGCGCGCCCCTTGGCGGCGCTGAGGGGCTTGGTGCTGTCGTCCGATTCCAGCGAATCCACCACCGCATCGGCGCGCAGGCAGTTTTCCAGCGCCTGCGCCAGCGTCACCGCCGTGCCGGAGCGCACATACACATCCGTGCCGCGCAGGGTGATATTGCCCTGCACGGGCGCGCGGCCGTTCACGGTCACGCCGTCGGCCGCGTCGCCGCTTTCGCCCTTCAGGCTCTGCAGCCATTCCTCCTCCGTGCCCTCAAAGCCGTGCTGCACGGCGATCTCGTAGGCGCTGTAGCCGCGCCATGTTTCCAGCCGCATGCTCACGGCGGGCAGGGTGTGCACCTCGCTCACGGCTGCGCCTCCTTCCGGGCGGCGGCCTCCAGCGCGCGCAGACGGCTCTCCATCGCGCCCAGCCGGGCGAACAGGGTGTCCAGCAGCTCGGTCAGGCGCAGGGCAAAGCGGCGGGGCGCGCCCTGCCACTCCGCCGGGGTGACCGGCGGTTCATACTGATAACGGTTCTGTTTTAGCATCGGTTCTGATCTCCTTCCAAGCAACAAGATATGAGCGTCATCCGTCCCGATCCGTCTCCATGTCGATCTGCACGCCGCCCTCCAGCCGCCACGGGGTAGTGCCGTCGCTTTCCACCAGCAGCCGGAACCTGCGCCCGCTGCCGCCGAAGGACAGCCGCTTCTGCCGCGCGCCGGGCTGGAACACCACGGTCTTGGTCTTGCATTTCTTTTCGGTCTCCACGCTGATGCGCAGGGACACGGGCGCATCGCACCGCACGGTCAGGTACACCTGAAAGCCGCTCTTGACGAGGTTCTTGCGCCCCAGATCCTGCCACGGGGTGGCCCAGCGGGCGGGCAGCGCCTCGCCCTGCTGCGTCCACACGCTCACGCGCCCCGGCGCGCCCGCGCTGGTGAAGAACAGCGCATCGTCCGTGGGCAGGAAGCCGTTCACGTCCGCGCCGGTACGCAGCAGCCATGTGCCCTCGGCCAGATCGTGCACCAGCACGGCGTTGTTCACGGGGCTGTCGTCCAGCGGCAGGGCGCAGTAATAGGCGCCGCGGTGCACGCACGCGCACGCGCCGCTCAGGGCGCTCTGGTTCATGCGGTCGTACACGGTCTGGCACAGGGGCTGATCATAGGGGGCGACGCTTTCGCCATCGTAGCGCTGCATACCGCTGCGGCCCAGCAGCAGCACGCGCGCGCCGTCGGGCTGCACGGTGCGTTCGCAGGGCGCGCCGCCGCCGTACTGCTCCTTGAACGCGTATTCCCCCGGATGCGCGCCGATGATCCGCCACACGCGGGTCTTTTTGAAGGCCAGCAGCTGCCCGCCGAAGGACAGCAGCGCCGTGAAGCTATCGCCGTCCCACGAGGGCTGCATCACCTCGCCCGCGCCGTCCTCGGGGCTGGCGCTGTTCTGCGCCCAATCGAAGGGATCATAGGGGGCGGAATACACCAGCAGGTCGGGGTCGCCCTCGATGGCTCCGCCCCAGATGCGTTCGCCATGGCGGGCGATCACGCCGAAGGCGCGCGGCGTTTCCACGCGCGACACGGTCATATCATCGCCGCGCAGGCAGAGCATGCCGTCGGCGGCGTTGCTCATGAGCAGCACGTCCACGGGGGCCGGGCTGCCTTCGGGATCGATCTCATAGCTGACGCAGCTGAAGCGGCTCCTTTGGCAGCGGCTTTCCAGAAAGGAGGCGGGGAGGGGGATATTCTGCCACTCCTGCGCGGAGGGGAGCCGCCAATAGAGTTTGCCGCCCGCGACGGCGACGAGGACGTTTTTTTCGTCATCGGCGGTATAGTAGCGGCGGTGGAGGCAAGCGAGGGTCTCGATGGGGGCGGGGAGGGAACCGGCGAGGGGGATGGGGGCAGACATGGGGCAGAGGTGGCCGTTGGGGGTGGCGAAGTTTTCGCTGAGGGTAGCGTAGCGGGGGTCTTGGTTGGATGGGTCGCCGTATTGGCGGAGGCCGAGGAAGCGGGGGATGGAGAGGGTGGAGGAGGGCATTGAGGGGGGCTCCTTTCTTTTTTTGTTGCGCTGTGTGCGGGGTGGTTTTTGCTTTTGTTTGTTGCGCTGGGGCGCAGGGGTTTTGGCTGCTCCCCTTGCAGGGGGAGCGGTGGAGCTGCCCGCTCCGCTAGGGCCAGAGGGATGTCGGGGGGGGACCCCGCACCGGTCCCCCCGAGACACCCCTC
>CAZDEF010000086.1:0-9838 GCA_964504385.1 uncultured Oscillospiraceae bacterium
CCCTTGCGCACGCTTTCCATGATGTCGAAGCTCATCTTTTCCTGCATGCCCTTGGAGATGAGGAAGTTCATGATATCATCGCGCGTGCAGAAGCACTGCGCCAGCTTGGCCTTGCCGCTGTTGATGATATCCTGCGCATTGCCCAGCCACACGTCCGTGCCGTGGCTCAGGCCGGAAATGCGGATCAATTCCTCCATGGTGGTGGGGCGGGTCTCCAGCAGCATGCCGCGCACAAAGCTGGTGCCGAACTCCGGGATGCCCAGCGTGCCGGTTTCCCACATGAGATCCTCCACGGTCACACCCAGCGCTTCGGGGCTGGAAAACAGACTGCGCACCTCAGGATCATCCAGCGGAATCTCCTTGTAGTTAATGCCGGTCAGCTCTTCCAGCCGGTGCAGCACCGTGGGGTCATCGTGGCCCAGACAGTCCAGCTTGACCAGAATATCGTGCATGGAGTTAAAGTCGTAGTGGGTGGTCAGGGTGGTGCCTTCGATATCATCCGCCGGGTGCTGGATGGCAGTAAACTGGCAGATGTCATATTCCTTGGGCAATACCACAATGCCGCCTGGGTGCTGGCCCGTGGTGCGCTTTACGCCCACGCAGCCGGCTGCCAGCCGCTCCTTGTGGGCGCGCCCGGCCCGCAGGCCCCGCTCCTCGCAGTACTTGGCGGCAAAGCCGTAGGCCGTTTTTTCTGCCAGACCGGAAATGGTACCGGCGCGGAACACATAGTTCTTGCCAAACAGTTCTTCGATGTAGGCATGGGCCCGGGCCTGATATTCGCCGGAGAAGTTCAGGTCGATATCCGGCACCTTGTCGCCCTTGAAACCAAGGAACACCTCAAAGGGGATATCAAACCCGTCTTTGGCAAGGGGATTGCCGCAGATCTCGCAGTTCTTGTCCGGCAGGTCAACGCCCACGCTGGCCAGCTCCGGCGGGGTCAGGAACATCTTGTGGCAGTGGTCACAGCGGTAGTGAGGCGGCAGGGGGTTCACTTCCGTAATGCCGCACATGGTGGCCACAAAGGACGAGCCCACGGAACCGCGGCTGCCCACAAAGTAGCCGTCCGACAGGGACTTGCTGACCAGCTTTTGGGCGATGGAATACAGCGTGCCAAAGCCGTAACCGATGATGGAGCCCAGCTCCTTTTCCAGCCGCTTCTGCACGATCTCCGGCAGGGGATCGCCGTACAGCTCCCTGGCGCGGCCCCATGAACGGTTTTGGATATCGTCCGCCGCATCGGGCCAGAAGGGCTGGAATGTATCCTTGCCTTCCGGATGTTTGGGGAACAGCCGCAGCTGATCCACCTGATCGGCGATCAAGCGTGGATTGGTGATGACCACCTCGCGCGCCTTTTCCTTGCCCAGATAACTGAATTCCTCCAGCATTTCATCTGTGGTTTTGAAGTACAGCGGCGGCTGCTGATCGCAATCGTCAAAGCCCAGACCTGCCTGAATGATGGTGCGGTAGATAGCGTCCTCGGGGTTGAGGAAATGCACGTCGCCTGTGGCGCACACAGGTTTGCCCAGTTTTTCTCCCAAAGCGACGATCTTGCGGTTATAATCGCGCAGCTGCTCCACGTCACGCGCGGTGCCGTTGCGGATCATGAATTCGTTGTTGCCCACCGGCTGGATCTCCAGATAATCATACCACTCGGCGATCTTCTCGATCTCCGCTTCGGGCCGGTTGTTCACGATGGCCTTGAACAGCTCGCCCGCCTCGCACGCGCTGCCCAGAATGATACCCTCGCGGTACTGGTCGATGAGATGGCGCGGCATATTGGGATGGCGGTAGAAGTAGCTCACGTTGGAATCGGAGATCAGGTGGTTGAGATTCTGCATACCCTTTTGCGTTTTGGCCAGCAGAATGATGTGGTGGCTCTCGCCAATGGTATCGTGCTGGATGAGCGCATCCAGATCCGCCAGCGTCTTTGCGCCCTTCTTCTCGGCTTCCTCCATCATCTTGACCAAACACTGCGCCGTGGCGGCTGCATCGTGCACGGCACGGTGCGCATTTTTGAGCGATACGCCCAGCATGCGGCACACTGCGCCCAGACGGTGGCTTTTCTGCGTGGGGTACAGCTTGCGGGCGAACACCAGCGTATCGATGACCGGAGCGTGGAACGTAACGCCCATGCGCTTGCATTCCGCTTCCAGCATGCCCATATCAAAGGGCGCATTGTGCGCCGCCACCGGGCAATCGCCGATGAAATCCAGCAGCTTCCGCACGCCTTCAGCCGGGCTTTCCTTGCCATCGAGCATCAGATCGGTGATGCCGGTCAGTTCGCTGATCTTAGGCTTGAGCGGCATGCCAGGATCGCACAGCAGGCTCAGCTCATCCGTCACCACACCGTTTTCCAGCCGAACTGCACCCACCTCGATGACACGGTCCACCGCCTGCGAAAGGCCGGTGGTTTCAAAGTCCAGCACCACGATGGGCGTATGGATGGAATGATCGTCCGCGTCGGTAACGATGCTCGCCAGATCGCACAGGTATCCCTCTACGCCGGGCAGCAGCTTGATGTCGTTCTTTTTGGCAGCGCCGAATGCCGCCGGGAAGGCCTGCGCCGCGCCGTGATCGGTAATCGCCACAGCGGGATGGCCCCACTTGGCCGCCTGCTTGATGAGCGCGCCCGCCTCTGACATGCCGTCCATGGTGGACATGTTGGTGTGCATGTGCAGCTCGATGCGCTTTTCCTCGGCGTTGTCCTTGCGCTCTACTTTCGGCATCTCCTGCATATCGCGCACGCCCACGCTCAGTTCGCCCAGAAAGGTGTCCATGCGGCAGTCGCCCCGCAGCCGCACACGCATGCCGTTTTGGATCTTGTCGATCTGCTCCTTCACGCGCGCGCGTTCTTCATCCGTGGGCGGCTGAGGCGTTTCGCCCATGGCGGCGCGGCGCATGCGGTACTGGTAGAACGCTTTGCAATAAATGGTGGAGGTATCGTCGTATACGGCGAAGGTGACCAGCACCGTTTCGCCGCCCTTGAGTTCCTTGGGTTCGTTCACGCCGGTCACTGTGCCTTCAATGACCACAATGCCGCTGTCCTCTGCCAGCTCTCCAATGGGCACGGGGTGATCGCCGATTGCGCGCCCCTTGAGCACATTGCCCTTGGGAACCGGCGCGGCCTTGGCGGCCGCTTCGGCGCGCGGCTTGGCCGGGCGCGGCTGCGGTGCCGGCTGCGGCGCGGGCGCGCCGAACATCGCTGCGGCTTGCGCCTCCATGGCTGCATCGTCCCATGGCGGTTCCTCATCCGGGACAGACGGCGCAGCCGGTTTTGTCGGGAAGGAGAAGCCGCGTTCCTCGCGCATCTTCTTGACCCATGCCTCGCGTTCACCGCACACGCCAATGTTCACCGCCACCCGCACACGGAAGATATCGTAGACAGCGACCGAAAGCTTCTCGTCCAGATGATTGCGCTTGAAATAATCCATCGCGATCTGATCCGGACAGGTCAGCTGGATCCTGCCTTCTTCCAGCGACCAGCCCACATCGCCGATCCACGCCGACAGCGCCGGGCTCTGGCGGCGCAGAAAATCCGTCAGTACAGACTTGTACTTGTTCACATCCGCCAGAAAATCCTCGCCCAGTCCGGGACTGGCCACGCGGATGGCTACCGTCATATTGGGAAACAGCTCGCGCAGCTTGCGTTCCAGCAGCAAAAAATCGCGCTGTTCCACCAGCACGTCCGCCAGAAAGCTCATATAAGCCTTGTTGGCCTCTTTCTTATACAGCACCCGCTCGATGTGCAGCTTGCCCTCCAGCGGCGGAACCGTCTGTTCCAGAATGCGCAATAACTCCGTCTTGTTCATATCCAACCTCATTTATATGGATGGTTCCTTTGCATTATACCACGAATCTGCATGGAAATGAACCCTGAGACGAAGTCATAGCTTCCCTGCCGACAGAAGGCACAAAAAAATCCGAGCGCACAGTTGGCGCTCGGAGATAGGGGCAGGGAAAACCCTGCTTAGCCCTGCTTCTGCTTGTGCTTGGGATTTTCGCAAATCACCATCACGCGACCCTTGCGCTTGATGATCTTGCACTTTTCACAGATCGGCTTCACAGAGGGACGTACCTTCATCGTGATTTCCTCCTTTTTGGGTTGCGTTCACGGAATCCTTTCGCCTTTAGTTCTTGCTGCGCCACGTAATGCGGCCGCGGGTCAGATCGTAGGGCGAAAGCTCTACGGTTACTTTATCACCGGGATAGATGCGGATGAAGTTCATGCGCATTTTTCCCGAAATCTGTGCCATGATCTGGTGCCCGCCGGGGAGCTCCACTTTAAAGTTCGCGTTCGGAAGCGCCTCTTTAACAGTGCCTTCCATTTCGATGACATCACTCTTGGACAAGTGCGCCTTCCTCCTTGTCTAATACGTTTGACCCGGTTGCGGTGAGGTAAGCATCCTTTTGGGCTTGAAGTGCCTTGCGGATGTCGCTGTCGGCCAGAGGGCCGCCGCTCTCTCCACGCCCGTCCACCCGAATGGTCAGTGGCAGGGCTTTCAGGTGCTTCACCTGCTTCTTTTTGGGCTTGGCCAGCTTGTGTGTCTCACCATCGCTCAGCAGCAGATAGCGCTCGTCCAGTACGCTGATGACAGCGTACCAGCGGCCCTTGTCGTGCCCCTGTGTGGAGATGACCACGCGCCCAGCCTCGTTCGGCTTTGCTTTCACTTAGGCTTCCTCCGTCAGAACATAGCCCGGATAAGTGAGCAGCTCGGGCAGGCCGTGTTCGTTGATGGCGATGGTGTGCTCGTAGTGGGAGCATATGCTGCCGTCTTCTGTTACGACCGTCCAGCCGTCCTCCAGCTGCGCCACGTTGTAATCACCCATGGTGATCATCGGTTCAATGGCCAAGGTCATGCCAGCGCGCAGGCGCATGCCATGTCCCGGGCGGCCAAAGTTGGGCACACTGGGATCCTCGTGCATGTTGCGACCGATGCCGTGACCGGTCAGGTCGCGCACCACGCCGTAGCCGTAGCTTTCAGCGTAGGTCTGAATGGCATAGCCGATATCGCCCAGATGGTTCCGTGCGATCGCCTGCCGGACGCCTTTGAAAAAGCTCTCCTCCGTCACCGTGATCAGTTTTTGATTCTCGGCGGAGATGGCTCCCACGCCCACGGTGAATGCGCTGTCTGCCTGCCAGCCGTCCAGAATGAGGCCGCAGTCCACGGAGAGCACATCGCCTTCCTTGAGGATCATGTCCTCGGCAGGAATGCCGTGCACCACCTCATCGTTGACAGACGCACAGATGGAGGCCGGATAGCCCTGATAGTCCAAAAAGGACGGGATCGCTTTATGCTTGCGGATGAGCTGCTCGGCGTACACGTCAAGCTCCGCCGTGCTCATGCCCGGCTTGATGGCTTCACGAAGGCGGCAGAGCACTTCGTAAAGCAGCGCACCGGATCTGCGCATGCATTCCAGCTGTTGTGCATTCTTGAGATAAATCATTGGATCGCCTCAAGCGCTTTCATGATCTCTTCGCTGATTTCCTCCAAGCTGCCGCTGCCGGTGATGTTTTTCAGCATCCCTTCGCCGGCATAGTAGTCAATCAGTGGCGCGGTCTTCTGATGATACACCTGCAGGCGGTTGAGCACCGTCTCCGGTTTATCGTCATCGCGCTGGATCAGGGGAGTGGCGTCCACCTTGCAGACCTTCTCGCCATTGAGACGGTCTACATGATAGGGAGCGCCGCAAAGGGGACACACACGGCGGCCGCTGAGGCGCGCCACCAGCACTTCGTCCGCCACGTCCAGATTGATGGCCGCGTCGATCTTGGCGAAGGTGCTCAGCGCCTGTGCCTGCTCAACCGTGCGGGGGAAGCCGTCCAGAATATAACCCTTCTGGCAATCCTCCATGGTCAGCCGTTCCTTCACGATGGCAATGACCACCTCGTCGGGCACCAGCTGACCCTTATCCATGTATTCCTTTGCCTTCAGGCCCGTTTCGGTCTGATTGGCAATGGCGGAGCGCAGCATATCGCCTGTGGAGATCTGGGGGATGCCCAGCTTCTGACACACGATCTGCGCCTGCGTGCCCTTGCCTGCACCGGGAGGGCCAAGGAAAATGATATTCATTCTTTACGCCTCCTATTCGGCCACATGAGAAGGGAAGGTTCCCTTTCTCACGGATGAAGCCGCTAATGCGCGGCACTCTTACAGCAATGAGCAAATCAGTGCTTGTGCCGTGCCGCGCCTTAGCGGCGCTTCATTCGTAGCGTTCCGTTTCCCGGAAATCAGGAAATGGAATCGTAGTTGCGGCTGACCAGCAGGTCGTCCAGCTGGCGCTTGAACTCCAGCACAACGCTGACGGCGATCAGCATGCTGCTGGCTGCGAAGGGCAGCGAGGTCTGCACGCCAAGCATGAACAGCGAAGGCACGGTGGCCAGCACCGCCAGGAACAGAGCGGCAAACAGGATGAGACGGTTGTTCACACGGCGCAGGTAATCCGCGGTGGGCTTACCGGGGCGCACAGAGGGAATGGCACCGCCCTGCTGCTGAATGTTCTTGGCCATCTCATCCGGCTGGAAGGAGATGGAGGAGTAGAAGTAAGTGAAAGCGATGATCAGCAGAGCCGTCACGACCATGTACAGGGGGCTGAACTGGTTCATGTAGCGGGACCACCAAATCGACGCAGCACTGTCGGCGCCGCCGATCAGCTGAATGACGGTGCCGGGGAAGGCCATGAAGGAGTAGGCGAAGATCAGCGGCAGCACGCCCACGCTCACGACCTTGAGCGGGATGATGCTGTTCTGACCGCCGTACATCTTGCGGCCAGTCACGCGCTTGGCAAAGTTCACATTGATGCGGCGCACGCCCAGGTCCACAAAGGTGACCAGAACGGTGATGACCAGGAACATCGCCAGAACGGCCAGCAGCTGCAGCCACGGGATCAGCGAAGTGGCCGAGAAGGCCTTCGCGATCAGCTGAGAGAAGCCGCTGAACAGATTGGAAATGATACCGGCAAAGATCAGCAGGGAGATACCGTTACCGATGCCCTTTTCGGTGATGCGCTCACCGATCCACATCGCCAAAGCAGTACCGCCAGCCATGCTGATGCCAACCAGCAGCGTGTTGAACCAACCGGACTTGATGTAGCCCAGGCTGGCAACCAGACCAATGGCCTGCACCACAGCCAGACCAACCGTCACGTAGCGGGTGATCTTCGCGATCTTCTTCTGACCGTCGGGGCCGCTCTTCTGCATACGCTCCAGAGCGGGGATGGCGATGGTCAGCAGCTGCATGATGATGCTGGAGTTGATGTAGGGGGTGATACCCATGGCCATGATGGTCATGTTGGAGAAGTTGGAACCGGTCATCATGTTGACCAGATCCAGAATGGGCAGGGTGGACGTGGAGGCCTGCACCTTGGCATAGTCAATGCCAGGTGCAGGGATCACGCCAACCAGACGGAATACAAGCAGCATCATGAAAGTGTAGAGGAGCTTCTTGCGAATATCTTCTACCTTCCAAGCGTTGCGAAGGGACTGCCATACGCCGACTTTGTGGTTAGCGTTCTTGGCCATCTCACTTCACCTCGGCTTTCCCGCCGACCGCCTCGATCTTCTGCTTGGCAGACTCGGTGAACTTCGCGGCTTCCACAGTGAGCTTCTTGGTCAGCTCGCCATTGCCCAGAATCTTCACACCGTCCATCGTCTTCTTGACGATTCCCGCGGCCTTGAGCAGCTCAGCATTCACGACGACGCCGTCATTGAACACTTCCAGCTGGCCAACGTTCACTTCAGCATATTCCGTGCGGAAAATGTTGGTGAAGCCCTTCTTGGGGACGCGGCGATACAGGGGCATCTGGCCGCCCTCGAAGCCGGGGCGCTTGCCGCCGCCAGAGCGGGCCTTGGCGCCCTTGTGACCCTTACCGGAGGTCTTACCCAAACCGGAACCAACGCCACGACCGAGGCGCTTGGAAGCGGTGGTGGAACCCGCGGCGGGTGCCAACTCGTGCAGTTTCATAGTGGGTTCCTCCTTATTCGTTGATCTCTTCTACTTCGACCATGTGCTTGACACGGAAGATCTGGCCGCGGATGCAGGCGTTGTCTTCCTTCACTACGGTCATGCCGACCTTGCGCAGGCCCAGCGCAGCCACGGTGTCCTTGTGGATCTGGAGGCAAGCGATGGGAGACTTCTTCAGAGTGATCTTCAGCTTCATCGTCATGTCCTCCTTAGCCCAGAATTTCTTCCACGGTCTTGCCGCGCAGCTTGGCGATCTCCTCGGCAGTACGCAGCTGCTTGAGGGCCTCCAGCGTGGCCTTAACGGTGTTGATCTTGTTATTGCTGCCGTAGCTCTTGGTGCGGATATCCTTCACACCAGCCAGCTCCAGCACAGCGCGGGCAGCGCCGCCGGCGATCACGCCGGTACCTTCGGGGGCGGGCAGCAGGGTGACCTTGCTGGTGCCGAAGAAGGCAGTGCTCTCATGAGGGATGGAAGTGCCCAGCAGGGACACGTTCACCAGATGCTTCTTGGCGTCCTCGTTGCCCTTGCGGATGGCCTCAGAGATTTCAGCGGCCTTACCCATGCCGGCGCCTACGCGGCCCTTTTCATCGCCAACCACGACCAGTGCCACAAAGCGGAAAGTGCTGCCGCCCTTGGTGACCTTGGTAACGCGATTTACGGCAACAAGTCTGTCTTTGAATTCGCTGACCTGTTCCATGCGTTGCATGCGTTCGTCCTCCTTACTTAGAATTCAAGTCCGGCTTCACGGGCGCCAGCGGCCAGTTCAGCCACACGGCCAGTGTACACATAGCCGCCGCGGTCGAAAACGACCTTCTTGATGCCCTTCTCGGACGCACGCTCGGCAATCAGCTTGCCAACGATCTTGGCAGCGCCCTTCTTGTCGGTGTCTTTGATCTGTTCCATGACGGCCTTTTCCTGAGTGGAGCAGGCAACCAGGGTGGCACCCTTGGTGTCGTCGATGATCTGAGCATAGATATTGTTCAGGCTGCGGTACACGCACAGGCGCGGCATCTCAGGGGTGCCGCTGATCTTTTTGCGTACGCGAGCATGACGGATTTTGCGGTCCGTATTGCGATCGCTCGTCTTAAACATTTGCGTTCAATCCCCTTTCGATTACTTACCGGTCTTGCCTTCCTTGCGGCGGATAACTTCGTCTTCGTACTTGATGCCCTTGCCCAGGTAGGGTTCCGGCTTACGAATGGCGCGGATATCGGCGGCAAGATTGCCAACGACCTGCTTGTCGATACCCTTGACGACGATCTTGGTCTGCTCAGGGGTCTCGAAGGTCACGTTTTCGGGAGCATCCAGCACCACGGGGTGGGAGAAGCCGATGTTGATGGTCAGCTTCTTGCCGCCTTCGGCCTGGGCGCGGTAACCGGTACCAACCAGAACCAGGGTCTTGGAGAAGCCTTCCGTCACACCAACCACCATGTTGTGGACCAGGCTGCGGTACAGGCCGTGCATCGCCTTGTGGGGCTTAGCATCGGTGGGGCGTTCGAGGGTCAGGATGTTGCCTTCCTGCTTGATGGTGATATCGGGGTTGACCTGCTGGGACAGCGTGCCCTTCGGGCCGGTGACCACAACGGTGTTCGCCTCGTCCACCTTAACCGTCACGCCCGCGGGGACAGTGATCGGAAGTTTTCCGATTCGAGACATTGTCTTACACCTCCATTGCGTGTCGGTTCTTACCAGATGTAGGCGAGCACTTCGCCGCCGATCATTTCCTTGCGGGCTTCCTTGTCCGTCATCAGACCCTTAGAGGTGGAGATGATGGCAATGCCCAGGCCGCCCAGAACCTTGGGCAGCTCTTCGTGGCGAGCGTACACGCGCAGGCCGGGCTTGGAGATGCGCTTCAAACCGGCGATGACGGGCTGCT
>CAZDEF010000087.1:0-9724 GCA_964504385.1 uncultured Oscillospiraceae bacterium
CTCAAGTCTCACTCTTTTTTTCTGCCCTGTGTCCAAGATGTATTGTAGCTCTACAACGAATGCATGCGTGTTGAATTGAGCGCTTCTTGCTTTTTGCACGAAAACGGAGTATACTGAACATGTTCAGACCTGTTTGTTCCATTTACACGATGCTCTGAATGACAAGGAGGCTCTTCTTTACTATGAAACTGAGCGTATTTAATCCGATCCTGTCGGGCAAAACTTTTGAGGAAGCCATGAAGTATCTGGCCGATAGCGGCGTGCAGGCTGTGGAGCTGGGCTCCGGCGGATATTCCGGCAAGGTGCACTGCAACCCCGCCGTGCTGCTGCACGATGATGATCAGCTGGATCATTTCAAGAAGGTGCTGGCGGACAATCATCTGGAAATTGCCGCGCTGAGCACGCATGGCAACGCCGTGCATCCCGATCCTGAAGTGGCCAAGCAGTTCCGCGAGGACTTTACCAACACTGTGCTGCTGGCTGAAAAGCTGGGCGTGAAGCGCATTGTGGATTTCTCCGGCTGCCCCGGCGGCAGCCCCGACGACAAGATGCCCAACTGGGTGACTTGCGCATGGCCGGAGGACTACGGCAAGATCCTGGATTATCAGTGGAACGAAGTGCTCATTCCCTATTGGCGCGAGGCGACCGCCTTTGCTGCGGCGCATGGCATTGAGAAAATCGCGCTGGAAATGCACCCCGGCTTCTGCGTATACAACCCGGAGACCCTCATGCGTCTGCGCGATGCTGTGGGCCCGCTGATTGGCGCTAACTTCGACCCCAGCCACCTGTTCTGGCAGGGCGTGGATCCCGTGGCCGCCATCCGTTACCTCAAGGATGCCATCTACTTCTTCCATGCCAAGGATACCCGCATCGATCCCCTCAACAGCCCCGTCAACGGCGTGCTGGATACCAAGAAGTTCACCCGCAGCGCGGAGCGCAGCTGGCTCTTCCGCACGGTGGGCTATGGTCATGACTACGCTGTGTGGAAGGACATCGTGTCCGCCCTGCGCATGGTGGGCTACGACGATGTGCTGTCCATTGAGCATGAGGACTGCCTGATGACCCCCAACGAGGGTCTGCAGAAGGCCATCAGCTTCCTCAAGGACGTGCTGATGTTTGAAGAAAAGAACGAGAATGTGTTCTGGGCCTGAGACCCGGCGCATACCGTAGGAGACAGGACGGCGCTTCAGCCGTCCTCTCCCTTTGCATTGCTTAAATACGACTTAATACGATCTATTTAGACATTCAGGAGGATCTGACATCTATGGCCAGACTGTTCGGGACAGACGGCGTGCGTGGCATTGCCAACAAGGACCTCACCTGCGATCTTGCATTCCGGCTGGGACAGGCCAGCGCCTATGTGCTGGCCAGCGATGTGCATCGTCCCACCATTCTGGTGGGGCGCGATACGCGCATCAGCGGCGAGATGCTGGAAAGTGCGCTGGTGGCGGGCATTTGCTCGGTGGGCGCGCGCGCGGTGCTGGTGGAGGTGCTGCCCACGCCGGCCATCGCGTATCTCACCCGGTATTACGAGGCGGACGCGGGCGTGGTGATCTCCGCCAGCCACAACACGGTGGAGTACAACGGCATTAAATTCTTCGATAAAAACGGTTATAAGCTGCCGGACTGCATTGAAGACAAAATCGAGGAGATCGTGCTTTCCGGCATGCCGGCAGACTTTGAAATGCCCGTGGGCGAGCGCGTGGGCCGCCCGGTGCGCCAGCGCAACGCCACCCGCCGCTATGTGGACTTTGTGAAGGAGACCACCGGTGTGCGGCTGGATGGGCTGCATGTGGTGCTGGACTGCGCGCAGGGCGCCAGCTACGAGGTAGCGCCGCTGGTGTTCAAGGAGCTGGGCGCGCAGGTCAGCTGCTATTATCACGAACCGGATGGCACCAATATCAACGACAACTGCGGCTCCACCCATCCCAACCGCCTGTGCGAGCTGGTGCGGGAGCTGGGGGCGGACGTGGGCTTTGCCTTTGACGGCGACGCCGATCGCCTGATGGCGGTGGACGAACGCGGACGGCTCATCAACGGCGACCAGGTGATGGCGATGCTGGCCATTTATCTGAAGGAGCAGGGTCGCCTGCGCCAGAACACGCTGGTAGCTACGGTGATGAGCAACATGGGGCTGGACATCGCCATGAAGAAGCACGGCGTGAAAATGGAAAAAACCAAGGTGGGCGACCGCTATGTGCTGGAAAAGATGCGCGCCGATGGCTACACGCTGGGCGGTGAGCAGAGCGGCCATGTGATTCTGTTGGACTACAACACCACCGGCGACGGGCTGGTGACGGCTGTGCAGGTCATCAGCGCGATGGTGGCGGCCCAGCAGCCGCTGAGCCGTCTGGCCGGCGTGATGCAGATGATGCCTCAGAGCCTTTACGCTGCCAATGTGCCCGATCAGCGCAAGTACGATTACGACAAGAACGAAAAGATCGCCGCCCGCATTGCGGAGCTGGAAGCCAAATACAAGGATCGCGGCCGCGTGGTGATCCGCGCCAGCGGCACCGAACCGCGCGTGCGCGTGATGATCGAAGGCCCGGATCAGCGTGAGATGGACCGCGATGTATACTCCCTGAGCAAGCTCATTGAACGTGAGCTGAACAAGGGCTGACCCATGCAGCTGCGGCGCTTGCTTTCCGCCCTGCTGTTTCCGCAGCAGAACGCATGCCACCTTTGCGGGCATGCGCTGGATGGCTTTGGCCTTTTTTGCGCGGAATGCGAGCACGGCATGCTGGAATGCCTGCTGCCTTCTTCCCGGCAGGAGCGCGGCGCGCTGGGACAGCTGGGCGGCAGCGTAAGCGTGCTGCGCTACCGCGGCAACGCGCGGCGCATGGTGCACCTTCTCAAATATGATACGGATACGGCTGTGGCCGCATGGCTGGGCGAACGGATGGCGGCATCCGTCCTCGCCCGGCCTTCGTTTGCTTGTGCGCACGCCGTGATGCCGGTGCCGCTGCACCCCGCGCGATACCGTCGGCGCGGCTACAACCAGTCGCTGCTGCTGGCGCAGGAGCTGTGCAGCCGCACCGGTCAGCCGCTGCTGGCGGATGCCCTGATCCGCGTGCGCGACACCGGCACGCAAGTGGGGCGCAGCCGTGCGGAGCGTTTGCATGCGCTGCATGGCGCGTTCGCCGTTCCTCAGCCGCAGCAGGTGCGCGGCCTGCGCATCCTGCTGGTGGACGATGTACTCACTACCGGGGCGACCGCTTTGGCTTGCGCGGAAGCGCTGGTGCATGCCGGCGCTGCGGAGGTGCTGCTGGTCACGGCTTGCTTGGCGGATGGAAGAGTATAGCCATGAGGAAGAACTTGTCATTTCTGCGGACATATGTTATGATTCATCCACCATATCCGTTTTTTGAGGTGGATCATCATACCGTTTCAGATCATTCGCGGCGATATTACCCATATGAAGGTGGACGCCATCGTGAACGCTGCCAACAGCACGCTGCTGGGCGGCGGTGGGGTGGACGGAGCCATTCACCGCGCCGCCGGGCCGAAACTGCTGGCGGAGTGCAGGCGGATCGGTGGATGCCCGACGGGCGAATCGCGCATCACGAAGGGATATCAGCTGCCCTGCCGCTATGTCATCCATACCGTCGGCCCGGTGTGGATGGGCGGCCTGTCGGGTGAAGGGCGTGCGCTGGCTGCGTGCTACCACAGCGCGCTGCAGCTGGCGCAGCAGTATAAGTGCAAAAGCGTGGCCTTTCCGCTGATCGCATCGGGCGCTTATGGCTATCCCTACGAGCAGGCGAAGCAGACCGCGATGGAAGCCATCCGCCGTTTCCTGATGGAAAACGATAACGACATGTGCATCTATCTGGTGCTGTACGATGTGCCCCGCATGAGCGATCAGCGCAGATTGGAGCAGGTGCAGCGCTTTCTGAAAGAACACTACCAGCCTGCTCTCCGCCACGGCTATCAGCTTTGGGAGAGCGTTGCGGCGAGTGCGCCTCCGCCCAGCGCCAGAGTCGATAGCACTAGGCTTTCTCTGAAAGAAATGCTGGATTCCATCGATGAAAGCTTTTCCGATATGGTCAAACGGAAGATCCGCGAAAAAGGACTGACCAACGCGGAGTGCTATAAGCGCGCCAATATTGATAAGAAGCTGTTTTCCAAAATCAATAATGATGCGCATTACAAACCCAAAAAGCCCACCGCCGTGGCGCTGGCCATTGCGCTGGAGCTGGATATGAACGAAACGCGCGAGCTGCTGATGAAGGCAGGCTATGCCCTCAACCGCAGCGAGCAGTTTGATATCATCATCGAATATTTCATCACCAAGCAGCAGTATGATCTGTTCGAGATCAACGAGGTGCTGTTCGACTACGACCAGCCTTTGCTTGGAAATATGCTGTTATAATGCTTTGATGCTACGGATCATTATTCTGGAATAGGCTCAAAAGGCCGCTTCACGGGCGGCCTTTTAGATTGTCCCCAAACCACCCATGGGTGGTTTGGAGGGACGCAGCCCTCCAAGTGTGATCGTATCGACCGGACGCTGTTTGCCGCCCGGCGAGCCGTAGGCGAGTAGGCAAACGGCGCCTTCCCTCGGCGGAAAAAATCGCGTAGCGAGTTTTTTTCGCTGACCTGAAAAGGTCGCTTTGCAGGCGACCTTTTGACGTTATGCCTCTGTTAAGATAATGCCATCCAAAATACAAGGAGGGCATTTGAAATGAAAAAGGATCTGACGGAACTGGTCTTCATTCTTGACCGCAGCGGCTCTATGAACGGACTGGAGGCCGATACCATCGTCGGCTTCAATGCCATGATCGAAAAGCAGAAGCAGACCGAAGGCGAGGCGCTGGTATCTGTGCTGCTGTTCAACCAAGCCAACACCGTGCTGCATGACCGCGTGGATGTTCAGCATGTGCCGCCCATGACCAGAGCCGACTATGTCACGAGCGGCTGCACGGCGCTGATCGACGCGCTGGGCGACGCCATCCGCCACATTGGCAATGTGCACAAATATGCCCGCGAAGAAGATCGCCCCGAGAAAACCGTGTTCATGATCACCACAGACGGCATGGAAAACGCCAGCCATCGCTACACGGCGGATGAGATCCGCGCGAAGATCGAGCGGCAGAAGCAGCGGTACGGGTGGGAGTTCCTGTTCTTGGGGGCCAACATCGATGCCGTGGAGACCGCACGGCGTTATGGGATTGAAAAAGAACGCGCTGTTACATATCGCAGCGATTCCGAAGGCACCCGGCTGAACTACGATGTGCTAGGCGAAACTATTTCGTGCATGCGCTGTCACCAGACGATTACGCCGGAATGGAAGCAGCGCATTGAGGACGACTGCTTCAACCGGAACTGACGGCTGCTCACAGCAGCTCAGCTTGTCGATAAACGCCGTTGGGAGGCTTGGAGGGCCGCAGCCCTCCAAATGGATCCTGAACCCAGCGACATGCGCGGTGGGTTCAGCAGTCTTGCGCAGCAAGGCTTTCCTTACGCCGTTTGCCGCTCGGCGAGCCGAAGGCGAGTAGGTAAACGGCGCCTTCTCTCGGCGGAAAAGATCGCGTAGCGAGCTTTTTCGACGGGCTGCTCACAGCAACTGTCGGAGAAGCAGATACAGCCCGTAGACGATCATGGCTGCGCCGGCTATGCGGCGGATGAACTGCTGGCGGCTGCGCAGCCAGCCCAGCGCGCCCTTGAGCCACTGGTAAAACAGCATCACCGCCAGCATGGGCAGGCACAGCCCCAGGGCGAAAACCGCCAGCGACACGATTCCCGTCCACATGGTGGCATTGTTGGCACTGGCGGCCAGCATCAGCGCGTTGGCCAGCACTGGGGTGAGGCAGGGCGTCCATGATACGGCAATGAGCAGACCGAAGGCAAACGAGCCCCAGAAGCCGCTCATGGCAGGGTGGAAGCGGCTGAGCACGCCGGGCATGCGCAGGTTTGGGTGGAGCACGTCCAGCATCCACAGACCAAAGACGAGCATGAACAAACCGGTGATCCGGTCGAGCACGCCGCGGTCGGCGTTCTTGAGCAAGCTGCCCAGCGCGCCCGCACCCGCGCCCATCAGCGTGAACAGCAGCACGAAGCCGCACAGCAGGCCCGCGCAGCGGCGCAGCACTGCAAGCCGGCCGCGCAGCTCTTTTTCACCGCCCATCAGGTACATGGAGTACACCGGCAGCATGGGCAGCACGCAGGGCGACACGAAGGCCAGCAGTCCGCCGCCCAGCATCGCCCACAGCGACATGGCTTGCGGCGCGGCTACAGATTGCAGCAGGTTCATATCAGTCTACCGCCTTTCGCACCGCGCCCATGGCGTCCAGCTGGGCGGTCATCTGCTCCAGCGTGAGCATATAGGCCGCGCCGGCCTGCAGGGTGCCGTCCGGATTGACAAACAACGACGTGGGATAGCCCGGCACGCCCACCAGCTGCGTGACCAGCCCGTTTTCATCCTCGAAGAAGGTCACATCGTGCAGATCAAAGCGCTCCTTCACGCTTTCGGTGTTGGAGGCGTCCTCGCCATCCCACGGGTGCACCAGCACGATGTGCAGACTGTCTTCCTCGTACAGGTCGGTCAGGCGGCGGATGTCCGGCATTTCCTGCATGCAGTACTGGCACCATTCGGTAAAGAAGTTTACCAGCACTACCTTGCCCAGATAGGGAGTCATGTCCAGTGTGGAATAGGTGTTGAGGATCTCGGTCACGTTGGGCAGTTCGGTCTGTTCCGCCGCGGCGGGCAGAACCAGCGCCAGCAGGCACAGGGCCAGCGCGAGGGTTCGTTTCAGCATCTGTTTCATGATGATAAAACTCCTTTCAGGGGATAGCTGTATCATACCAGATGACAGGCGCATGAAACAAGAGGGTTTGTTTGACAGTGAAGGATCCCAAAATGAATTTTATTCTTTTCAAATTTCATTTTCAGATCCGGACACGAAAATACATCTTTCGTACTTTACGCTGAAATGGTTACATGTTATAATTCCAGACGAACCTTGTGAGGGTTTCGTCTGCTTTTTGTTTTGCAGGATGAGGATTCGATTCTTTCAAAAAGTCCCAATGGGAGGAATGCTGATATGCCTACTGAGATCTCTATGCGCTGCCGTGCACTGTCCCCCTCTGCCACGCTGGCTGTGGATGCCAAGGCCAAGGCCATGCGCGCTGAAGGCATCAATGTGATCGGCTTTGCCGCTGGCGAGCCGGACTTTGACACGCCTGTGGCTGTGCGCTCCGCCTTCAAGGATGCGCTGGATCGCGGCCAGACACGCTATACCCCCGTGGCCGGCACGCTGGAGCTGCGCACGGCCATCGCCTCCCGCGTGCTCAACGACCACGGCCTGCGCTACGACATGGACGAGATCATCGTGTGCAACGGTGCGAAGCACGCGCTGTATAACGTGTTTCAGGCCATTCTGAACCCGGGTGACGAGGTGATCGTGGATAAGCCCTGCTGGGTGAGCTATCCTGAAATGGTGCGCATGGCCGAGGGCCGCCCCGTGTTCCTCAACTGCCCGGAATCGCAGGGCTTCCTGCCCAGCATGGAGGATCTGGTCAAGTGCATTTCTCCCCGCACCAAGGCCTTTGTGCTCAACACCCCCTCCAACCCCAACGGCTGCGTGTGGACGCGCGAGCAGCTGCAGGCGCTGGCTGATCTGGCGGTGGAACATGATTTTTATATCATTGCAGATGAAATTTACGAGAAATTGGTGTATGATGGTGTTCAGCACTACTCCATTGCCACCTTTGGCCCGCCGGTGAAGCGCCACACCATCCTCATCAACGGCGTGAGCAAGGCCTATGCCATGACCGGTCTGCGCATCGGCTATGCCTGCGGGCCCAAGGAGGTCATCAGCGCGATGACCAAGTACCAGTCCCACGCCACCTCCGGCGCCAACGCCGCCGCCCAGCATGCCGCCGCCGTGGCCCTTACCATGGATCAGGGCTGCGTGGAAGAGATGCGGCAGGCGTTTGAGCAGCGCCGCAACAAGCTGGTGGAACTGGTCAACGCCATCCCCGGCCTGAGCTGCCGCAAGCCCCACGGCGCGTTCTATGTGATGATGAACATCCGCCAGCTGATGGGCAAGAGCATTCAGGGCAAGGTGATCGACGGCAGCCTGTCCTTTGCCGAGGCGCTGCTGGAGCATGCGCATGTGGCGGTAGTGCCGGGCGTGGCTTTTATGGCGGAAGGCTACTGCCGCCTGAGCTACGCAACTTCCATGGAAAACATTATCGAGGGCCTGCGCCGTATCGAGGCCTTCGTGAAGGAGCTGACCTAACCCGTGCTTGAATTCAGCAAGAAGACCAATATGCTCATGCAGGCCAACTACCGCTATGAGCTGCAGGATGTGGAGGAACCCAACCTCTACCGCGATATTTTCGATTATGACTCCATCCCGAAGATCGCATTCAACAACCGTCATGTGCCCCCTAATATGCCCAGCGAGATCTGGATGACGGACACCACCTTCCGCGACGGCCAGCAGAGCGTGAGCCCCTTCACGCCCAAGCAGATCGAGCACCTGTTCAAGCTGGAAAGCCGTTTGGGCGGCCCCAATGGTCTGGTGCGCCAAAGCGAGTTCTTCCTGTACACCGACCGCGACCGCGAGGCGCTGGAGCGCTGCCAAGCGCTGGGGCTGCGCTTCCCGGAAATCACCACATGGATCCGCGCCAATGAAAAGGACTTTGCGCTGGTGAAGGCTGCCGGTGTGCGGGAGACGGGCATTTTGGTGTCCTGCTCGGACTACCACATTTTCAAAAAGATGCACCTCACCCGTTCGCAGGCGATGGACAAATATCTGGGCATCGTCAAGGCGGCGCTGGAGCAGGGCATCGTGCCGCGCTGCCACTTTGAGGACATCACCCGCGCAGACTACTACGGCTTTGTGCTGCCCTTTGCAGAAAAGCTGATGGATCTGTCCCACGACAGCGGCCTGCCCATCAAGATCCGCGCGTGCGATACCATGGGCTATGGCGTCAGCTACCCCGGCGCAGCTCTGCCGCGCAGCGTGGCCGGTATCGTCTACGGCCTCAACCACTACGCGCAGGTCCCCTCCGAACAGCTGGAGTGGCATGGTCACAACGACTTTTACAAGGTCGTGTCCAATGCGGGCACGGCGTGGCTGTACGGCTGCTCGTCGGTCAACTGTTCGCTGCTGGGCATTGGCGAACGCACGGGCAACTGCCCGCTGGAAGCCATGGCGGTGGAGTACCAGTCCCTGCGCGGCGAGGACGGCGGCATGGATCTGACCGCCGTAACGGAGATCGCTGAATACATGGAGCGGGAGATCGGGCTGGAGATCAGCCCGCGCCAGCCCTTCGTGGGCCGTCACTTCAACGTGACCCGCGCCGGTATTCATGCCGACGGCCTGCTCAAGGACGAGGAGATCTACAATATTTTCAACACCACTGCCATCCTCAATCGTCCTGCGCTGGTTGCCGTGGACAGTCACAGCGGCTTGGCCGGTGTGGCGCACTGGATCAACAGCTACTTCCGCCTGCAGGGCGACCACATGGTGGGCAAGCAGGATCCGATGGTGATCGAGATGAAGCAGAAGATCGACGATCTGTACGCCCATGGCCGCAACACCGTGATGGGCGATGAAGAACTGGAGATCATGGTGCGCGACTGCGACGTAGAACGCTACGAGCGCCTGCTGTTCCATAAGAGCTGAAAAATGGCAAGCTCCTTCGGTATGTACCGGAGGAGCTTCAGACCGCTGACAAAGTCGTCAGCGGTCTTTTCAAATGGGAAAAGCAAGAA
>CAZDEF010000088.1:0-9265 GCA_964504385.1 uncultured Oscillospiraceae bacterium
ACTTGGCGATGGAACCAACGATGGTGCCTTCCAGAGGATTGACTTCGGCATAAACGAGGGTAACAGGCTCAGCCAGAGCAGCAGTGCAGCCCAGAGCCATTACGAGGGCCAGAACCAGAGCAAGCAGCTTTTTCATAGGGATCTCCTCCTGTTTTTTTCATTCCGGCATTCCATTCACAGGTCATTTCCGGAATTCTTGATACCATTTTATCACATTCAAGTCAATTTGTCTACCGTTTTGTTTACTAGCATACAAGTTTATTTTGAGGGGACGCAAAGTAAAGATTGTGCTAATTTTATTGATACGAATTGCATTTCTCCTATTTTTATGTCAAAATAAGAAACGGTAAAGATTTATTGGGAGGCGCTGCCGCTATGAAAAATCAGCGAATCACCGCGCATGTCAAGATGGATTACAAGACCCTGCGCGCCTTTTCCCTGTTCGACACCTTCTTTCTGCGCAAGGGATGGATCCGCCCCACCATTTTCGGCGACGCGTTCGTGCTGTTTGCCCTCATCTGCTTTCTGGCCACGGGCAAGGAGCAGAACTGGCTGCTGGGCATCGTGCTGCTGGTCATCGGCGTGGGCATGCCGACCGTGTATGTGGGCATGTTCCTGTCCGGCGTGAAGGCGCGGGCCAAGAAGCTGCGGCTGGATCCTCCGCGCCCCGTCTACACGCTGAACCTGAGCGACAGCAGCGTGACCATTCATAATGATATGAAGCAGGAGCCGGATGTGGAGCTGCCGTGGCAGAAGATCCCCGCCGCCTTCCGCGTGAAGAACGCGGTCTATCTGTACGCCACCCCCGCCAAGGCTTTCATCCTGCCGGACGGTCAGGCCGACGCCTCGCCCGCCGATGTGTGGGCGTTCATCGCATCGCATCTGCCCGAAGGCCGTGCGAATGTGCGCAAAAAGAAGTAAAGAGCGGCTTTACTGCCCATCCCCCATATGGTACAATATCGATCACCCCACCGGGAATGAAACGTCACGAAGGCGTTTGGCCCCTTCTGAAGAAGGGCGACGGGCTTTTTGTGTACGCAGATTTCTTTGGAGAAAGGGTGTGTTTTTGTATGGCAACGACCAAACACATTCATAAACTGGCGCTGTCCGCGCTGCTGCTGGCGGTGGGGCTGCTGCTGCCCTTCCTGACCGGGCAGATCCCCGAGATCGGCAGCATGCTGCTGCCGCTGCATCTGCCCGCGCTGCTGTGCGGCTTTGCGTGCGGATGGCCGTGGGGGCTGGCAGTGGGCTTTGTGCTGCCGCTTTTGCGCAGCTTCCTGTTCGGCATGCCGCCCTTCATGCCCACCGCGCTGGCCATGGCCTGCGAGATGGCTGCCTACGGCGCGGCGGCCGGCGCGCTGTACAAGCGCTTCTCCGTGTATCCCGCCCTGATCGGGGCGATGCTCATCGGGCGCGCCGTGTGGGGCGCGGTCAGCTGGCTGCTCTATACC
Source organism: uncultured Oscillospiraceae bacterium (assembly GCA_964504385.1). Classification (GTDB taxonomy): domain Bacteria; phylum Bacillota; class Clostridia; order Christensenellales; family Aristaeellaceae; genus Limiplasma. Next base: position 1,452 of record CAZDEF010000088.1, read on the forward strand.
GCCTTCATGCCGAGCCGCTTCAGTCTTGTCATGTTCTGGACGGCTGGGTTTGCCAACGCATGGCCGGGCATTCTGCTGCAGCTCGTCCTGGTGCCGCTGATCGTGGCGGCGCTGAAGAAGGCAAAGCTGATCTGATCTTTCGGGTTCGTTTGAAGGAAGTTTTGACATGAATCAACTGCTTTTGAAAAAGCATCTGGAGCAATATCCGCTCATGCAGCCCATCGACGCCATCAAGCTGATCTACCAGCACGCCTTCGGCTGCGGCCATTTGCTGCCGGATCCCGCCGTGGCGGAAGCCCGGATCCGCGAAGAACTTGCCAGCACCCCGGAGGATGCGCACATGCCTGCGTATGGATCCATCGGCGGCGGATTGTGCAGGCTGAATCTGGCCGCGCCAGAGGTGCGCAGCCTTGGCGCGGAGTGCATCGCGCGCATGATGCGCGCTACGGAAGCGCAGGTGCAGCAACGCAGCGCGTCCGCCGCCATGTACACCCGTGCGCTGGAGGATGTGCAGCAGGCCGTGCAGAGCGGTCTGACGCCTTTTTCCGCGCAGGAATGGGCAGACTGTCTGGCGCGGCACGAGGCGCAGGGCCGCCCTGTCGTCAGCCACAGCGAGACCTATCGCAAGCATTACGCGCCGCATTACCGCGTGGTGCTGGAAAACTTCATCCCTCTGCTGCCGGTGCTGCGCGAAATCGTCTGCGGACGCAGGTGGATCGTGCTGGACGGCCCCTGCGGCAGCGGCAAGACCACGCTGGCCCGTGCTCTGGCAGGGCTGTACCAGCAGCAGCCCATTCCGATGGATGACTTTTTTCTGCCCTTTGCACTGCGCACGCCGCAGCGGCTGGAGCAGCCGGGCGGCAATGTGCATTATGAACGGTTCCTCGATGAAGTGCTGATGCATCTGGACGATGACCCGCTGATCTACCGCCGCTTCGACTGTGCCACCGGCGCGTTTGTGCAGCGGCAGGCACAGCTGCGCTGGGTGGGCGTCATCGAGGGCAGCTACAGCCATCACCCCGCCTTTGACGGCGTTTACCGCCAGCGCGGCGCTCTGCGGGTGTATGTGGACGTGGAAAGCAGCCAGCAGCTGCGCCGCCTTGAGCGGCGAGACCCCGAAATGCTGGAACGGTTCCGCAGCGTATGGATCCCCCTTGAAAAAAGGTATTTTGAGGCGTATGATATAAAGGATCGGGCCGACGTGATCGTACAAAGCGTCAGCCCGCTGAGGGAGGATGACGATTGAAGCTACTGGTCATTGACGGACAGGGCGGCGGCGTGGGCAAGAGCCTTGTTGCAGCGCTGAAGGCGCGCATGCCCGCTCAGCAGGTGATCGCGCTGGGCACCAATGTGCAGGCCACGGCCGCCATGCTGCGCACAGGAGCCGACGCGGGCGCCACCGGGGAAAGCGCCATCCGCTACCAGTGCCGAACCGCCGATATCATCATGGGCGCGACCGGCATCCTGCATGCCAACGCCATGATGGGCGAAATATCGCCCGGCATCGCCGCCGCAGTCAGTCTGAGCGAGGCGCGCAAGATCTTGGTGCCTCTGGAGCGCTGCGGACTGATGATCGCCGGGGTGGGCCGACAGCCGCTGGACGGGCTGATCCGTCAGGCGGCGGACATGGCGGCGGCTCTTTGCGATGGATCCATTTCTCAAAACCCATAGAAAGAAGGAAGAAACGACATGAGTGAATGCACTCACAACTGCTCCACCTGCGGACAGAGCTGCTCCTCGCGCACCGAGCCGCAGAGTCTGCTGGTGAAGCCTCATGAACTCAGCCACATCAAAAAGGTCATCGGCGTGTGCTCCGGCAAGGGCGGCGTGGGCAAAAGCCTCGTCACCAGCCTGCTGGCGGTGCTGGCGCAGCGGCAGGGCCTGAAGGTGGGCATTCTGGACGCCGATATCACCGGCCCCTCCATCCCCCGCGCCTTCGGTCTGAAGGAAAAGGCCGGCGGCAGCGACAGCGGCATCTATCCCGTGCGCACTAAGACCGGCATCGATGTGATGAGTCTGAACCTGCTTTTGGAAAACGACTCTGATCCCGTCGTATGGCGCGGCCCCGTCATCGCGGGCGCTGTGGGTCAGTTCTGGACCGACGTCATCTGGGGCGATAAGGACGTGCTGTTCATCGATATGCCTCCGGGAACCGGCGATGTGATGCTCACCGTCTGCCAGACCATCCCCGTGGACGGGCTCGTGCTCGTCACCACGCCGCAGGAGCTGGTGGAGATGATCGTGGAGAAAGCGCTGAAGATGGCCGGTCTGATGGAGATCCCCGTGATGGCCATGGTGGAGAACATGAGCTACCTGCCCTGCCCCGACTGCGGCAAGCAGATCGAGCTGTTCGGCAAGAGCCATCTGGACGAGATCGCCCAGCGGTACGATATCCCCCTCACCGCCAAGCTGCCCATCGACCCCAAGCTGGCCGGCGGCATTGACAAGGGCATGATCGAACTGTTCAACGGCGACTGGCTGGACAAGATCGCCGACGCCATTTACGATCTGCCCGTTCACAACGACTGAGGACACAGCCATGGTTGACAAGCAGCAGAAAGTGGAGCGCGCAAGAGAGTTCTTCCTGTCCGGGTACAACTGCGCGCAGTCCGTGGCGACGGCGTTCGCGCCGGAAATGGGGCTGAGCGAGCAGGCCGTGTTGCGCCTTGCATCCGCCTTTGGCGGCGGTCTGGGCGGCATGCGGCTCACCTGCGGCGCTGTCAGCGGCATGTGCATGGCGCTGGGTCAGCTGACCGGCTATGACGATGCAGACGACCCCGAGGCCAAGAAGCACCTGTATGCGCAGACGCGCCGCCTGTGCGAACAGTTCCTGATGGAATACGGCACCCTGACCTGCCGCGAACTGCTGGCCCAAAACGGCGTGGTCGCTCAGGCCGAGCCCAGCGAGCGCACCCCGGAATACTACCGCACGCGCCCCTGCGTGCGCTATGTGGAGCACTGCGCGGCGCTGCTTTCGGACGCACTCAACGAAGCAAACGAATAATCTCTGCGGGGAAGGCGTCTGCCTTCCCCCATTTCATAAGGAGGAATGGAGCAGCCATGTTTCATCAGAGGATCATGATCCCCGCTTCCCAAGGCGCACAGATCGCGCTGGATGCGTATGTGCCCAGCCCCATCTTGGAGATGGAAGACCTGCCGCGCCGGCCGGCCATCGTCATCTGCCCCGGCGGCGCTTATCGTTTCTGCAGTGAACGCGAGGCGGAGCCCATCGCCCTGCGCTTCCTGGCGGAAGGCTTCAACGCCTTCGTGGTGTGGTATCGCGTGGCGCCGAATCGTTTCCCCATCCCCCAGCAGGACGCGGCGGCAGCGATGGCGTATGTGCGCGCCCACGCGGATCGATTCCATACCGACCCTGACCGCATCGCCATCGGCGGCTTCTCCGCAGGCGGCCATCTGGCTGGCAGCATCGGCACGCTGTGGCAGAAGGCGGAGCTGTGGCAGGAACTGGGCCTGACGCCCGAGGACGTACGCCCCAACGCCCTCATGCTGTGCTACCCCGTCATCACGGGAGGCGAATGCGCACACCGCGGCTCCTTCGAAAACCTGCTGGGCAGCGACGATCTGGCCCTGTATGCGCAATACTCCGTGGACGGCTGGGTGACGGAAGCCTGCCCGCCCACCTTCCTGTGGCATACCTTTGAGGACGCATCCGTGCCGGTGCAGAACAGCCTGCTCATGGCGCGCGCGCTGGCCGATCACGGCGTGCTCACCGAGCTGCATATGTTCCCCCATGGCCCGCACGGCGCATCCCTGTGCAACGCCATCACCAGCTCCGCCCAGCGCCCCGATCAGTGTCTGCCGGAGTGTCAGGTTTGGCCGGAAATGGCCGCGCGCTTCCTGAAGGATGCCATGGAAAAGAAAAAAACATCTGCTAAACAAGGCCAGAATTGACACGCCATGCAGAAACATGGTATTCTGATTTTTGATACCTTCCCGCACGCAAACGCACCTTTTGGCATAAGATAGAGAGCGTGCATTTGAAAAAGGCGGTTCAACCCAACCAATGAAACGGAGGCTTCCATCATGAACTATCGTGTAGGCATCATCGGCGCAACGGGCATGGTCGGCCAGCGCTTTGCGCTGCTTTTGAAGGATCACCCTTGGTTCCACGTCACCTGCGTAGCGGCAAGCGCCCGCAGCGCCGGCAAAACCTATGCCGAAGCGGTAGCGGGCCGCTGGGCCTTCAAGGGCACGCCCATTCCCGAAAACATTGCCGGACTGACCGTGATGGACGCGGCGCAGGTGGAAGAGATCGCCAAATTGGTGGATTTTGTGTTCTGCGCCGTGGACATGAAGAAGGATGAGATCCGTGCGCTGGAGGAACGCTATGCCACGGCGGAGATCCCGGTCGTGAGCAACAACAGCGCCAACCGCCACACCCCTGATGTGCCCATGATGATTCCCGAGCTCAACGGCGACCATGCCAAGATCATCGAGGCGCAGCGCAAGCGGCTGGGCACCAAGGTGGGTTTCATCGCCGTCAAGCCCAACTGCTCCATCCAGAGCTATGTGCCCGCCCTGTGGCCCCTGCTGGGCTACGGCGTGCAGAGCGTGGTGGTGTGCACCTATCAGGCCATCAGCGGTGCAGGCAAGACCTTTGACACATGGCCGGAGATGATCGACAACGTCATCCCCTACATCGGCGGCGAGGATGAAAAGAGCGAGCAGGAACCACTCAAGATCTTCGGCCACATCGAAGGCGACCGCATCGTGGATGCGACCGCTCCCGTGATCTCTGCCCAGTGTCTGCGTGTGCCCGCTTCCGACGGCCACATGGCCGCGGTCAGCGTGCGTTTCCGTCAGAAGCCCTCTATTGAGGATATCCGCATCAAGTGGGATCGCTTCCACACGGCGATCGAGGGACTGGATCTGCCGTCCGCTCCCAAAAAGTTTCTGCACTATTTCGAGGATCCCGCCCGTCCGCAAACCCGGCTGGATCGCGATCTGGAGGGCGGCATGGCCATCTCCATCGGCCGTCTGCGCGAGGATCCCGTCATGGGCTTCAAGTTCGTCTGTCTCAGCCACAACACGCTGCGCGGCGCTGCGGGCGGCGGCGTGCTGAGCGCGGAATATCTGTGCAAAATGGGCTACATTCCGCAGAAGGAATGCTGAGCTCCGGAGGGAAGGTAACGCATGAATCAGCCTTTGTTCCGTGGCAGCGCCGTAGCGCTGGTCACGCCCTTTGAAAACGGCAGGGTGGATGTTTCTGCCCTGCGCCGTCTGGTGGATCTGCAGCTGGAGGGCGGCACCGCCGCCATCGTCAGCTGCGGCACCACCGGCGAACCTTCCACGCTGACTGCGCAGGAGCGCGAGACCGTCATCCGCGAAACGGTGAAGTCGGTGAACGGCCGCGTGCCCGTCATCTGCGGCACCGGCAGCAACAACACGCAGGCAGTGGTGGAAAACGAACGCCGCTACCGCGATCTGGGCTGCGCGGCGCAGCTGGTGGTAACGCCCTATTACAACAAGACCACGCAGGAGGGGCTCTACGCCCACTTCATGCACATTGCCGAGCACACCGAGCTGCCCATCATCCTCTACAACGTGCCCAGCCGTACCAATCTGGACATCAGCGCCGTCACGCTCAAGCGGCTGGCGGCCAGCCAGCGCTTCATTGCGCTGAAGGAAAGCAGCTACAGCGTGCCCGCCATTCTGGAAAAGCTGAGCGCCATCGAAGGACAGATGTGCCTGTACAGCGGCAACGATGACATGGTGTACCCGCTGCTGGCGCTGGGTGCGCAGGGCGTGATCTCCGTGGTGAGCAACATCGCCCCCCGCCTGATGAGCGACATGGTGGGCCATTACTTTGCGGGCGATCTGCAGCGCTCCCGCGAGCTTCAGGTAAAGAGCCTGCCGCTGGTGCGCGCGCTGTTCAACGAGGTAAGCCCCATCCCCTGCAAATATGCCATGCAGAAGCTGGGGCTGTGCGGGGGCGAATTGCGGTTGCCGCTGATCGAAGCGAGCGAAGCCACCCGGCAGATGATGGACGTGGCGCTGGCGGATGTGCTGGCCTGAGCGATCCAAGCCTACTACACTTTCTGGAGATGAACTTCCCATGAATATTCTCCTTGGCGGCGCATTGGGCCGCATGGGCCGCGAGATCGCTCTCGCGGCCGAATCTTCCCATCACCGCATTGCCGCCGGCGTGGACGTGGCCTATGCGGGACAACCCTGCGCCTTCCCCGTCTTTCAGAGCTACGACCGGGTGCAGGGCGATTTTGACGTGCTGATCGATTTTTCCCGTCCGGACGCGCTGCCGGAACTGCTGCAGCTGGCCGTGGAAAAGCATCTGCCCACCGTGCTGTGCGCCACCGGCTACAACGACGTGGAGCTGGCCGCCATCGCCGAAGCCGCCCAGCACGCCCCCATTCTGCGCAGTGCCAACATGAGCCTTGGCGTGAACGTGCTGACCGAGCTGGCCGCTATGGCCGCGCGCACGCTGGAAGGCTTTGATATCGAAATCGTAGAAAAGCATCACCGCATGAAAGCAGACAGCCCCAGCGGAACCGCCATGATGCTTTATGAAGCCGTACAAAAAGAAAAAGGCCCCCAAACAGAGCCTCTGTATGGTCGCTACGGCCGTACTCACAAGCGCACGGACGGTGAGATCGGCATTCACGCGGTGCGCGGCGGCACGGTAACGGGCGAGCATGAGATCGGTTACTATGGAAACGGCGAGCAGATCATTCTCACCCACCGGGCAGAAAACCGTTCGCTGTTTGCGCAGGGTGCACTAAAAGCGGCAAGCTATCTGCTGAACAAACCTGCCGGGTCATATTCGATGCGCGATGTCGTTCGCGAAATGCTGGGCTGAGGAACGTTACTTCTTTTCCTCGTCGTTGATATCGTCCTCATCGTCCCAGTAAAACAGCTCATCCTGCAATGTGGTGAGCAGCTGACGCATCACCTTCTGCGGGTGTTCGCTTCTCTTATGCCGCAGGCTTGCGTACAGCAGCATATCCACGCTTACGTCCATGGCGTTGGCCATCGCCACCAGCGTTTCTAAGCTGGCCTTGCGCGATCCGCGCTCCACATGCCCGATGAACGATGTGCTTACGCCAATTTTCTTGGCCAGCTTCTCCTGCGTCCAGCCCAACTGGAGCCGCTTGAGACGCACACGCCTTCCCAGATCCATATAATCCATTTAATGCCCTTTCTGCCATCAGCGTCGTTCGTGTAGATCCCCTATCGACCATCATAACGAAATCTTAGTTGCTTTTCAAGTGTTTGTCAGTTTTTTATTGTTGCCAATAGAATTATTTTACATATCCCATTTGAACCCGACCGGCGCAGTCAAGCATTGCGCCGGTCGGGTTTTGGGGCTCATTTTCACTTCTGCGAGCGTGCAATGGCTGCAATATCGCCCACGCCATTGAGCATGACGGTAGGCCGATAGGCATAGGTTTTCAGGGTCTCCGGGGTGGAAACGCCGGACAGCACCAGCACGGTGGACATGCCGCTTTCCAGTCCGGAGATCACATCGGTATCCATCCGGTCGCCCACCATGACGGCCTCGCCCGAATGGCAGCCCAGCAGCTTCAGGCCCGTGCGCATCATCAGCGGGTTGGGTTTTCCGCAGAAATAGGCCTGCTTGCCAGTGGCCATTTCAATGGGAGCGATCAGGGCGCGGCAGGCCGGAGCGATGCCGTTTTCGATCGGGCCGGAAACATCGGAGTTAGCGCCGATCAGCTTGGCCCCCTGCAGCACAAGATTGGTGGCCTTGGTCAGCGTATCCAGCGAATAGGAACGGCCCTCCCCCACCACCACATAATCGGGGTTCACATCGTTCATGG
>CAZDEF010000089.1:0-9181 GCA_964504385.1 uncultured Oscillospiraceae bacterium
AATGGCGCAGGAAAGTCGACAACGATGAATATCATCACGGGCTGCCTTGGCGCAACAGACGGCGAGGTGTTCATCGATGGTCATTCCATTACGGAAGAACCCATGAAGGCCAAAAAGCTGATCGGCTATCTACCGGAGCAGCCGCCGCTGTATATGGACATGACGCCGAAGGAATACCTGCGCTTTGTGGCGCAGGCGAAGGGCATCGCCCATCAGGAGGCAGCGGCGCAGCTGAACAACGTCATGACCAAAACACGCGTGCTGGATGTGCAGGATCGGCTGATCCGCAACCTGTCCAAGGGCTACCGCCAGCGCGTAGGCATCGCGCAGGCCCTGCTGGGCGATCCGGAAGTCATCATTCTGGACGAGCCCACTGTCGGCCTGGACCCGGCGCAGATCATTGAGATCCGCGAGTTGATCCGTGAACTGGGCAAGGAGCATACGCTGGTGCTCTCCAGCCACATTCTGAGCGAAGTGCAGGCTGTGTGCGATTCCATCATGATCCTTTCCAAGGGAAAGCTGGTCGCCAGCGATACGCCGGAGAACCTGACAACGCTGCTGGCGGGCACCACCACGCTGAAAATGGAGATCCGCGCAGGCGAGGAGCGGGTGCGCGGCATCCTGCAGGAGCTGGAAGGCGTGGAGGACTTCACGCTGTCTGCGGGTGCGGAAGATACCGTGCTGGCAGAAATCAAGCCAGACGAGGAAGCCGATATCCGCGAGACACTGTTCCGCACCTTTGCACGGGCGGATGCGCCCATCTTGGAAATGGCGCGCTCGAAGGCTAGCTTGGAGGATGTGTTCCTGGAGCTGACGCAGGGCGATCCTGCACTGGCCGGAACGAAGGAAGGTGAAGCGCTGTGACGGCTGTGTTCAAACGGGAGATCGGTTCCTATTTCAAGGGCGTTCTGGGATATCTGCTCGCGGCGTTCCTGCTGGTGTTTGCAGGCATTTACTGCATGGCGTACAATCTGAGCGGCTATTACGCCAACTTTGAATATGTGCTCAGCTCCATTGCTTTCATTTATTTGATCGCAGTGCCCATCATTTCCATGCGCACCGTCGCGGAGGAAAAACGGCAAAAGACAGATCAGCTGCTGTATTCGCTGCCCATCCGCCTGTCGGACGTGGTGGTGGGCAAGTATCTGGCCATGCTGGTGGTGCTGGCTGTGCCGACGCTGGTGATGGCTTTCTACCCGCTGGTGCTCTCGCAGTTCGGCACGGTGTCCTTTGCCACGGCTTACGGCGCGCTGGCGGCCTTCTTCCTCCTGGGAGCGTGCCTGCTGTCCATCGGTCTGTTCATTTCCTCCGTTACGGAAAGCCAGGTGGCGGCGGCTGTGATCACGCTGGTTACCATGCTGCTGCTGTTTTTCATGAGCGATCTGTCCAGCTTTGTATCCAGCGATGCATCGGCGTCCATGCTGGCACTGTGCGTGCTGGTGCTGGTTTTTGCGGTGATCGTGCAGATGTTCACCCACAATTCCATCGTTGCTGTGCTGGTGGGCCTTCTGGGCGTGGGCGGGATCCAGGTGTGGTATCGAATGGATGCTTCGGCGTTCTCCGGCCTGTTTCCCCAGATGATGAAAGCCATCAGCGTGTTTGACCGCTTCGACGCTTTTACGGACGGCGTGTTTGATCTGACCTCGGTGGTGTACTACCTGTCTGTCAGCGCGGTAATGCTGTTCATGACGGTACAGGTGATGGAAAAACGGAGGTGGGCTGAATGAAGAATGTGAAGCAGTCCCTCAGACGGATGTTCGGCGGGCGTTTCCGCGCGGGTAGCTATTCGGCCTTTGCGGCGGTCATTGTGATCATCATCGCCGTGGTGGTGAATCTGATGGTGGGATCGCTGCCATCATCAACCACACAGCTGGATCTGACGGAGCAATCCCTGTACAGCCTGAGCGACCAGACCAAACGCATTGCCGCGTCGCTGGATCGGGACGTCAACCTGTATATCATCTGCAATCAGGGCAACGAGAACGCCACCATTCAGCGCCTGCTGGAACGGTATGCAGGCCTGAACACGCACATCAAGGTGCGATCTGTGGATCCGACGCTTCAGCCCACCTTTTTGGATCAGTACGATCTGGAGCTGTCCAAACTGTATGAAAACAGCGTACTGGTGGAAAGTGGCGAAAAGCACCGCTTGGTGGGCTATAACGAGATTTTTGTGACGGAGTATGAGATGGATTACTACTCCTACAACTACACTTCTACCACCAGCTTTGACGGCGAAAACGCCATCACCAATGCCATTCACTATGTCTCCAGCGATGACCTGCCCAAGGTGTATACATTGACTGGTCATGGGGAAACGGAATGGAGCGATTCGGTTACGGAAATGCTGGAGCAGGATAACTTCGAGAAGGAAAGCCTGTCACTGCTGTCCATGGAAGCGGTGCCGGAGGATGCGACTGCGGTGGTCATTCACGCCCCTGCTTCGGACTTGAGCGAGGAAGAGGCAGATATGCTCATCGCTTATCTGGAAAACGGCGGCAATGTAGCGCTGCTGACTGCATATATGGAAGCGGACGATATGCCGCAGCTCAGGCGCGTGGCTGCTTCCATGGGGCTGGCAGCGGAAAGTGGCCTCATCGTGGAGGGCGACCGGCAGATGTATGTCAACCGCTATCCCTATTATCTGCTGCCGGAACTGCAAAGCCACGAGGTAACGGACGCGCTGATCAGCGGACGGTACTATGTGCTTACCCCGCTGGCACAGCCGCTGGTGGAGACCGGCGAGGGCAGCGCAGCGGTGACATGGCTGCTGAATACTTCCGACAGCGCCTATACCAAGGCGGAGGGGCTGCAGACGCAAACCACCGAGCAGGTGGATGGGGATGCGACGGGTGCTTTCCATGTGGGCGCGGTAGCGGAAAGCAGCGGTAAATTCTTCTGGGTATCCTGCGACGCGCTGCTGGATACAGGGATTGACCGTACCGTTTCCGGAGCAAACAGCAACCTGTTCCTGAACGTGCTGAACTGGATGGGCGGTCAGGAAGAGAGCATCTCCATCCGCGCCAAGTCGATGGATCAGGAAGGCTTGACCGTCACGCAGAGCGCATCGTCCATGTGGAGCATCCTCATGATCGGCGTGATCCCGCTGTGTCTGGTTGGCATGGGCGTTGCAGTTTGGGTAAGGAGGAAGCGCAGATGAAACGTGTGAAGAAAATGATCCTGCTGCTGGGCGTGCTGGCGGTGCTGCTGGGCGGCTACGCATATATGGACCGAGACATCGAAACGTCAGCCGTCAGCGAAGAAGAAGGTGCGTTCGAACTGACGGCCAAAACGGCGGCAGAACTGACGGGACTGGAATGGACAGCGAATGAAACGACATTCTCTTTTGCGCGGGAGACGGACGGATGGAAGAAGGCAGATCAGGCAGCCTATCCCGTGGCGCAGGAGACGGTGGAAAAATTGGCGGAGAAGCTGACCGCGCTGAAAGCGGATCGCAGGCTGGACAACGTGTCCAATCTGAACCTCTACGGCCTTGCAGAGCCTGCATTCACCGTTACAGCGCGCTGGTCGGACGGCAGCGAGACCGTTTATCAGATGGGGGATCCCACACCCTTTGGCGACGGCTATTATCTGGCTCTGTCCACTCAGCCGGGCGCGGTCTACACGGTAGCCATGTCGTTGAGCAGTACGTTCAACAAGAAGATGGACGACTTTGCTGAAATGGAAACGATCCCTTCTGTGGCGGAGGTCACGCGCATCACCGTGGGCGATACGCTGGATGCTTCATGGCAGGCGGAAAGCAGCACGATCAACGCCTCCCAGCATTGGTATGCCGCAGATGGCCGCGCGCTGGACGGCGTGGACACGCTGGTGGACGATGCGCAGGGCATTGCGTGGGACGGTCTGGTGGAAGCTGTGGCAAGCGAGACACAGCTGGCTGAATGGCAGCTGGAAGCGGAAAACGCGGTTGCCCTTACACTGTATGACGGTGCGGAGATCGTATCCATTCTGCTAGGCGCTGCGGATGAAAACGGCGATTACTACGCGCGTCTGCCCCAGTCCGCGATGGTGTATACCGTGAGCGCGGACAGCGTGAGCGATCTGCTGGCGGCCACGCCGGAGAGCCTGCTCAGCCTTACCATGGTCAAGACGGAGTACGCGGATCTGCAGCAGGCGGTGTTCAGCTTTGGCGAACGGACGCACACGGTCGTTCCGCCGGTGCAGACTGAAGAAAGCGAAGCGTCCGAAGCTGCAGAAGATCCAAACGAGATGCTGTGGAAGCAGTTCATTGCACTCAAGGCAACGGAGCACGTTGACATGCAGCCGCAGGGAGAGAAGCTGCTCAGCGTGGCTGTAACGGCGGATAATGGCGCCAGCGCGGTATTCACATTCACGGAGTACAACGCAGACAGCTATCTGGTCACGGATGGAGCGCGCGTCATGCTGACGGCTGCCGACAGCGTGGATAAGCTGATCCGCACGCTCAAAAGTCTGGGGTGATCCCAAAGCACGCTTTTCACTCATGTGAACGGCATGCGAAGGTTTTGTAAATAAACGGCCCGAAGCCTTGTTGCCTCGGGCCGTTCATGCTATGTTGAAAATGAGGTGATGCGTGTGCGCATTCTGTATGCGGAGGACGAACAGGCGCTTTCAGAGGCAGTAGCGGATGTGCTGACCTATCATAAATACGCGGTGGATGTGGTGGACAATGGGGCCGATGCGCTGGCCTATGCTTGTGCCCAGCGCTACGACGGCATCATACTGGATATTATGATGCCGGGCATGGATGGACTGACCGCCCTGCGGGAGATGCGCTCGCAGGGCATTGCTGCGCCGGTGCTGCTGCTGACGGCTAAAGGGGAGATCGAAGACCGGATCACCGGTTTGGACGCAGGGGCGGACGATTATCTGCCCAAGCCTTTTGCGGTAAGTGAACTGCTGGCGCGCGTGCGCGCTCTGCTGCGCCGCAGGGAAACCTATATGCCGGATCAGCTCCGGCTGGGCAACCTGACGCTGGATCAGAACCGGGCGCTGCTGCGCTGCGGCGAGCAGACGGTGCAGCTGAGCAAGCTGGAATACCAGCTGCTGGAACTGCTGATGCGCCATCCCGGCATGACGTTTTCAGCCGCCAATCTGCTGGAGCAGGTGTGGGGAATGGGATCGGACGCGGATGTGAATGCAGTGTGGGTGTATATTTCCTATCTACGCAAAAAGCTGGCGATGATCCACGCGAATGTGGCCATTCGCTCCAAACGGGGCATTGGGTACTCGATGGAGGTCGAAGCATGAAGCAGGCGCTGAAACGCCATTTTGTGCTCAACGCCATGCTGGCGTTCCTGATCGTGATCCTGCTGCTGGTGGGCAGCATCGCCGCCATGGGGTATTATGAGCAGGAGCAGCTGTCCGACGCTTTCGTGGACACGCTGCTTGAAGAGGATACGCGGTTGGTTCGGGAGCCGCCACCCAGCTGGTTTGGCTATCAGTTCACAAGCGCTACCTTTCCCGCAGGCTTTTATGTGGTGGAAACGGATCTGGCGTGCACGGCTCCGGTCATCGACCGCATCGGCATCCTTCAGGATGAAGAGGAAGATGTGGAGACGCTGGCAAAGCAGATTGTCCGAAGCGGCGCAACCAGCGGAAAGGTGAGCGCTTATAAATACCGCGCATCGTACGAAAATGGGCATGTGCGTTTGATCTTGCTGGATCAGACCACGCAGATCGCCGCACTGTACAACACCATCAAAACCGGTGTGGTCGTGGGCGTACTTTGTTTGCTGGCGCTGTTTCTCATTCTGCAGCCCATTTCCGGCTATGTGGCTGGCGAATGGCTGCGGAAAGCAGAGCGTCAGAAGCAGTTCATCACCAATGCAGGGCATGAGCTGAAAACACCGGTGGCTGCTATTCTGTCCAATGTGGAAGCGTTGGAGCTGATGACGGGCGAGACCAAGTACAGTCGGAACATACGCCAGCAGAGTGGAAAACTGGACCGCATGATCAAGCAGCTGCTGATGGTGGAACGTGTGGACGAAATGAAGTATCACACGAAAAAGGCCAAAGTGAACATGACGGCGCTTGTACGCGAGGAGTGCGCTTCCTTTGCCGATACCATGCAGCAGAATGGTCTGCACCTGCTGGTGGAGGCAGAGGAAGCGTGCGTGCTGTGTGGCTACCGTGAAAGCCTGCTGCAGCTGCTCAACGTGCTGCTGGATAACGCCAGCCGTTACAGCAGCACCGGTGGAAGGGTGGAGGTGAAGCTGCGGACGGCTGGCAGGCGGATCGAACTGAGCGTTGCCAACGATGTAGAGGCGGTGCCGGCCTGCGCGCCGCAGGAGCTGTTCGAACGGTTCTACCGTGCGGGAAAACGGCAGAACGGAGCGGGCTGCGGCGTCGGTCTGTCGGCTGCACAAACCATTGTGGAGCTCCATCATGGCAGGATCCGGATCGAGTATCCAACAGAAAAGTTCTTCCGCGTGATAGCTGCACTGCCGCTGCACGGATGACCGTGAAAACGGTGTGTTGGAGAATTCATCTGTTCACCACGCAGATCCTTAGGTTCTTCTAAGGTTCGGTTGATAGAATGCCGTTGTGGGAAGAAGTTCACTCACACCTTCCCGCAGAATTCTCTCAAGCCGCATACGACTTGAGACGGCAAAAGAAAGGAGAACCTAAAATGAAAAGAAAACTTCCATGTCTGATGCTGGTGCTGTGCTGTTCCCTGGCTTGGGCAGCGTGCGCTGAAGATGCGCTCAGTGCCATCATGACCGCTGGAACCACACAGGCTTTTACGGATGAGGCGGTTTTAGAAGCGGATCTCACAGCAATTCTGGAAGCTGGCTTGAACGCAGCCAGCGCCATCAATCAGCAGCCGTGTCACTTTGCCGTTGTTACTGATCGAAACTTGATGACAGAGATCGCCGAAAGCATGAGCTTCGGCGGAGCGCCTGTAGAAACGGAGATGCCTGAAAAAACGGAAGCACCGGCAGCGCCGCCTGCCAGCACGTCCGCCAAGGCTGCTCTGGGCGATTCGCCGGTCGCGATCGTGATCTACATGGATGAAAGCACCGCATCGCCCGATCCGAACTTCGACTGCGGCCTCGCCTGTCAGAATATGGTGATCGCTGCTTCGGCACTTGGCTATGGCACCAAGATCGTTTCCGCGCCCACCATGGCACTCAATGGCGAAAAACATGACACCTTCTGTGAACAGCTGGGTGTAGACAAACAGCTAAATGCGGTGGCGGTTCTGCTGATCGGCCATGTGGATGGCGAAACGGATGGCGCCAGCGGTGCGTCTGTACGAAGCGCTATTGCCGATAAGGTGAGCTTTGCAGACTGATAGAAAGAGAAGGCTCCTGCTGCAGCCAAGCGGCAGGAGCCTTCCTGTATCATGCAGATAGAAGAAAATACAAAAAACCCTCCTGAGTCGAAACACAGGAGGGTTAATAGCCCACTTGAAAGGAAGATTAGCGCTTGCTGAACTGCGGAGCGCGACGGGCGGCCTTCAGACCGTACTTCTTACGTTCCTTCATACGCGGATCACGAGTGAGGAAGCCAGCCTTCTTCAGGCTGTCGCGAAGATCGGGGTTGGCCTTGATCAGCGCACGGCTGATGCCATGACGGATAGCGCCAGCCTGACCGGCCAGACCACCACCACGCACATTGATGATGATGTCCATATCGGAGCCAGCCTTGGTCAGTTCCAGGGGCTGACGGACAGTCATCTTCAGCGTTTCCAGACCAAAATAGTTGTCCAGTTCACGCTTGTTAACCAGAATCTTACCGTCGCCGGCGACCAAACGGACACGGGCGATAGCCGTCTTGCGACGACCCACGGCATTGTACTCAACTTTCGCCATTATGATTCGCTCCTTCCGTGTCCTTACTTGATAACCAGCACTTCGGGCTGCTGAGCGGCATGCTCATGCTCGGAGCCGGCATAAACCTTCATCTTCTTCGCCATCTTGCGGCCGAGGGGGCCCTTGGGCAGCATGCCGATCACGGCGTGCTGAACGGCGAATTCAGGCTTTTCAGCCAACAGACGGCGATAGGGGGTCTCCTTCAGGCCGCCGGCATAGCCGCTGTGCTTATAATAAATCTTCTGATCAAGCTTCTTGCCGGTCAGCACGACCTTGTCGGCATTCAGGATGATCACATAGTCACCGGTGTCAACGTGGGGGGTATAGGTGGGCTTGTTCTTGCCGCGCAGGATGCTGGCAACCTGGCTGGCCAGACGGCCCAGAACAACGCCTTCGGCATCCACAACGTACCATTTGCGCTGTACGTCGGCGGCCTTTGCCATGTACGTTTTCAACTTGGTATCCTCCTTCAAGGGGTTGTGTGTGTCTTTGGGGCATTTGATGGTCAGCAAATGCGCACCGGGTTACAATAGCATTCCGGGGCTGGCGGAGTCTATTGATGCCAACGTTTATTTTACTAAAGATTTTCCTGCGTGTCAATAGTGAAAATACGGTTTTCAGCAAATTCTTGTTGAGGTACAATACATAGGTAACAAAAAAGAAATAGAAAACAGAGAGCCAAGTGGTAAAATGAGTTTGCCACAACACAACCACGAAGGAGGCTCTCTGCATGGACAGGATAACACAGGAAGCGTACAACCGTCAACGGATGCTGGAGTATTTAGAGCAACATAGAGTAACAGAAACAGCGATTCGGTATAAGGTAAGCCGAAAAACGGTCTGGAAATGGAAGAAGCGCTATGACGGCACCTTGGAAAGCCTGAAAGACCGAAGCCGCCGCCCCCATCATAGGCCGCGTGAGCAAGGGGAAGAGGAGCGTCAACTGGTGAAGCGGCTGCATCGAAAATATGGAAGCGACCTGATCTTGGCGTATCAGAAGGCCTGCGAACAGGGATACAGACGCAGCTACGGGTGTTTCAAGCGCACAGCACTCGCGGATGATACGGCTCATGCAAGCAAGTCCTCAAAGAAGCCGAAGCCCTATGAACGTGCTGAATATCCGGGGCAAAAGGTGCAGATGGATGTAAAGTTTGTACCGATGTATTGCTCCGTAACGGGTCAGAAGTATTATCAGTACACGGCGAAGGACGAATGCAGCCGGTGGACGTATCGGGAACTGTACGACGAGCACAGCACATACAGTTCGTTTCAGTTTCTCAAGAACCTGATCAAGGCCGCTCCGTTTCCGATCCGCAAAATCCAAACAGACAACGGGACGGAATTCACCAACGCGCTTCTCTCAA
>CAZDEF010000090.1:0-9095 GCA_964504385.1 uncultured Oscillospiraceae bacterium
TTCCCTTGACTTCCTGCTTGGCTCTTTATGTTACCGATGTTTGACACCCGTACACACGGGCAAAAAGCAAGTCGGCTTTTTGCTTGCTTTTTATACGCAATATCGCTATAATATATTGCTGTAATCTTGGCAGAAACGCCAAAAAGTCTGATGAGGAGGAGACGCATGCTCAACCGTTGTAAAAAGCTGCTCGCCCTTTTGACGGCGCTGCTGCTTGCGCTGTTCGCACTGCCCGCGCTGGCTGGAAGCAAGACCATCGAGCTCAACGCCGCCGATCACCCTGTTGAAAAGAACGGCCAGTATTCCACCATGGAAGAAGTCGCCGTCTATCTGGCCACCTATGAAAAGTTGCCCGCTAATTTCCTGACCAAGAACAAGGCCGAAGACCGTGGCTGGGACAACCGCGCCGGCAATCTGCAGGAGGTCGCTCCCGGCTGCTCCATCGGCGGAGACCGATTCGGCAACTATGAAAAACAGCTGCCCGATCAGAAGGGACGCAAATGGACGGAATGTGATATCGACTACACCGGCGGTTATCGCGGCGGCAAGCGCATCGTGTTCTCCAACGACGGGCTGATCTATTACACGGATGATCATTACGAATCCTTCACCCAGATCAAGGTCAACTTCGAGAACGCCGACGAAGCGCAGCCCATCGTCCTTGACCTGAACGTAGCGCTGGATGAATACGGCGAATATACCACCCTGAACAAAGTGGCCGCCTATCTGCTGCGTTATGGGACTTTGCCCTGCAACTACCTGACAAAGGCCGAGGCGAAGGAACTGGGCTGGACTGCCAAAAAGGATAATCTGGGCGATGTGATGCCCGGCTGCTCCATTGGCGGCGATCAATTCCAGAACCGCGAAAAGCTGCTGCCGTCCAAGAAAGGCCGCACCTGGTACGAATGCGACCTGAACGCGGAAGACGGCAAACGCAGCGACGAACGGCTGGTGTATTCCAGCGACGGTCTGCTCTACTACACCCCAGACGCTCACAAGACATTCATCGAGCTGAAGTGATCAATGAAGGAGTTTTCCACCATGCGAGATATCATTCTGGATCTGTCCCCGTTCGAAGAGAAGATTTCCCTGCACAGCTATCTGAAGGAGGCGCTCCGTTTCCCATTCTATTACGGCGCAAACCTCGATGCTCTGCACGACGAGCTGGCCAGCGAAACCCACCCCACCCGCATTACCGTGCGGTATCCGGCTCAGCCCAGAGGAATGATGGTGGATTATCAGCCGCGTCTGCTGCGCGTGTTCCGCGATGCAGCGGCTGAAAACTATCATCTGGAGATCCACTACGAGGAGATCGGCTGATCTTCCCACATGAAAACGATATCCGCCGCGCAGTTCATGCTTCTGCGCGGCGGTGTTTTTATGTATTTGGTGATCAGGCTTAGTGAACCGTCTTGGCAGCTTCCACCAGACCGGCGACATAGCCGTAAGTATCCACCAGCGTGCAGCCGGCTACCGCATCCACCATGGCAGCCGCTTCCGTGCCAGCCAGCAGGGCTTCCAAATCAGTGATCGTCTTGCCGGTCACAAAGGCTTCGATGGCTTCGTAGTTGGCCGCCAGCGTGTTGGTGGCCTGCGCATGGCTGGAGAGCAGCTCGCTGTAATAATCATTGTTCAGGCGCTTGGAGGCCAGCTGCTGATTCTCGCCCAGCTTGTCGCCAAACATGTTTTCGGCATTGGGCACGGGGGTGGTCAGCGTGCTGTCCATGACTTGGAATTCGTCGATATATGCATCCACGATCACATCGCCGTCAACGGCCACAGTCATCAGAGAGAAGCACTTGGTACCATGGGCGGCGTACAGGGTCTGGCCGATTTTCGCTTCCGCCAGAGCAGGAGCCATCAGGCACAGCATGAGCAGTGCAGCCAATACAGCAGTCAGGGTCTTTTTCATCGTTCATTTCTCCTATCCTTTTGTTTTTTATGGTTCACCGCGTCTGCATCCGCAGCGCGATAACGCCCGTCAGTCGATCCGGTAAGCATGGCGGTTCAAAGCATCCCAAATGGCGGAAATCACCTTGGGCGATCGGAGGGTCGCTCCGGAAAAGGCATCGGCATCCTGCGCGATCTCCCCGGGGCGATACAGGTCATTCACAGCGGAAACCGGCTGTCCCGTCAGATGACTCAGCAGCTGTCCGAACTGTCCCGCCACTCTCTGCACCGGATCCGGCGCATCTTCCGCCAGATAATCCTGCCCGTCGTAATGCAGTGCCCGATAGCGCAGGCTTTCAAAGCAGCCATCCCGCAGCGAAAACTCCACTGCAACTTCCTCCACCCCATCTTCCATGTAGGAACCGCGATAAAGCCCGTCCGCATAAGGCTGCGGCTGTGGCAGCTTGCTGGTATTCACCAGCTTGAACGGGCGGCGATTGAGGCCGTCCCACAGCGCAGAGATCAGCTTGGAGGACTGAATGGTGGCCGTTGTCACCGCGTCCACATCCTGCACGATGTCGTAGGGCTGATACAGATCGCTGATGGTCTCCACGCCCTTGCCCACAAGGTAATCCGCCATCTGGCGGTACTGTGCCAGCGTGGCCTTCTGCGCATCGCTTGCATCCTCGATCATGTAATCACCGTCCTTGTACTTGACGCTGCGATATACGATAGACGCAAACGCGCCATCCTTCAGTTCAAACTGAAGGGCGATCTGCTCAATGCCGCCATCATAATAGAAGCCGCGGTAGATCCCATCCGGATAGTCCGTTTCCGCTGTCGCCGTGCCTGCCAGCAGCCACAAGGCGGCCAGCAGCAGTGCCGCCATCCTCTTGTACATTCTTTCTACCTCCCGGTCCACGTTTTTCAGTGTAATCGCCTTTTGTGGCAAAAGTGTGGCTTTTTCTGTTTTTTTGCCAGTCATTTGACAAGGGCTCCTTTCGTCCTTTACAATGTTAGCCAATCACCTGTTCAAAGCGGAGGCGATGGCTGTGAACCCGGTTCTCGTCGTGGATGACAACGAACAGATCCTTGAGATCATGAGCAAATACATTCAGACCGAGGGCTGGCCGATGATGGCTGCACGAAGCGGCGAGGAAGCGCTGGCTCTGTTTGACGCAGCCGCGCCCAGCATCATCCTGCTGGATATCATGCTGCCCGGCATGGATGGGCTGGAAGTCTGCCGCCGCATCCGCAGCATGTCCAACGTTCCCATTCTGATGATCACTGCCAAAGACGAGGACGCAGACCGCATACTTGGGCTGGATATCGGCGCAGACGACTACATCGTGAAGCCCTTTTCCCCAGGCGAGGTGATGGCGCGCATCCGCGCGGTCATGCGCCGTCTGCCCGCGACGCGCGAACAAGAGACGCTGGTGGTCGGCAATCTGACCATTCATCTGCCATCGTTGAGCGTGACGCTGGACGGGCATAAGCTGGGGCTGACGCGCAGAGAAACCGAACTGCTGTGGACATTGGCCTCCGCCCCGGGGCGCGTGTTCACCCGCGACAATCTGCTCACGCTGGTGTGGGGATATGAGCATATCGGCAATTACCGTGCGGTAGACAGCCATATCAAACGTCTGCGTCACAAGCTGGAGGCCTACCCGCACGATTGCTTCCAGATTGCCACCGTCTGGGGGACTGGCTACAAGTTTGAAAGGAAGCTGCCGTGAAGATTCCCGACCGTTTTTTTCATTCCATCCGCATAAGACTGATGGCGCTGTTCGCGGTGCTGCTGCTCGTCTTTACGCTCATTCTTGGGGTATTATACAACACTCTGCTCCGTCGCGAAACCATCAAGCTGTACAGCCAGACCATGCAGCACGATGCCTATTCCATTGCACAAAGTATGTCGGAGATGATTGCTCCGTCCAGCTATCATGATTCGCTGGACGAAACGCGTTTTCTCGTTAACGAGGACAATCTGGCCCCCTACCTTGCGCTCACGGAAAGCCTGACCAACTGCAATGTGTACCTGATCGACACGCAGCACAACGTGACCGGCTACTTTGACGGCGTGGTGCAAGCGCTGGAAAACCGACTGCTGCCGGCCTATCTGGAGCAGGCTGTGGCGCTGGGCTTCATGGGCAAAACGCCCTTCATTCAAGCCAAATCAGAAGGCGAGACCCACCTGACCACCTGCATGCCGGTGATGAATGCAGAAAGCCGGGTGCTGGGCGTAGTGCTGCTGGAAACCACGCTGCGCGAACTGGGCTTTGCGCAGGTATCCAGCGGGATGATCCTGTGTTACAGCCTGTTCATCTCCTTTGCCTTGGCCGTCGTGCTGGCGTTGTGGCTATCGCATCGTTTCACGCGCTCCATCTCCGCAGTGGAGCAGGTGGCTGTCTCGCTTACGCAGGGGGATTATGACGCACGCACGCGCATCGTAACGAGGGATGAGATCGGCTCTTTGGCGCATTCCATGGATATTCTGGCCCAGCGTCTGGAAGAATCGCGGCAGCTGGACGAGGCGGTGCGCCATCAGCAGCAGCTGCTGTTTTCCAACATTTCACACGAGCTGCGCACACCTGTTACCGTTCTGCGTGGCTCGCTGGAGGCGCTGCGCGACAGCGTGGTTACCGTGCCGGAAGAGGTGCGCGCCTATTATGAACAGATGATCCGCGAAACAAAGTGGCTGCAGCGTCTCATCCGGGATCTGCTGGAGTTGTCGCGGCTGCAAAACAGCGAATACTCCCTCGATATCACCGAATTCGACCTGTGCGATCTGCTGGGCGACGTAGCCATGAGCGCCCGCGCATTGTGCGAAAACAAGGGCGTGGTGCTGTACTGCGCGGAACCAACCGCCGCCTGCCTCTTTCAGGGGGATTACACGCGTCTGCGCCAAATGCTGCTGGCCGTGGCCGACAACGCCGTCAAATTTACCGCGCCCGGTCGGGCCGTGTACATCCGGATGGAGGCGCAGCCGCCTGCCATCATCATTACCGACGAAGGCTTGGGCATGGCGCAGGAGGAATTGTCCCACATCTTCGAACGCTTTCATGCCACACACGATCCCGCCTACGAGGGCACCGGCCTTGGTCTGGCCATCGTGCGGGAGATTGCCCGCCGCCACGGAGTGGACATTCGGGTGGACAGCACGGTAGGGCAGGGCAGTACTTTCCGTTTCTGCTTTCCCCCATCCGCGCAAAGTGACGGTTGACTTTTCGATCCGCCGTGCTATAATATAAAAGTTGAAACAAGAGAATTTTCTCTTAGGAGGTTCATTTCAATGAAGCACATCAAGACTCTGGAAACCCGTAATCTCTGCGACAGCGCCAAGAACGGCGGCTGCGGCGAATGCCAGACCTCTTGCCAGTCCGCTTGCAAGACCAGCTGCGGCATTGCCAACCAGAAGTGCGAAAACACCAAGGAGAGCAAGTAATTTCGCCTGCGATCCCGAAAATGCCGCCTGCAATGGCGGCATTTTTCATGAAAATCTATTTTTGAAGGAGTTTGCTCCATGATTCACAGATATGAACTGGGCGGCCATCACATCGTGCTGGACATCTACTCCGGCTCCGTACATCTGGTGGACGAAGTGGCCTACGATGTCATCGGCCTGTACGAGGATCACGACCGCGAAGAAATCCTCGCCCAGATGCTGGAGAAATACGCCGACCACGCCGAAGTGACCCGCGAAGAGCTGGAGGAATGCCTTGACCAGATCGCCCAGCTGAAGGAAGCCGGCAAGCTGTTCACGCCCGATTCCTTCGCCCCCATCGCCGGTCAGCTCAAGCAGCGCACGGCAGGCGTGGTAAAGGCGCTGTGCCTGCATGTGGCCCACACCTGCAATCTCAACTGCACCTACTGCTTTGCCTCTCAGGGCAAGTACCATGGCGACCGCGCTGTGATGAGTTTTGAGGTAGGCAAACAGGCGCTGGATTTTTTGATTGAAAATTCCGGCACACGCCGCAACCTTGAGGTGGATTTTTTCGGCGGCGAGCCGCTGATGAACTTTGACGTGGTGAAGCAGCTGGTAGCCTATGCCCGCAGCCGTGAGAAAGAGTGCAACAAGAACTTCCGATTCACCCTCACGACCAACGGCATGCTCATCAACGATGATGTGATCGACTTTGCCAACCGCGAATGCAGCAACGTGGTGCTCAGCCTTGACGGCCGCAAGGAGATCCACGACCGATACCGCGTGGACTACGCCGGTAAGGGCAGCTGGGACCAGATCGTTCCCAAGTTCCAGCAGCTGGTTCAGGCACGCGGCGACAAGGATTATTACATGCGCGGCACCTTCACCCATGCCAATCCCGATTTTCTGAAGGACATCGAGGTGATGCTGGATCTGGGATTCAAAGAACTGAGCATGGAGCCTGTTGTCTGCGCGCCGGGGGATTCGTCCGAGCTGACGGACGAAGATCTGCCTGTGGTGATGGAGCAGTACGAAAAGCTAGCGCAGCTGATGCTCAAGCGTCATCGTGAAGGCGATCCCTTTACCTTCTATCACTATATGATCGACCTGATCGGCGGCCCCTGCATCTACAAGCGCGTTTCCGGCTGCGGATCCGGCACTGAATACATGGCCGTGACGCCTTGGGGCGATTTGTACCCCTGCCATCAGTTTGTGGGCGAAGAAAAGTTCAAGCTGGGCAATGTGTGGGAGGGTGTGACCAATCACAAAGTGCAGGATGAATTTGCAGGCTGCAATGTGTACGCCCACCCCGAATGCGCCGACTGCTGGGCCAAGCTGTACTGCTCCGGCGGCTGCGCGGCCAATGCCTACCATGCCACCGGCAAAGTGACCGGCGTGTATGAATATGGCTGCAAGCTGTTCCGCAAGCGTATGGAATGTGCCATCATGCTGGAGGCTGCCAAGCTCATGGGTGATGAAGAATGATGAATACGCCGATTTGCGACTTTGCCGCTGCTTACCAAAGCAGCGGCAAGCTGCGTTTTCACATGCCGGGCCACAAGGGCGTGTCTGTGATCGGCCCGGAAGGGCTGGATATCACCGAAATTGATGGTGCGGATGTGCTGTACGATGCAAAGGGCATCATTCGCGAGAGCGAAAAAAACGCCAGCGCGCTGTTTGGCACCGCCGACACGCTGTACTCTGCCGAGGGCTCGTCGCTGTGCATCCGGGCCATGCTGTATCTGGCCGTCCTGCATGCGCGAAGCACCGGGCGGCCGCCGCTCATTCTGGCCGGGCGCAACGCCCACAAGACGTTCATCACCGGGGCTGCACTGGTGGATGCGCAGGTCGGCTGGCTGTTTTCTGAAAACGCCGGCGATACGCTTTCCTGCCGCATTGGCGCCGCCACACTGGAGGAACGCCTGATCCGTGAACGACCCGCAGCCGTTTATGTGACCAGCCCGGATTATCTGGGCACGATGAGCGATATCCGGGCATTGGCGCAGCTGTGTCACCATCACGGCACGCTGCTGCTGGTAGACAATGCACACGGCGCTTATACGCATTTTCTCACGCCTTCATTGCACCCGATGGATCAAGGAGCGGATCTCTGCTGCGATTCTGCGCACAAAACCCTGCCCGTACTGACCGGAGGCGCATACCTGCACATCAGCCGTACCGCGCCTGCGCTGCTTGCACAGCAGGCCCAGCGCGCGCTGTCGCTATTCGCCTCCACCAGTCCCTCCTATCTGATCCTGCAATCGCTGGATGCGGCCAACCGCTATCTGGACAGCGAATGCCGCACTGCGCTGGAGAAGGTCGTTCGCCGCGCAGATAAACTGAAAGCAGCCCTGAATACCTTTGGTTATCGCCTGATGGGAACTGAGCCGCTCAAGCTGACCATTGCGGCAAAATCCATCGGCTACACCGGCGTGGAGCTGGCGGATGTGCTGGCTGTGCACGGCATCGTGTGCGAATTCTGCGATCCGGATTTCGTGGTGCTGATGTTCACGCCCCAGCTTCCCCCTGCGGCTTTCGATTTACTCGAAAATGTGCTGCTGCACACAGAGAAGCGTTCTGCGCTACTGGACAGGCCGCCTGTACTGAACCGACCGGTTCAGGTGATGACCGCGCGTGAAGCGCTGTTTGCACCGCAGGAAACCATTCCCGTATCCCAAGCCTTGGGCCGTGTGCTGGCCACGGCTACGGTGAACTGTCCGCCGGCCATTCCCATCGTGGCCTGCGGCGAACGCATTGACGAGACGGCGCTGGCCTGCTTTGCCTATTATGGGATCCATGACTGCTGTGTCGTCAAAAGCTGAATAGAAAACAGGCTGCTGCAGCTCTTCTTCTGTAGCAGCCTGTTTTTATTCAGAAAGCTCTTTTGAAATGACCATCTGCCGATCAGTAGCCCAGCTTTTCTCCCACCAGCAGCACGGTCATTTTGCGTTTGCGCGGCACTTTGTCCACCACAAGCGTCAGTCTGCAGCTGGGATCCGTGCATGCTTCACCACCGCATACACCGGTTTCCGCGCAGGGCGTAGACAAGCCCAGGCGCTTGCAGTTGGGCGGCGCAGCATCGCGCTTGATACGGGCAATGGCCGCGCTTGTGCCGCCGTTCACGATCTTGTCCACACTGGCCACAAAATAGACTTCAGCAGGGCCATCGCAGATCGCCCCCACGCGGTTGCCGCGCCCGTCGATCATCATCAACTTGCCACTGCTGGTAATGGCATTGGCTGAGCACAGATACACATCGGCCTCGCGCGCCTGTTTCATTCGCGCTTCCGCCTCATCGCCCGCAATGCCCCAGTGGCTGATGACGCTGCATCCTTTCTCCTCCAGCAACGGCAGCACTTCCAGCTGACGAATGGTGACAGAACCGCCCACGCCTACGCTCTTCCCCCCATCGATCTTTGCAGCCAGCACTTCGCGTGCTTCCGCAGCCGTAGCTGCATACAACACGGTAAACTCATTTTCACGCATTTTCTCAATGACTTTTTCCATCCATGCATCCATCTTCTCTTTCTCCTTGTGCCATCGTTTTCAAGCACAGTATAGCACAAAACGCGGAAAACCCGCAATTGTCTTGTGAAATATGGTGCTACCTTTTCCACGTTTGAAACTCTTTAAAAAAATTCGTGTTTTTTTCATTTTTCGTATTGACAAATGATTCGATTTGAAGTAATATATAACACGTCGCCGCAAGAGCGCGACAAACGAGGTCAGGGGAGCATAGCTCAGCTGGGAGAGCATCTGCCTTACAAGCAGAGGGTCACAG
>CAZDEF010000091.1:0-8862 GCA_964504385.1 uncultured Oscillospiraceae bacterium
TACTAAAACGCCATGCTTTCTCTTGAAAACATGGCGTTTTTCAGCGGTCTGAGCCAGTCTCCCAGTAAAGGAGACTGGCTTCCTGTTTCATTTTCTGCGACTGTTTCGCGCGGGCTGCCGCCGCGCATTGCTGTGCTGCGGCTTGGCCTGTGCGCCGCTGCGCGGAGCGTGGGTGAACTGGCGCGGAGGCACCAGCGCCTTGGCGTGAAAGCCGATCAGGTCTTCGCGTCCGCACAGGCGGAGCGCTTCGGTCACCAGATCATAATTGGCGGGATTCTTGAATTGCAGAAGCGCGCGCTGCATGGCTTTTTCGTGCGGTGTGCGGGGCACATACACTGGCGTCATGTCGCGTGGATCCAGTCCGGTGTAATACATGCAGGTGCTCATGGTGCCGGGTGTTGGATAGAAATCCTGTACCTGCTCGGGCTGATGACCGATATCGCGCAGGTATTCCGCCAGCTCCACCGCATCGCGCAGGGTGCTTCCGGGGTGACTGCTCATCAGATAGGGCACCAAATATTGCTTCATGCCCAGCTTCTCGTTGATGGCCTTGTACTTGGCCACAAACGCATCATATACCTCACGGCGCGGTTTGCCCATTTTGCTCAGCACGTTCTGGCTGATATGCTCCGGCGCGACCTTTAATTGACCGCTGATGTGGTGCTTGCACAGCTCGCGCAGGAAGGTGTCGTCCTTATCGGCCATCAGGTAATCGAAGCGGATGCCGGAACGGATGAACACCTTTTTTACCTTGGGCAGTGCGCGCATCTTGCGCAGCAGCTCCACCAGCTCCTGATGGCTCACCTTCATGTTTTTGCATGGAGTGGGGAAGAGACACTGCCGGTTTTTGCATACGCCGCTCTTGAGCTGCTTTTCGCAAGCAGGCGCGCGGAAATTGGCTGTAGGCCCGCCTACGTCGTGAATATATCCTTTAAAATCCGGGAAGGTGGTCAGCAGCTTGGCTTCTTTCAAAAGCGATTCTTCGCTTCTGGAAGTAACGATACGCCCCTGATGAAAGGTGAGCGCGCAGAAATTGCACGAACCAAAACAGCCGCGCGTGGCGCTGAGCGAAAAACGCACCTCCTGCAGCGCGGGTACGCCGCCCAAACGGTCGTAGCTGGGATGGGCGCGACGGGTAAAGGGCAAGTCGTACACCGCGTCCAGCTCGCTGCGGTTGAGCGGTAGGACGGGCGGATTCTGCACCAGATAGCGCTGACTGTCCTGCTGCTGGCACAGCACTTGACCGCGAACGGGATCCTGCTCCTGATACTCCAGCATGAAAGCACGGCAATAGGCCTGCTTGTCTTTGCAGATCTCATCGTGCGATGGCAGCAGCACTGCTCCCTTCGGCGGTTCCTTGGCCATGTAGCACACGCCGCGCAGCGAAACGCGCTCGTGCAGCGGCATGCCGCGCGCCACCCAGTCGCAGCAGTCCAGAATGGTCTTTTCGCCCATGCCGTACATCAAAAGCGTGGCGGCGCTGTCCACCAGCACGCTGCGGCGCACTTTGTCATCCCAATAGTCGTAATGGGAAAAACGGCGCAGAGAGGCTTCTACACCGCCGATCAGAATGGGCATGCGGGGATAAGCCTCGTGGATACGGTTGCAGTACACGGTCACGGCACGATCCGGACGCATGCCGGCCCGCCCGCCGGGTGCATAGGCATCGGTGTTGCGCCGCTTCTTGGCCACGGTGTAGTGATTGACCATGCTGTCGATAACGCCGGAGGAGACCAAAAAGCCCAGCCGGGGCTGGCCGAATGATTTGAATGCATCGGCGCTGTGATACTCCGGCAGGCACAGCATGGCCACTTTATAGCCCGCGTTCTCCAGCACGCGGCCAATGATGGCGTGGCCGAAGGAGGGATGATCCACATAGGCCTCGCCGACAACATAGACGAAATCAGGCTGTTCCCAGCCGCGCTGGGCTACTTCCTGCGGGGTGATGGGAAGAAAATCAAACGACATCAGCCGAACCTCCACGGGTGGTTTCGGCAGTATTATAACACATTTCCCATCAGACCGGAAGAGCCAGCCATTGCCGCCAGATTCGCTCGGAGCGCCACACGATGGCGTCCTCGCTTTCGGTGCCTTCCTGCGCCAATGCCAGACACAGCTGTGGATACAGCACGCACCACCAGTTCTGCCCTTGGCCGCTGCCCAGCGTGATCCGCAGCGCGTGATACTCTCCGGCTGGCAGGATGATGCTGCCGTAGCGCTTCGCAGGCAGCTGCATCAGGCCGGCCTGAACGGTGACGACGCCCTTAAAGCCATGCTGCAGGGCGCAGTTTTCCGCAGTCAATCGAATGTCGGAGAGACACCCCTTCAGCACAGCGTTGGCCTGTTCAAAATCCATTGCACCGATGCCTGAAAGCAGCTGCCCGAAACGGTCGATCACCGCATCGCGCACCGCCAGCTTCAAGGCCTGATCTTCCGGTGAGTCGGAATGCGCCACAACGTGCAGACGGATGATTTCGCCCTGCTGGTACGCTTCCCACAGGCGCTGCTCCTCCCGTGTCGGTTCATCCCCCAGCGCGCAGCGCAGGGGCAGCAGCAAAGCGCACGCAAACAGCGTGGCGGATAGCAGCAGCCACAGCCACTCCTGACCGCCGCCGCGAAAAAGACTGCGCACACCGCTTCACCTCCTCCACTACAGTGTGCCCGGTGCAAACGTGCGGTATACGTACACTATCCATGACATTTCAGCAAACCAAGGTTGAATTTTCACCAAAATGGTGTATGCTAATGCTGAGACAATATTTGGTCTCGCAAGGAGGAAGACTATGTTTTACTACGATTGGACCATGATCCTGGTCATTCCCGGCCTGCTGCTGGGAATATGGGCGCAGCACAAGGTGTCATCGGCCTTTTCCAAGTATCAGCGGGTAATGGCTGCGAACGGCATGAACGCTGAACGCGTGGCGAGAATGCTGCTGAATCACAACGGCTGCGACAATGTCGCCATCGAACCCACCACCGGCAGTCTGACCGATCACTACGATCCGCGCAGCAACGTGCTGCGCCTCAGCCTCGACGTGCATGGCAGCAGCAGCGTGGCGGCCATTGGCGTGGCCGCCCATGAATGCGGGCATGCCATGCAGCAGAAGGAAGGCTATCCCATGCTGCGTTTGCGCTCGGCCATGGTGCCGGTGGTGAATATCGGCAGCAAACTGTACTTTCCCATTTTCATGCTGGGCATAGTGTTCAGCTGGGAACCGCTGATCAATGTCGGCATTGTCTGCTTTGCGCTCACGCTGCTGTTTGCTCTGGTCACGCTGCCGGTGGAGTTCAACGCCTCCGGACGGGCGCTCCGCGAGCTGCGCAGCGGCGGCTATTTGACCGAAACGGAGCTTTCCGGAGCCAAGGCTGTGCTGGACGCTGCTGCGCTCACCTACGTTGCCTCCGCCATCAGCAGCCTGCTGCAGCTACTGCGTCTGCTCCTCATTTCCCGCAATAACAGCAGAGACTGATCCCTCGCTGCAAAAGGAGGTCATCACCGTGGAAGAAACACTGCGCATTTCCGTCCGCGAGCTGGTGGCCTTTTCTTATTTCCAGCCGGATATCCTGCCGGCTGCCGATGCCTCGGCCCTGCTTGCCGGTACGCGCGCTCATCAGGCGCGCCAAGCCCAGAGTGAAGGGGAGACGGAAAAGAGCATCCGCCATCTGTACGAGATCGACGGGTTGGCACTGCTGGTGTATGGACGCATGGATGCGCTGTTCGACGGCGAAGTACCGCTGATCGAAGAAATCAAACTCAGCGGCGAAGCGCCTGCACAGCCTTTTCCGGAGCATCGTGCGCAGGCGATGTGCTACGCCGCAATGCTGGCGCTTGAAAGGCCTTGCGAGCGCGTGCGCTTCAGCGTATGCTATGCGGATGAGGATGGACATGCGCTGGCGAACTTTGAAGAAACAGCCTGCGCCGCAGAGCTGGACGCTCAAATGAGAGACTTGCTGGCCCCATATGCCGCCTTTGCCGCGAGGGAGCTGGCGCACCGCAGGCAGCGCGACGCAAGCCTGAAGGCGCTTGGCTTTCCTTTTGCAAGCTACCGCAGGGGACAACGCGAACTGGCGGTGCAGGTCTACACGGCCATCATCCGGAGAAAACGGTTGTTTGCCAGCCTTCCAACCGGCACGGGAAAGAGCGCTGCGGTGCTGTTTCCTGCGCTCAAGGCGCTGGGTGAAGGAAAAACGGAGCAGGTGCTGTATCTGACGGCACGCAATACGGCGCGGCAAAGTCCGCTCAACGCGCTGGAACGCATGCGAGCCAACGGTATGCATGCGCGCTGCTGTGTGCTGACCGCTAAAGAAAAACTCTGTCCCAAACCAGTGCGCTGTCACCCCGATGATTGCCCGCGTGCCAAGGGACACTACTTGCGGCAAAGAGAAGCCGTGGATGAACTGCTCAACTCGACCTGTCTGATCTGGGATGAGCCGACCGTGCTGGCGCTTGCCGAGAGGCATCACCTGTGCCCGTTTGAGCTGGCGCTGGCACTGACGGAGCTGGCCGACGTGGTGATGATGGATCTGAATTATGTATTCGATCCCTTTGCTCAGATCAAGCGGCTTGCGCAGCGCAAGGCGCACGCAACGCTGCTGGTGGATGAGGCGCATCACACAGTAGAGCGCGTGCGGGAAAGCCTGTCCGGCAGTGCGGACAGCCGGGAGCTTACGCGCATTCGGGCGGAATATGGAAAGCTGTATGGGAGAAAGCAGCCGCTGTACCGCGCATTGGGTGAAGCGGTCAAGGCGCTGCGCACTCTGGAGGCCGAACGTGAGGAGACCCAACTGGACACGCTTCCCGAAACTGCGGTTGCCAAAGTGCGCGCTGCTTTGACAATCGCGTTGGAATGTGTAGGGCATACCGGGGTGCAGGAGCTGATCCGTCAGCTGCTGCCGTTTGCGTATGCATGCGAGCATTTGGACGAGGATTATGCCATCCTGCTGGAAAGGCACGGCAAGGAACGAACGCTGACGCTGTATTGCCTGTTGCCCGGGAAGGAGATCACCCGGCTCACCAAGGGAATGCGCGGAGCTGTGCTCTTTTCCGCTACGCTGGAACCGCTGCCGGCCATGAAGCAGCTGCTGGGCGGTCAGGAGGAAGACGCGTGCTTTGCCTTGCCGTCCCCTTTTCCGCCAGAGCATTTGGCTGTGGTTCGGCAGCGCATCTGCACCCGGTATGAACAGCGCGAGAAAAGTGCGCAGCAAATTGCCGATGCATTGCAAAAGGCGGTGACGCTGCATCGGGGCAACTGGATCGCGTTTTTTCCAAGCTATGCATATATGGATCGGGTATTGGCCTGCATGGATACAGATACGCTGCCTGCCCTGTGGATCCAGCAGCGGGATATGAGCGAGGAAGAACGTCAAGCGTTTTTGGAAGCGTTTTCGCAGACGGAAAAGCCGCGGCTGGGCATGTGCGTGCTGGGCGGACTGTTCAGCGAAGGCATCGATTTGCCCGGGAGGCAGCTGGTTGGCGCGGCAATTATAGGTGTCGGACTGCCCATTCCGTCGGCGCGCATCACGGCCATTCGATGCTGCTATCAGAAACACTTTGGCGACGGCTTTTCCTACGCATGCCGCTTTCCCGGCATGCACAAGGTGCTGCAGGCCGCCGGACGTGTCATACGTTCCGAGAACGACACCGGCATGGTGGTGCTGATGGACGAACGGTATTACGACCGTGAGTATGAAGTGCTGCTGCCGCCGCACTGGCAGATGGAGCATGCGTTGGAGACAGCTGCGAAGCGGCTGGAGGAACTGGAATGAAAAAGAAGCAGAAATGGAGCCCGGCTCTGTGCGCTGTACTGTGCGTGCTGCTGGCAGCCGGTATTCTATGGATGGAACGAACAGAAAGTCAGGGCATTTTCTACCGTGTGTACGGCGGCCGAAAGGAAATGGTGATCCTAGGCAGCATCCATGCGGGCAGCCGCGAAATGTACCCCATGAGCAGCGCCATTCGCGAGGCCCTGAGCCGCGCGGACGCGCTGGTATTTGAGTGCGATACGGAAAGCGATGCAGCTGTGCTGGCCATGCAGCGCCTGATGTACTATCCGCAGGGGGATGAATTGAGCAGTCACATCAGCGCGGCATGCTATGAACAGTTGACGGCGGTTGCTGCCCAAACAGGCTATTCCATGGAACAGTTGGATCGCCTCAAACCATGGGCGATCACCAGCATGCTTTCCGTGCAAAGCCTGTCGCTACAGACGGGCGGCACAACGGGCAGCGCTTCGGTGCTTGGAGTCGAAAAGCAGGTGCGCAAACAGGCGGGCAGTAAAACGATCTGCTATCTGGAAACAGCGGAAGAACAGCTGCAGCTGATGGACAACTTCAGCCCGGCTTTACAGGAATACCTGCTGGCGGACGCATGCAACGCGGTACTCCATTCCGAAAGCGGCGGGACGGACGAACTGACCAAGTGGCCTGTGTGGTGGGCAGAGGGGAATGCACAGGCATTTGCGGAAACCTACCGTGTGGGAATGGCCGGGGAGCAGGAACCTCAGCTGGCACAGGAGTATCATGAGGCGCTCATCACCACCCGTAACCGCCGCATGGCGCAGACGCTGCATGAATGGCTGGAAACTGGAGAGCAGCAGTCGTACTTTGTCACGGTGGGTTTGATGCATCTGGTGCTGGAAGAGGACAGCATCCTGACGGAACTGGAAAACATGGGCTACACCGTAGAGCAGATCATCGTGTAAAATTCTGCACGCTTCGCGACCTTCGCCATACGCTATCAGTGAACGGCGGCAAGGGACGCGGAAAAGCCAAAGCCTCCTTGCGGCCGACAACAAAAAGGAGGCGTGCCAATGTCTTTCTATTCTTACAAGAACGCCCATCCATGCGCCTGTCCCGGCGCGATCTCCGGCAGTGCTCTGGACGGCCTGCAGGAGAAGGTGTGCATTCAGGTCAAGCGGGTGTACGATAGCTGCTTGCAGCAGGAACAGCTGGACGACAAGGAAGTGACCATCACCAGCTATGCCATGGTGGCCAATCCATGCGGCAGCGGCTGCGGGTGCTGCTGTTCCTGCACCGATGCAACGGCTGAGACCGTGCCGCCCACCTCTCCTCCCGCGCCGCCCATCACGTTTGAAAGCTGCCGTTCCACCAGCACGGAGGGCACCATCCGCAACCTGACGGTGGAGCGCCTGTGCGACCGTCCCTGCTTCGCCCGCGTGCGCTGCAAGATCGATGTGCCGATCGACATTCTGTTTGCGGACAGCCGCGGCGTGGAATACATCGGCAAGGGCGTGATCACGGTCGATAAGGATGTGCTGCTGTCCATTCCGGATGAATCCATCGTGCCGTATTGTCTGGAAAGCATGGTCAGTGCCATCTGCGTGGCGGGAACCTATACGGGCAACAACCGCTTCAGCCTGACCGTGTGCGTGACAGTGGTGCTGAAAGTGCTGGCTCAGGTCGAAATCCTGGTTCCTTCCTACGGCTTCTGCTCCATCCCGCCCTGCGAAGAATTTGCGGAAAATGTGTGCGATGAGTTCTTCAGCTTGCCGCTCTTCCCGCCTGCTTCCCTGTGCAACAACGATGAAGTGGCCATCAACAATGCTGCGTGCAATACCGGCAGCTGCGGCTGTAACTGCGGGTGCCGCCGCTGAAGCCGGCCGTTGTTTTCGGCGAAAGCTGGCTTGAAGAAGCCTGAAATCAGGTAGGGCTGTGCAGGACACGGCGCAAAAAACGGGCGATGCTTGGTTCGCTTTGACCAAGTATCGCCTTTTTGATATGATCTCATATGACAATTTATTTGCATTTTTAACTGGATTTCCAGCATAAAAATACAATGCCATCATTATGCAAAACACATAGATCAATGCCAAAAAACGTGGTGAGGAAACATTATTTTCGCGTTTCGTTCGTCAAATAGTTGACAATTTTTCTGCAGATGGTATACTAGCATATAAAGGATGAGAAGGTTCAATGAGCGGTTCGGGGGAGGTTCTTTGTGTATGCACAGGTATCTGAAGGAATCCTTGCAGGAGATCCCGGCGCGCGAATGTCCCTGCGGCTTTTCCAAACGTGCTTTTATGGACGCGGAGGGGCGGCTGGCAACGGTTCATCTGCTGGATGTCAAGCAGGACTCCGTTCCTCATTTTCATCGTATCATGACCGAATGCTATACCATTTTGGAAGGTGAAGGCTATCTGGAACTGGATGGGGAAAAAGTCCCTGTGAAGCCTTTGGACACAGTGATGATCCGTCCCGGATGTGTGCACAGGCCCGTTGGGCAAATGAAGATCCTCAACGTGGCAGTGCCCGGCTTTGATCCGGAGGACGAATACACTGTACAGGAATCGTTATAAACCATCGCGATGATGGTTCATAAAAATATGAAGGGAGACCAAACACAATGAAAAAGGTTCTCAGTATCCTCCTGACTGTATGTCTCGTTCTGTCGCTGTGCACGCTCGCTGCGGCTGAGGAGAAGACGGTCAAAATCGGCACCATCCAGGCGCTGTCCGGTAACTCCTCTGTCATGGGCAACATGATCGAGGGCGGTGTGGACTGGGCTGTTGAGCTAATCAACCGCGAAGGCGGCATCGACATCAATGGCGAAAAGTACATGATCGAACTGGTGAAGAAGGACTCCAAGTCCGACGTTGACACCTCCATCATGGCTTACAAAGAGCTGGCTTCCATGGGCTGCGTGGCCATCGTTGGTCCTCACCAGGCGAACATCGACATCGCGCTGGCTCCCGTGGCTGAAGAAGTGGGCACCCCCCTCTTCATGATGGGCATGGACGGCCGCTGCACCCGCAAGGGCGAGATTGGCGCTCTGGAAGAGCCCTGGACCAACATGTTCCTGTCTCAGCCTTCCTGCGACCTGCAGGGCGCTATCCAGGCCAAGTG
>CAZDEF010000092.1:0-8770 GCA_964504385.1 uncultured Oscillospiraceae bacterium
CACGGTGGACATGGCGCCTGAACTGCACAACAAAAGGCCACTCAGTTTCCTGAGCGGCCTGTGTCTTCTTCTATGGGGCTTTGGGGGTTACGGTACTGCTGTGCCTCTGTTCCGAAGTTCACCAGTACAGGTCGAAGGTGAAGTTACCTGCCTGGTCTCGCAGGTGTCTTTCACTCTTTCGACGATACCAGTATAGCATGTCTAAAAGCAAATTTCATCCGCGATTTTAGACATCCTGTTCTCTGGATCAAGCAGCGGCGATACCGTAATGGTCGCCCAAAGAAAAGAAGCACCTGCTGTAGCAGAAGCTTCTCGCCTTTGACGATACCAGTATAGCATGTCCAAAGTCAAAAATCATCCGCGATTTTAGACATATCTCATTACACCTGAATTCATCAGCAAATTAACAGGAGCCAGCGCTATGCCGGCTCCCTTTAGCTTACTGATCTTGCTGTCTTGGTTTTCGTCCATTCTCACAAGTTTCTATGGGATTTCGGAATTCTATTGAGAAGCCGTGTCATTCCCGTCAGCAGAAGAATCTTCAACGGTGCCTCCAACGCATTGGTCAATAGTCTCAACGGAAGCTTAGCCCAAAATGTCTTGCTGTAGAGAATATAGACCCATACAGAGTTCAGCCCCATTTCTCCAATGACGATGACTGGGAGGATCGCCAAGGTGGCACGCTTCCAAGTTATCTCCTTATCAAAGAGAACCATGCCATACCACATTCCTGATAGTGCGGCCGTGATAGAGTAGCCAGGGAAATACGGCCCGAACGCATGAGTAAACAGCAGGTAATTGACGATATCGCCAAGTGCACCAGCCATGGCGCCGTAAGCTGGCCCCATGAGATAGGCTGCCATGGCAATCGGCAGAAATCCTACGATGCTGATCCTTATTTCCTGCGTAAACTGAATGCTCAACCTTCCCAGCACGACATTCATGGCAACCATCAGCGCAAGAAATACCAGTTTCCGAGTAGATAGACGACCATCATTCTCTTTTTGTAACACAAAAAGACCTCCTCGCGAGAAGAATTTGTCATCATGACTCGCAGGAGGCAGCGACCAAGACAGCGGGATGCGCCGCTGGCACCGCACCAGTGAGAACTGGTTTCGTCTCATGACAACTCCCCGTCCATGAGCACTTGACGCGCCAGAAGCTACTCTGCCTGATACGAATCGTGCAACGGCTGTAGTATACCAAAATATGCGGGAGGTTTCAACAGCACAGTTGCAACTAAGAAAATTCTAGTCCTATGTTCGCATCATTGCGCAGGTGGCGGAAGGATTCTGAAGGAACAATTTTTCCAGCATCGACAAAAGACGAGCATCCGGCAAAAATCCGGATGCTCGTTTTCCTGTGTGGTCAAACAAACGCAATGCACGGTGATGCGCGAATCATTGCGCCCTCCCCAAATCATGGAAAATGAATTTCTCGTCTCCCCAGCATATCGGGTTTTATGATCCGAATGTTTCAGCGAATATCTTTTTCAATACATCCACAGGAATATCTTGCTTGATGAAAATTTGCAGCATTCCCTTGGGTGTAATTTTATATCCTGCTAACATTTCCTTGTTTGCAGACACGGCCTTTGCTTCAATGTTGATATGATCTTTGAACGGAATAAGCCTGACAAAAGATTCACCCACAGAATAGGTCGGAAGTTTGGCCCACATCGTTTCCTGTGGTTCAGGCATAACACTATCAAAAATCAGTTTTCTCAAAGCATGGTACATGTCAATGATGCCGCTTGGATATTGATCTATATACTCTTTGATTAGCGCATTCATCTGCATACCTCCAAATTCAAGTTTTCATACGCATACGATCGTGCCGCTACTTTCCCAGTATGAATTTGCGGATCGTCTTTTCTTCTGCTGCCGGGTTCAAGCGCAGGATCTGCTGCCGGATCTTTTCATAACTTTTCCCTGCGTCCAGTTCCGGGATTGCACATCCACGTTCAGCCCAGAAATCCTCCACGGTGGCGAATACTGTACTGTTCCAACCGTATTCAATACCATATTGGCTTCTCTTCTGTTTGCGTCCAATCATGGTGATGTACATGCCCATCTGCAGCTCGACCATCGCCCGGTCAAAGGCGGATTTGTCTTCCTTGCCAAAGCCGCCCAGGGACTTAATCTCATGCAGCGCCACGGCTTCTTTGGAAATAATCTCGTAGATTTTCTTTGCAGTGCGACTGACTTTTCCATCTTCATACGCTTCAAGCAGGCTCTCGCCATCTCTTCGGACGGCGTAGAAAGACGGATACCAATCTTCAGTGATAAACCCACTGGTCTTGAAAAACACCTTGGCATAGGCGATGTCGTCCCGCTCCTCCAGTACACGCATGCGCCACTCCCAAGGATCGATCTCCGGGTCGCCGCAGTGCCAGCGCACAGGTGTGTCCAGCGCGTCCTGGGTCTGCCAGTCAAAATCAATCAATGCAAAAATGCCCTTGGCATTGCCGCCACCCATGGAAAAGCCACATCTGAGTAGCTCTTGATAAAAATCTTCAAAGTTGCTGATCACGCTGACTTGCCCCCCCTCTTGCATCACGATTGAGAACGGAGGTGAAACACTCCACTTCTACATTATAGGACAGTCTTCTGAAGCAGACAAGCGAACACCAAAAATATTAAATCATTATGACATGGCCTTCGAACTGATTTTGCCGTTTTCCGTGTCATGAGTCGTGTCATGAGTGGGTTTTTTCGGGCGAAAAAACGTCCATTTGAGCGACAAAATCCGAACAATTCACAAAAGAAGATCTGACAAACGTTCGGTATATTGGACGAACAAAAAAGAAATCCGGACGAATATTCGTCCGGATTTTGGTGCGGGAAACAGGACTTGAACCTGCAAGTACGTACGTACACATGAACCTGAATCATGCGCGTCTGCCAATTCCGCCATTCCCGCACGGAAGACGGGAATTATTGTAGCATACCTCGCGCGGTTTGTAAATCGGTACAGAAAGATTTTTTTGTTTTTGCAGTGTATTTTTTTCGCATTTTGGCATGAACCGTGGTACAATGCCATCATCACCGCATACGAAGGAAGGTTTGAACCATGGTCAAGAAAATCGCCCGCACCCTGCTTGGCATCCTGTTGGTCTATGCATCCGTCGCTTTTGCCATCAAGGCGGGCATCGGCGTGCTGCCGGTGGACGCCGCCATCACCACCATTGCTGATGTCATCGGCATGAAGGTGGGCACGTTTTCCATGCTGTTTCACGGCAGCTTCTTTCTGGGGCAGATCGCCATGGAACGGCGCAATTTCCGCAAAACGGAGTTTTTGCAGATCCTGTATATCACGCTGGGCGGATCCGTGCTCAATTTCTTTTTGTATGTGGTGCTGCAGAACGTGACGTTCAGCTTCTACCCCGTGCGGCTGCTCGTGTGCGTGGCGGCCTTCCTGATCAGCGCCTTCGGCTGCACCATGGTGCTGGAAACACACCTCATGCGCACCCCCATGGAGGGCTGCATCCAGATGATCGCCGAGCGCACCGGCACCACCATGGGCAAGCTGCGCCAGAAGATCGACATCGCGCTGGTGCTGGTGGCGGTGGCGCTCACGCTGATTTTTGCCACCGAATGGACGCTGCGCGAGGGCACCGTCATTGCTGCGCTCATCTTCGGCCCGGCCATGGATTTCTGGAAAAAGCATGTGTTTTCCAAGTAACGCGAAAACAAAAGGGGAATTTCGTTCATGTTTGATCTGATCGTTATCGGCGCGGGGCATGCCGGGTGCGAGGCGGCGCTGGCCGCGGCGCGCATGGGGGTGGCTACCCTGCTGCTCACGCTGGATATCGGCTCCGTGGCGCTCATGCCGTGCAACCCGGCCATCGGCGGCACGGGCAAGGGCCATCTGGTGCGCGAGGTGGACGCGCTGGGCGGCGAGATGGGCCTGTGCATCGACCGGAACTTTTTGCAGTCGCGCATGCTCAACCGGGGCAAAGGCCCCGCCGTGCACAGCCTGCGCGCGCAGGCCGATAAGCGCCGCTACCACGAGGACATGCTGCAGGTGCTGTTTTCCACCCCCAATCTCACCATTCGTCAGGGCGAGGCTATGGAGATCCTCACTCAAAACGGCGCGGTGAGCGGCGTGAAGACCATGACCGGCGAATGCATCCCCTGCCGCAGCGCCGTGGTCTGCGGCGGCGTGTACCTGAAAAGCCGTATCATCATCGGGGATTACAGCAAGCAGAGCGGCCCGCAGGGCCTGCTGAGAGCCGAAGGGCTTTCCCAGTCGCTGTGCGATCTGGGCTTTGCGCTGCGCCGTTTCAAAACCGGCACGCCCGCGCGCGTGGACGTGCGCTCCATCGACTTTGACAAGATGGAGCCGCAGCCGGGCGACGACCCCATCACGCCCTTCAGCTTTCTGACCGTGGCGGGGGAAGAAGGCACCGGCGTTTCGTATCCGCTGCGCAACCGCTGCATGTGCTACCTCACCTATACCAACGAGGAAACGCATCGCATCATCCGCGAAAACCTGCACCGTTCCCCCATGTTCCGCGGCGATATCAAGGGCACCGGCGCGCGCTACTGCCCCTCCATTGAGGATAAGGTGCGCCGCTTTGCCGACAAGGATCGTCATCAGCTGTTTCTGGAGCCGGAAGGGCTGAACAGCCCCGAGTGGTATGTGCAGGGAATGTCCTCCAGCATGCCCGAGGAGGTGCAGTGGGCCATGTACCGCACCGTGCCCGGGCTGGAGCGCGCTGTGCTGGTGCGGCTGGCCTATGCCATCGAGTACGACTGCATCGACCCCACCGAGCTGAAGCTCACGCTGGAAAGCCGCCGCGTGCCGGGGTTGTTCTTCGCCGGTCAGGTCAACGGCACCTCCGGCTATGAGGAGGCCGCCGCGCAGGGCATTCTGGCCGGCATCAACGCCGCGTGCCGCCTGCAGGAGAAGGAACCGCTCATCATCACCCGTGATATGGGCTATCTGGGCGTGATGGTGGATGATCTGGTCACCAAGGGCACGGATGAACCCTACCGCATGATGACCAGCCGCAGCGAATACCGGCTGCTGCTGCGGCAGGACAATGCCGACCTGCGCCTGACCGAGCTGAGCTACCGGCGCGGGCTGGCCGGTGAAAACCGCATGCGCCTGCTGGAGCGCAAACGCGAGGGTACGCAGCAGCTGCGCCGGACGCTGCATGCCTGCAAGCTGCCCGCCACGCCCCAGCGCGATGCATGGCTTGCGCAGCATGCGCAGCCCCTCACCGGCGATACGCTCACGGCCGAGGAACTGCTGCGCCGCCCGGAGATCGACCTGAACAAGCTGACGGCCCTGTGCCCGGAGATCGCTGACTATGCCGACGATGTGCGCGTGCAGGCCGAGCTGGGCGTGAAGTACGAGGGCTATCTGGAAAAGCAGCGCGCGCAGGTGGCGCGCGCCCGCGCCATGGAGGACTGGCGCATTCCGGACGATACGGATTATATGAGCATTGAAAGCCTGCGCATTGAAGCGCGGCAGAAGCTGGCGGCCAAGCGGCCCCAGAGCTTGAGTCAGGCCGGGCGCATCCCCGGCGTGAACCCGGCGGATGTGGCCGTGCTGATGGTGTGGCTCAAGCGTCTGCGCGACAGCGAGGCGCGAAAGGCGGGCGAACGGCCGTGAAGCGCAGAGGCATTCCGCCCATGGCGCTGGTGATCTTTGCCGTGTGCATGGTCAGCTATTCCGGCCCCATGGTCAAGGGCGCGCTGAACGCCGGGGCCAGCCCGGCGTCGGTGGCCTTCCTGCGCATGCTCTCGGCGGGGCTGCTCATCCTGCCGCTGGATGCGCACAGCGCCCGCAAAAAGGGGATCCCCTTTCGCTTCACGGCGCGGGAAGGGGCGCTCACCCTGCTGGCCGCCGTCTTTCTGGCGCTGCATTATCTGACGTGGATCACCTCGCTCACCGGCACCAGCACCTTTGCATCCGTAGCGCTGGTGTGCACGCAGCCGCTGTTTGTATCGCTTTTCAGCGATCTGTTCTTTCACGAAAAAACGCCCCGCGCGGCGCTGCCCGGCGCAGGGCTGGCGCTGCTGGGCGCGCTGACCATCGCGCTGGGCGGCATGGCGGGCTCCGCCGCTGCGGAAGGCGGGACGTTGCAGAGCAGTCTGCTGGCGCTGGCCGGAGCCGTGCTGATGGCAGGGCACTGGCTGACCAACCGGGAGATCCGCCGCACGCTGTCGGCGGATGTATACACGCCCGTGCTGTACTTTGCGACCGCCGCGCTGCTGGCGTGCTGTTTGCCCGCATCGGGCGGATTTGTGATGCCCGCTTCGGCGTTGCCGTGGATGGCGGGGCTGGTGATCGGATCCACGCTGCTGGGGCATGCGGTGTTCACCTATGCGCTGGCGGGCGTGTCGGCCAATGTGGTCAGCTTTGCGCTGCTGGGCGAGCCCGTGGGAGCCATGCTGTTCAGCATGCTGCTCTTTGGCGAGATCCCCACCCTGCCGGTGGCGATCGGCGGCGCGCTGACGCTGGCCGGGCTGGCGCTTTATTTGGCGCGCAGCGGCCCGGCCCAGAAGCAGGCCTGAAGATCCACCCGGCCGTCGGGCAGAAAGGGCACGCCCTCCATTTCCAGCCGCATGCGGTGCGAAGCCTGTCCCAGCGGCTCGAAGGCGTCGCTGAGCACGCCGCCCTTCTTTACCACGCGGTGACAGGGCACATCCTGCGGGGCCGCGCCCATGGCGTAGCCCACCACGCGGCTCAGGCGAGGATTGCCCACAAGCCGCGCGATCTCGCCGTAGGTGCTCACCCGCCCGCAGGGGATCTGACGGACGGCTTCGAAAATGCATTCAAACGTTGTCATGACGCATCCTTCCCTTCCCCATGAGTATACCACAGGAGGAATCCCCATGGCCATCATCATGAACCTGCTTGCCAAGCCGGGCGCTGTGAAAGCGCTGACCGAAGCGCGCGAGCCGCTCGCCGCCCTCACCCCGCTGAAGATGAACTGCGGAAAGCTGTGCGGCGGCGCGTGCTGCCAGCCCAGCCCGGATGACGACGGCGAAAACGGCATGCTGCTGTTTCCCTTTGAGGACAGCTTCTACAAGGAGCCCATCGAAGGCTTCCCCTTTCATCTGGTGGAGGACGACACCCTGTTCAAGGGCGGCAAAAGACTGGTGTGCGAGGGGCGCTGCAGCCGCGAGCACCGGCCGCTGGCCTGCCGCATCTTCCCCCTGCGCATGAAGGTGGAGACCCATGCGGAGACGGAGAAAGTGACCGTTTCGGCGGAGATCGACCCGCGCGCATGGTGCGTGTGCCCGCTGCTGGAGCAGGGCGGCCTGCGCGCCATGCAAAAGGATTTTATTGATGCGGTGGCGCAGGCGGGGCAGAAGCTGTGCTCGAATGTGTACATGCTGGAGGCATTGCTCAACGAGCAGCGCCTGATCGACGAAATGAGGAAGCTATGAAGCACACGCTGATCATCGGCGCGGGTGCGTCCGGCATGGCGGCAGCCATTGCCGCCGCGCAGCGGGGCGAGCGTGTGACGGTGCTCGACCGCAACCGCAAACCCCTGAAAAAGCTGGGCGTGACCGG
Source organism: uncultured Oscillospiraceae bacterium (assembly GCA_964504385.1). Classification (GTDB taxonomy): domain Bacteria; phylum Bacillota; class Clostridia; order Christensenellales; family Aristaeellaceae; genus Limiplasma. The sequence goes on from CAZDEF010000092.1 coordinate 7,534, forward strand.
AAACGGGCGCGGCAATCTGCTCAACTGCGGCCAGCCGGAGCTGTACGGCGACTGCGCCTTCGGCCTTGCAGTGCTGCGCGCCATGCCTTATGAAAATGCCGCCGCTTTTCTGGAGGAGGCGGGCATCCCGCTGGTGCACGAGGCGGAGGGGCGCATGTATCCCGCGTCGTTTCTGGCCGCATCGGCGGTGGAGGCGCTGCGGATGCAGGCGGAGCGGCTGGGGGTCGTGCTGACGCCCAATGCGCGCGCCGTGGAGGCGCGGGCTGTGAAGGGCGGTTTTTCCGTGCGCTGCATGCGCGCGGTATGTGCGCCGGACACGGTGCTGAAAAGCGGCCGTGTGAAGCCGGGCGCTATGCTGGGCGAGGAGTCTGCGGAGTACCGCGCCGACCGGCTCATCGTGTGCGCCGGGGGAGCCGCCGCGCCCGTGCACGGCACGGACGGCACGGCCTATGGGCTGCTGACCTCCTTTGGCCACCGGCTGATCCCCCCGCGCCCGGCGCTGTGTGCGCTGCGGACGGAGAAAAAGCCGCTGGAAGGGCTGAGCGGCCAGCGCGTGCGCGCGGCGCTTGCCCTGAACGGGCAGCAGAGCAGCGGAGAGGCGCTCTTTGCCGAGGACGGCGTGAGCGGCATCGCCGCCATGCAGCTGTCGCGCATGGCTCAGCCGGGCAGCGTGCTGCACATGGATCTGCGCATGGCGGTCACGGGCAGTGCGGACACGGAGGTGCTTTCGTGGCTGCAGCGGCGCGCGGGCCGCATGGGCAAGGATTTGCTGGTGGGCGCGGTCAGTCCGCCGCTGGCGCAGGCGCTGTGGCGCGCGGCTGGCTGCCGGCCTTCCGTTTCGGCAGAGGCGCTGGAAGCGCTGGCGCGGGTCATTGCGGACTTCGCGCTGAAGGTGGAAGGCACGCGCGGCTTTGACAGCGCGCAGGTCACGGCGGGCGGCATCGACTGCGCGGATTTTGACCCCGCCACCATGCAGAGCCGCCTTTGCCCCGGCCTGTACGCGGCGGGCGAAATGCTCAATGTGGACGGCGGCTGCGGCGGCCACAATCTGCTGTTCGCCTTTGCCAGCGGTCTGCTGGCGGGCCGCAGCTGATATCTCAACAACAAAAAAGGTCGCCGGAGGGAGCGGCTCAATAAAACAGTATAATATTGTTTTCGGGGAGGCTGCATGAGTAATCATGCCGCCTCAGACCGCTGACAAAGTCGTCAGCGGTCTTTTCAAATGGGAAAAGCAAGA
>CAZDEF010000093.1:0-8562 GCA_964504385.1 uncultured Oscillospiraceae bacterium
CCACCCTCAGCCATGAGATCGCCCGCGTGGTGGACGCGCTGCGCGCCTGCCGCTACCGCGATTCGTTCTCTCTGGCGGATATGGCAGCCATCAGCCGCATGCCGGTGGAGACCTTCCGCAAGCGCTTCACCTCGGAGCTGGGCATCCCGCCGCTGGGCTACCTGCAGTTCCTCAAGATGGAGCGCGCCAAGACCCTCCTGCGCGACGGCATGAGCGTGCGCCAGACGGGTGTGGAGATCGGCATGCCGGATCCCTACCATTTCTCCAAGCAGTTCAAGCGCGTGGTGGGCATGAGCCCCACCGCCTACCTCAAGCATGTGGGCCGCGACGATCATCCCTACTATCCTTCTGAATTGTAATTGCTTACACTTTGCCGTACCCCTTGCGCGGAAAAAATCCTGTGGTATACTATTTTGGGCGTGATTGCGCCCGTCTGATCGAAACAAGGAGTGATTTTCTTTGATCCGCAAGATTGGTATCCTCACCAGCGGCGGCGACTCCCCCGGCATGAACGCAGCGGTCGTGAGCGTTGCGCGCTGCGCGGCGGCACACGGCATCCAGCTCATGGGCATCAAGCGCGGCTACAACGGCCTGCTGGGCTTGAGCGATAATCCGCTGGACGACATTGCCGCGCTGGATATCGAAACTGTTCTTGATATTGCCGACATGGGCGGCACCTTCCTGCGCACGGCCCGCTGCACCGCCTTCAAGGAGGCGGATGTGCGCCGCGAAGCCGTGAAGCACCTGCGTGAGCTGGGCATCGACGCGCTGGTGGTCATCGGCGGCGACGGCAGCTACACCGGCGCCATGCGCCTGTGCGAGCTGGGCATGCCCTGCGTGGGCATTCCCGGAACGGTGGACAACGACCTTGGCTACACCGAAATGACGCTGGGCTTCGACACCTGCGTGAATGTGTGCGTGGACGCGGTGCGTTCCATCCGCGCCACCAGCCGCAGCCACGACCGCCGCGGCGTCGTGCAGGTGATGGGCCGCTACTGCGGCGATGTTGCCATGCAGACCGCCATGGCCACCGGCGCTGAAATGGTGATCGTGCCTGAGATGGAGTGGAGCGTGGCGGAGATCGCCGAGCGCTTCCGCACCCTGACGGAAAAGGGCAACCTGCGCGCCACCTGCATCATCTCCGAGCACTGCTGGGACAACATGGCCGAGATCGACACTTGGCGCGACTACATGAAGCAGTTCGACCCCGACATTCATGAGCACTCCAAGATCAACGCCGAGCGTCTGGCCAGCATGATCGAGCACATGAGCGGCTGCGAGACCCGCGCCACCGTGGTGGGTTACACCCAGCGCGGCGCACAGCCCACCGCCAAGGACAGCGCCTTCGCCTTCGAAGCCGGTCATCTGGCTGTGAACCTGCTCAACCGCGGCATCACCAATCAGGCCATCGGCATCCGCCACGGCCGCGTCTTCAACATGCCCATCGGCGATGCGCTGATGATGAAGAAGCACTTCGACCGCGAAATGTACGAGCTGATCAACAAGCTGTAATGCTTTCGGCCCGCAGTCCTCACCGGGGATTGCGGGCCTTGCTTTTTTCTTTTGCGCATTCATTATGGATTTCAAAAAGGGAGGAAATGAACCATGACATGGGATCTGTCCATCTTCTACACCGGCTTTGACGACCCGGCGCTGCGCGCGGACATCGGGGCGATCCGCGCTGCGGTGGCGGGCGCGGAAGCGCTGCTGGCGGCGCAGGGGGACGCGGCGGCCAAGCTGGAAAAGCTGGTAGGCCTGACCGAAGAGGTGAACCGGCTGCTGGGCCGCGCCTTCGCGTATGCGCAGCTCACGCTGGAGGCCGACAACACCAACGCCGAAGCCCTGCGCGTGGCAGACGAGCTGAGCCAGCTGATGGTGGACGTGCAGCTGATGAACAGCCGCACGGTGCGCTATGTGGGCCGTGTGGAAAATTTGGAAGAGGTCATCGCCTCCAGCGAGAAGCTGACGGCCAACGCTTTCATCCTGCGCGAGGACGCACAGGCCGCCGCGCACATGCTGCCGGCCGACATGGAAAAGTGGCTGCTGAAGATGTCGCTGAACGGCGGCGATGCGTTCTCCAAGCTGCGCGACCGGCTGATGGGATCGCACATGGTGGAGTACAAGGGTGAAAGCCTGCCGCTGCCCGCTGTGCGCGGCATGGCCTACGATGCGGACGGCGCGGTGCGCAAGGCGGCCTACGAGGCGGAGCTGGTCTCCTATGCCAAGGTGGAAACGGCCATGGCGTACTGCTTGGGCTCTATCAAGGGCGAAGCGGCCACCCTGTGCGAGCTCAAGGGCTACGCCGACCCGCTGATGCAGACGCTGGAAACCAGCCGCATGGATCACGCCACTTTGGACGCCATGTGGACTGCCATCCGCGAGGCGCTGCCGGATTTCCGCCGCTATCTGCGCAAAAAGGCCGAGCTGCTGGGGCACAAGAACGGCCTGCCGTTCTACGATCTGTTCGCGCCCATGGGCAAGAGCAGCCGCACCTACACTGCGCAGGAGGCCCGCGCGCTGCTGGTGGAGACCTTCACACGCATCAGCCCCGATATGGGCGCGTTCATCGATCAGGCGTTCGAGAACCGCTGGATCGACATGTATCCGCGCGCCGGAAAGAGCGGCGGCGCGTTCTGCTGGGGCAGCCATGAAAAGAAGGTGAGCCGCATCCTGACCAACTTCACCGGCAGCTTTTCGGATGTGAGCACGCTGGCGCACGAGCTGGGCCACGCGTGGCACAACCGCTGCATGGAGCAAAAGCCCCTGCTGCTGGCGGATCCGCCCATGCCGCTGGCGGAGACGGCCTCCATTTTCAACGAGACGCTGCTGATGCACGAGGTACGCAAGCATGCGGATGCGGACACGGCCTTCACCCTGCTGGAGGGCAGTTTGCAGGATGCCACGCAGACCATTGTGGACATTTACAGCCGCTTCTTATTTGAGAGCGCGGTCTTTGAGGCGCGCAAGACACACATGCCCACTGCGGCTGAGCTGAACCGCATGATGCTGGATGCGCAGCAGGAGGCCTATGGCGACGGGTTGGATCCCGATGTACGGCATCCGGGCATGTGGCTTTGCAAGAGCCACTATTACAGCACGGGGCTGCATTTCTACAATTTCCCCTACGCATTCGGGCATTTGTTTGGTTTGGGTGTTTTCAGCAAGTATTTGGAGGAAGGCGCGGCCTTCCTGCCGCGGTACAATGCATTGCTGGCCTCCTGCGGTGCAGACACCATTCCCAACGTGGCGGCCAGCGTGGGCATTGATGTACGCGATGCGGATTACTGGCGCAGTGCGCTGAAGGTGATCCGGGGGGATATTGAGGCGTTTGTGGGGGAGTGAGCGATGGGGGGCGGGCGGCACGCGCGGGCGCGTTCTTTGTTGCTGATTGATGTTGCTTTTTGATTGGCTTTGCGGCGGCATGCTTGACGCTTCTCTACAGCTGCAATTTACGCGCAACAGGGATGCCTCCGGCGGCCAAGGAGACCAGGGGGAACGTCGAGGTTCCCCGCCCTTCGGGCCATTATTGTACCGGAACATGTGCCCACCGCAGGTGCCTCCTTGGATCCTCCTTCCCAGCGGCACCGGACATTCGCGGCGCTGAAGCGCCGCGCCTGCCCTCCGCATCGAACGTTCTTGCGCGCCGCTCCCTTCAGTCGAAGGGGCCCTTCCCTTCGACCCGGTCGCTCTGGCATTGAGCAAGTTAGCCGTGCGGCGACATAGCTGTTCCCTCTGCAATTTTCTTAGCAAGCACAGTCCCTTCGTAAACCCACCCGTAGCCCAGCTCTGCCGAAGGCAGAAGTAGGGCGGTTCTCGCCGCGTCCGTGGAAAATGCTTCCCGCGACTTAGATAAGTTACTCCCCTCCCACGGGGGTCAAGGGGTTTACCCCTTGCGCGGGAAGGGGGGAGGCGGGGAGTCCAGAGGGGTGTCCCGGGGGGACCGGTGCGGGGTCCCCCCCCCGACATCCCTCTGGCCCTAGCGGAGCGGGCCGCTCCATAGCTCCCCCTGCAAGGGGAGCAACCTTAACCAGCCGCGCGCCAGCGTACCCTGCAAGGGGAGCAACCTCCCCCCACCCGCACACAACATTCCCTCCCCCCTTCCCGCACACCACAATGCATGTTTATTCACCCCTCCATGCATCCCCCGCCGCCCCCAAACCCCGCCTTCCATTGTATTTTCTGTGTATTTGTTCCGTAAAAACCTTCCATCAAAGTTGCAAATATATCGACAAATGTGTAAAATATAAGCCTATACTTTCAAAACAGGGAGCTCCCTGTTTTACGGATGATCCGATCATTCGTAAAAAGAACGTTTGGAGGGAACGAGCGATGCTCAAATATACGGTCAAACGATTGCTGCTGGCGATCGTGACAGTATTCATCATTGCGGCGATCACCTTTTTTGCGATGAACGCCATCCCCGGCGGCCCCTTCGCCAGTGAAAAGGCCAAGGACCCCGCTACCATGGCCATGCTGGAAAAACGCTTCGGGCTGGATAAACCGCTGGGCGAGCAGTTTGTGAACTATATCAAAAACCTGCTCCATGGCGACTTTGGCATCTCCACCAAGACCAACCGCGAGATCAGCGATATCATCTCCGAAAGCTTCGGTGTGTCCGCCCGTCTGGGCCTGATGGCCGCGTGCATCGCCGTGGTGTGCGGGCTGGTGCTGGGCTGCATCGCCGCCCTGAACCGCGGCAAGTGGCTGGACCGCATCATCATCTTCTTCACCACGCTGCTGGTGTCTGTGCCCAACTTTGTGCTGGCTACCTTCCTGCTGCTCATCTTCTGCCTGCAGCTCAAGTGGATCGGCGTGTGGAACCCGGCCAACCCCAACTACATCCTGCCGGTGATCGCCCTGGCCATGAACCCCATGGCCTACATCACCCGCCTGACCAAGTCCAGCATGCTGGACGTGCTGGGGCAGGATTACATCCGCACCGCCCGCGCCAAGGGCGTGCGCGGCAGCCTGGTCATCTTCAAGCATGCCCTGCGCAACGGCCTCATCCCCGTGATCACCTATGTGGGCCCCATGACCGCCTACATCCTGACCGGCTCCATGGTGGTGGAGACCGTGTTCACCATCGGCGGACTGGGCACCCAGTTTGTGAAATCCATCGGCAATCAGGACTATCCCCTGATCATGGCCACCACCATCTTTTTGGCGGTGCTGATGGTAATGGCTACCCTGATCAGCGACCTGGTGTATAAGCTGGTCGACCCGCGCATCACTCTGGAATAAAGGAGGAAGCATCCATGAAACACGAATTTAAGGACGATATGCTTCCCCGGAAGCATTTCCTGAGCATGCAGCTCGACCTGCAGAAATTTGCCCCCGCCACCGAGGAAGAAAAGCAGCAGCATGAGACCATGCGCGAATCCACCACCTTCTTCCGCGATGGCATGCGCAAGCTGATGAAGAACCCGCTGGCCGTAGCCAGCATCATCGTGCTGGTGATCCTGACGCTGATGATCGTGGTGGTGCCCATGGTGTACCCCTACAGCTACTCCGAAATGGTCACCGTGGACGGTAAGCGCGACAAGAGCGCCAAGAATCTGGCTCCCTTTGAATACTCCAAGATGGAGAAGCAGGCCATCGAACGGGGCGACAAGATCTTCCCCCACATCTTCGGCACCGATGAGCTGTGCCGCGACTACTTCATCCGCGTGGTGTACGGCGCGCGCGTCAGCCTGCTGGTGGGCCTGTTCGCCAGCTTGATCGTGCTGGTGATCGGCCTGCTGTACGGCTCCATATCGGGCTACTTCGGCGGCAAGGTCGACTTGGTGATGATGCGTATCGTAGACGTGATCTACTCCCTGCCCGATACGCTGATGGTCATCCTCCTCAGCGTGGTGCTGGGACAGACCATCGGGCCCATCATTCAGGGCACGGCGCTGGCCAAGATCGGCAACAACATGATCAGCCTGTTCGTGGTGTTCGGTCTGCTGTACTGGGTGGGCATGGCCCGTCTGGTGCGCGGCCAGATCCTGTCCATCAAGAACAACGAATATGTGCTGGCCGCCAAGGCCATGGGCGCCAATTCCGGCCGCATCATCCGCAAGCACATCCTGCCCAACTGCATGAGCGTCATCTTCATTTCCGTGGCGCTGCAGGTGCCTTCCGCCATCTTTACCGAAAGCTTCCTCAGCTTCATCGGTCTGGGCGTGCAGGCTCCCATGCCTTCTCTGGGTTCGCTGGCCAACAATGCCCGCGGCGGCATGCAGCTCTACCCGTGGAAGATGCTCTTCCCCGCTGTGGCCATCTGCCTCATCGTGCTGAGCTTTAACCTGCTGGGCGACGGTCTGCGCGACGCATTCGACCCCAAGCTGAGGAGGTAAGGACGAAATGAGCAACATGCCCCTGCTGCAGGTCAAGAACCTGTCCACCACTTTTAATGTAGATTCCGGCGAAGTGCGCGCGGTGAACGGCATCTCCTTCAACCTCGACCATGGCAAGGTGCTGGGCATCGTGGGCGAAAGCGGATCCGGCAAAAGCGTTACCGCCTACTCCATCATGCGCATTTTGGTGGAGCCCGGCAAGATCACCGGCGGCGAGATCCTCTTCAACGGCGAAAACATCGTCAACTATTCCGAAAAGCAGATGCGCCAGTTCCGCGGCAAGCGGGTCAGCATCATCTTCCAGGATCCCATGACCAGCCTGAACCCCACCTTCACCATCGGCAGCCAGCTGCGCGAGGCCATCATGCTGCATACCGGCCGCAACCGCCGGCAGGCCAACGAGCGCGCGCTGGAAATGCTGCAGCTGGTGGGCGTGAACGAGCCGGACAAGCGCCTGAAGCAGTACCCCCACGAGCTGAGCGGCGGCATGCGCCAGCGCGTGATGATCGCCATGGCGCTGGCCTGCGAGCCAGATATCCTGATCGCCGACGAACCCACCACCGCGCTGGACGTGACCATTCAGGCCCAGATCCTGGAGCTGATGAAGGAGCTGCAGAAGAAGCTGGGCATGGCCATCATCATGATCACCCACGATTTGGGCGTCATCGCCGATATGTGCGACGAGATCATCGTGATGTACGCGGGCCGCGTGTGCGAGCGCGGCACCGTGGACGAGATCTTCTACAATCCCCGCCACGAGTACACCAAGGGCCTGCTGCGCTCCATCCCCAAGCTGGATACCAACCACGCCAAGCTGGAGCCCATCGCCGGTTCCCCTGTAGACCTGACCAACATGCCCAAGGGCTGCGCATTCGCCTCCCGCTGCGACCGCTGCATGAAGATATGCCTCAGCGAGCTGCCGGAGGAAGTGCGGGTGAACGACAGCCACATCGCCTCCTGCTGGATGAACGTAAAGCAAGTCTACGACGAGGCCGCCAAGGAGGGAAACGCCAATGAGTGAGCATCTGTTGCAGGTGAAAGACCTCAAGCAGTACTTTCCCGTCAAGAACGGCTGGTTCGGCAGCATCCCGCTGAAGGCTGTGGACGGTGTGAGCTTTGACATCGACGCCGGCGAAACGCTGGGTCTGGTGGGCGAGAGCGGCTGCGGCAAGACCACCGTGGGCCGCAGCATCCTGCACCTGTACAAACCGACCGGCGGCGAAGTGATCTATGACGGCCGCAAGATCACGCCCCAGAACGTTCACGAATTCCGCAAGGATATGCAGATCGTCTTTCAGGATCCCTACTCCTCGCTGAACCCCCGCATGACGGTGAGCGATATCGTGGGCGAGCCCCTAGATATCCACCACCTGTGCAAGACCAAGCAGGAGCGGGAGGAGCGCATTGCCGAGCTGCTGAATCTGGTGGGCCTCAACTCCGACCATGCCCGCCGCTACGCGCACGAATTTTCCGGCGGCCAGCGCCAGCGCATCGGCATCGCCCGCGCATTGGCTGTGGATCCCAAGTTCATCGTCTGCGATGAGCCGGTCTCCGCGCTGGACGTGTCCATCCAGGCGCAGGTCATCAACACCTTTGAGGAGCTGCAGAGCAAGCTGGGCATCGCCTACCTGTTCATCGCCCATGATCTGCTGGTGGTGCAGCACATCTCCCGCCGCATCGCGGTGATGTATCTGGGCCGCATCGTAGAGATCGGCCCAGGGGACGACATCATCAACGACCCGCGCCATCCCTACACGCAGAGCCTGATCTCCGCCATCCCCATCCCGGATCCGGATGTGGCGCGCACCCGCCACCGCATCCCGCTGGAGGGTGACGTGCCCAGCCCACTGCACATGCCCACCGGCTGCCCCTTCCGCACCCGCTGCCGCTACGCCACGGAGCAGTGTGCCAAGGAGTGCCCCAGCCTGAAGGAGACCGCCCCCGGCCACTCCATCGCGTGCTGGAATCCCCATTATTGACTCTGGAGGCCATGCGCCTTTAGAAATAAAACTAGGAGGATACAAAGATGAAAAAGCTGCTTTCTCTCGTACTGGCCATGATCATGCTCATGTCCTGCGCCATCGCTCTGGCGGATGAAAACTCCGAGCCCAAGTGGGACGAGTACAACAGCCTGATCGCCGAGATCAAGGCCGCCACCGATTTCGTGGAGCGCGAAGCCCTCATGCACAAGGCTGAGGACATGCTGATGGAAACCTACGCCGTG
>CAZDEF010000094.1:0-8177 GCA_964504385.1 uncultured Oscillospiraceae bacterium
TCTTGCTTTTCCCATTTGAAAAGACCGCTGACGACTTTGTCAGCGGTCTGAGGCGTGCTTTCCAAATGGAAAGCACGCCTTCAGTCGTTTATGCTTTTTTAGGCGGCAGCATGGTCAGGGCAATACGCTGCTTCTTTTGATCCACATCAACGACCCATACCTTCACTACGTCGCCCACCTTCACCACTTCGGCGGGGCTTTTGATGAAACGGCTGCTCATCCGGCTGATGTGCACCAGTCCATCCTGATGAACACCAATATCCACAAACGCACCAAAATCGATCACGTTGCGCACTGTACCCATCAGTTCCATCCCGGGCGCAAGATCCTTGATGTCCAGTACATCGGTACGCAGAATGGGCTTGGGCAGATCGTCGCGGGGATCGCGGCCCGGCTTGAGCAACTCGCTCAGAATGTCGCGCAGCGTTGGTTCACCCACGTTCAGCTGCTGGGCAAGCGCCTTGATGCCGCGCTCGTCTGCACGCGCCTGCAGGTCTGCGATCCTGCCGTTCTTGATGTCGCTGAGCTGGTAGCCAAGCGTTTCCAGCAGCGCCTTGGCTGTGTCGTAGCTTTCGGGGTGAACAGCGGTCGCGTCCAGCACGTTCTTGCTATCGCGCACGCGCAGGAAACCGGCGCACTGTTCAAAGGCTTTAGGCCCGAGCTTCGGTACTTTTTTGAGTTGAGCACGGCTGGAAATGCCGTTTTCCTCGCGATAGGCCACGATGTTTTTGGCCAGCGCCGGACCGATGCCCGCTACGTGGGACAGCAGTGCTGGGGAAGCGGTGCTCACCTCAACGCCCACGCTGTTGACGCAGCTTTCGATCACACCATCCAGCTCAGCCTCCAGCTCCTTTTCCTTCAGATCGTGCTGGTATTGTCCAACGCCGATGGCCTTGGGATCGATCTTCACAAGCTCGGCCAGTGGATCCTGCATGCGGCGGGCAATACTGACGGCGCTGCGCAGCGAGACATCAAACTGCGGGAACTCTTCGGCAGCCAGTTTGCTGGCGGAATAGACGGATGCACCGGCTTCGCTGACAATCATGTAAGCAGTGCCCTGCGGAAGCTCCGGCAAAAGAGAAGCGATAAACTGTTCCGCTTCGCGGGAGGCGGTGCCGTTGCCAATGGCAATGGCTGTTACGCCGTGTTTTTTGCACATGTCAACGATTTCACGGCGGGCGCGCGCCTTCGCAGCCTCCTGCCCCGGCAGGGTGAAATGCCCAACGCCGGTTGCCAGCACCTTGCCGTTTTCATCCACAACCGCCAGCTTGCAGCCGGTGCGGAACCCGGGGTCAACGCCCAGCGTCACGCGGCCCTTGACCGGCGGCGCCATCAGCAGCTGGTGAAGGTTCTTGCCGAACACAGAAATGGCGCTTTCGTTGGCGCGGTCGGTCAGCTCGTTGCGGATCTCACGCTCAATGCTGGGCTTCAGCAGACGTTCCCATGCATCTTGGGTCGTTATGCGCACCTGCTCTGTGGTCACGCTGCCTTCGCGCACAAATGCTTTTTCCAGCACGCCCACGCAGGCGGCGTCCTCCACGCGAATGTCCACCTTCAGGTATTCCTCACGCTCGCCGCGATTGACGGCCAGCACGCGGTGCGGGGGAATGGTGCGAACGTCCTGAGAAAACTCATAATACATACTGTACACGCTGTCCTCGTCCTTGGCCTTTCGGCTTTCTAAAAGGCCGGTGCGGTTGATGAGCAAGCGCAGCGCCTTGCGCGCATCTGCGTCGTCGCTCATCTGTTCGCTCAAAATGTCGCGCGCGCCCTGCAAGGCTTCCTGCACAGTGTTAACGCCTTTTTCAGCGCTGACAAACGGCGCGGCGATCTCTTCGGCGCTGCCATACTTCTGATTCTGCATCATCAGCAGCAAAGCCAGCGGTTCCAGTCCTTTTTCTTTGGCAATCGTAGCACGGGTGCGCCGCTTGGGACGGAAGGGACGGTACAGGTCTTCCAGCTCTGTCATCGTGGTGGCAGCAGCCAGCTTGGCGCACAGATCGTCAGTCAGATTTCCCTGCTCGCTGAGGGCGTTTTCAATTTCAGCACGACGCTTTTCAAGATTGCGCAGATAGGTCAGCCGTTCAAAGATTTCGCGCAGTACCTGATCATCCAGCGAGCCCGTCATTTCCTTGCGGTAACGGGCAATGAACGGAATGGTGTTGCCGTCGTCGATCAGCTTGAGCACGTTTTCGCACTGCTGCGGTCGAAGATTGAACTCTTTGCAGAGAATTTCGTTGATACTCATGGGGGCTTTCATCCTTTCTGTATACAGGGAAAATACTATACCAAACAGCGCTTTTGCGGTATGATACATTCATTCCAGAACGGAAAGAAGAGATTAATGTGGATTTGCTGAAGACGAGGACGCAGGTGCTCGCCATGCTGGATCGTGCGGGAATTGCTTATGAATTGTATGAGCATGAGCGCGCTCACACCATCGAGGATTGCCTGCGGATGCCGTTTATCGACGATAGCGTTACCATTTGCAAGAATATCCTGCTGTGCAACCGGCAGAAAACACAGTTCTACCTGATGCTGCTCAAACCGCTTACCCCGTTCCGAACAGCGGTGGTCAGCAAAGCGCTGTGCGTTTCTCGCCTGAGTTTCGCACCGGAGGAAGCCTTGGAGGAGCGGCTGCACTTGACCAGCGGCAGCGTCAGTCCGCTTGGGCTGATGTTTGACACGGCGCACGAAATCGTACTGTGCTATGAAAAAAGCATCTGTGATACCGAGAAGATCGCGTTTCATCCGTGCGATAACGCAGCGACCGTAGTATTTACACAGCAGGCGTTCTGGCAGCAGGTGATCCCCGCACTTGCGCTGCAGCCTGTGGAGGTGGAACTGCCCTGCGATGGGGGCGAAAAAGTATTGTAGAGTAGTTGCCAGAGGAAGTCAAGCCCTCGCGTGCAGAGTTTTCGGCTTAAAAACATTGACGAAAACCGGCATGTGGATGTAAAATGATAACAATACGGCAAGGGAGGTTTTCCAAAATGCTATATGAGAACAAAATATGGGTCGGCACTGGTGATGACCATCAGCCCGCATTTCTGCTTCCGCAGATGGCCAACCGGCACGGATTGATCGCCGGTGCGACGGGAACCGGTAAGACGATCACTCTCAAGGTGATCGCTGAGGGCTTTTCGGCCATGGGTGTTCCGGTCTTCTTGGGCGATATCAAGGGCGATCTGAGCGGCATGGTGAAGCTGGGCGAGCATTCCGACAAGATCACGGAGCGCCTGATGACGACCGGCGTGAGCAGCTTCCAGCATGACAGTTTCCCGACGGTGTTCTGGGATGTGTATGGTGAGCAGGGCCATCCCGTGCGTTCCACTGTGAGCGAAATGGGCCCCATGCTGCTGGCGCGCATGCTCAATTTGAACGAAACGCAGGCGGGCGTGCTCAACATTCTGTTTCGTGTGGCAGATGATGAGGGCATGCTGCTGGTGGATCTGAAGGACATCAAGGCGATGCTGGCATATGTGGGCGAAAACGCAAGCAAGTATACGCTCAACTATGGCAATGTCAGCAAGGCGTCGATCGGCGCGATTCAGCGTGCCGTTGCTCTGCTGGAAGATCAGGGTGGCGACAAGTTTTTTGCCGAGCCGGCACTGAAGATCTCTGATTGGATGCAGCTGGACGAGGAAGGACGCGGCTTCATCAACATTCTGGCCTGTGATAAGCTGTTCCTGAATCCGCTGATGTATTCCACCTTCCTGCTGTGGATGCTCAGCGAACTGTACGAGACCCTGCCCGAAGCGGGTGATCTTGATAAGCCGCGCATGGTGTTCTTCTTTGACGAAGCGCACCTGTTGTTTGATGATTGCGGCAAGCAGCTGTTGGACAAGATCGAGCAGGTGATCCGTCTCATCCGCAGCAAGGGCGTCGGCGTGTTCTTCATTACTCAGAATCCCAGCGATGTGCCCATGAGCGTGCTTGGCCAGCTTGGAAACCGTGTGCAGCATGCGCTGCGCGCCTATACGCCGCTGGATCAGAAAGCGGTGAAGGTGGCTGCGCAGACCTTCCGCACGAACCCCGCCTTTGATACCGAGGAAGCCATCACGCAGCTCAAGACCGGCGAAGCGCTGATCTCCTTCTTGGATGAGAACGGCGCGCCCGGCGTTGTGACGCGCGCTACCATCCTGCCTCCGCAGAGCTACATGGGCGCTATCAGCGAAGGACTGCGGAAGACCTTCTTGGAAACCAGTCCCTTCTATGGCCTGTACGAGCAGATCATCGACCGCGAAAGCGCCTATGAATATCTGGTGGCCAGCATGAATGAAACGGTCGCCGCTGCACAGCAGCCGCAGGTGATCGCCTCTGTACCCGTGATGCAGACGCCCGTTCAGCCGCAGGCAGCCGCACCTGTAGCATCGGCACAAGGCTTTATGGTGTTTGATCCAGCCACGGGCACCTATGTGCAAAAGCAGCTTGAAACCATGCCTGCGCCTGCAGCACCGGTTGTACCGCAGCCCACGGCCCCGGTCGTGCAGCAGCCTGCAGCACCTGCTCCGCAGCAAACAGTTCAGCAGACGGTGCTGGTGTATGATCCGGCAAGCGGCACCTATCGTCAGCAGTTGATGACCATGGCTTTTGATCCTGCGAGCGGTCAGTATACTCCTGTACAGCCGCAGTTGGATGAAAAAGAGCTGAAGCAGCAGGCTGCCGAGCAGGCCAAGGCGGAGAAGGAAGCCAAGAAGGCAGAAAAGGAACGGCTTGCCGAGGAGCGCCGGAAGCGTTCAGATGAACTTCGTGAAGAACGCGCCGAACGCGCACGCTTTAACGACAGCGTGTTAGGCCGTATCAAGAATACAGCCATTTCCACAGCTACCCGTACGCTTACCAGCAGCCTTACCCGCGGCTTGCTGGGTACCTTGACGGGCAAGAAAAAGTAATTTGTGTTAAAAAACGCTCCGGAAAGCTGGTTGCTTTCCGGAGCGTTTTAGTCTATTATGCCAATCCATAATCAGCTGCGCAGCGCTGAAATCCCTCGGCTGTGGTATCGAAGATGATCCCATGAGCTTTGATGGCGCTGCAATCCATCCACAAATCATGAAGTGCCTGCGGTGTATCCTGAACACGCCCGTCCAGATCCAAAGCGCGGAGCAGGGCTTCGGCTGTTTCCAGCATGGTCAGGGGATTCTCGCTGCCATAATTGTACACGCCGCCAGGGAGAGAAAACACTTGATCCATGAACTCAACCACTTGGCGGACGTAGGTGATGCCACGATATTGACTGCCGGGAACGCAGACTGCCTTCCCTCGGCTAACGTCCTTCAATGTATTGACCAAGAAATCCCCGCGATTTGCGTGACCATACAGGGGCATATCATACATCCAAGTAGCCCGGAGCAATACGGCATCGGGGTGGATATCCAGCACCCGCTGTTCTGCTTCCAGCTTGTGGCATGCGTACAGGTTGGTTGGTTTCGGAAGATCGAGATCTTCGCGGTAGGGGCCGTCCTCGCTGCAGCCGGTATATACTTGATCGGAGCTGAAAGAAACCAGTTTCGCTCCGATTTCTTCCGCAACCTCTGCCATGGTCACAGGAAGGATCACATTCGCAAGAAAAGAACCTTCCGGATCTTTGGCGCAGGCTTCAATATCGGAAATGGCTGCGGCGTTCAGAATGACATCCGGCTGGTGCTTCCGAATCAAATCCTGAAGCGCTGGGCCTGGCTTTCGCAGGAGTGCGCTGTCCACGCGAATGGCATCGGGGTAACGGACCATCGCTCTGGAGCCTACAAAGCCGCTGGCTCCTGCGATCATTATACGGGGCGCGTTTTTCATTGGTCAATCCTCCATTACTTCCAGATAAAAGCTCACTGGGCGGAATCCATCGTTGCAGGAGATCATGGCTGACCGGGGATCTTTCATCCAACCGTCGTAGAAATTCTCTCCACCGTGGGCCAAGGCCATGACGAAGGGGGATATGCTGTCCCAAGCGCTTTCACAGAAGCCATCGGGCTTTCTCCAGCCCTCTGCGATCCAGCACTGCCCCTCCTGTACGTCGCAACCGTGCTGGATGGGGTTTTCATATTTGGTCATCAGATCAGGGTAACAAGCCTTGCGGATGGCAGTGATCCGGACTTTTCTCATGGCGCTTCAGCCTCATCTTCAGGAGTAAAGTGTTCGAGCATTTCTTCCAAAATGGCCAGACTTTCATCCAGCGAATAGCATTTTTCGGCCACGATGCTCTGAAGAAAGTATTCGGTAAACTGATTTGTGAATTCAGGGAAGGTCAGAAACACAGAGGGCTCACCCATGCTCAGATCATAATCCGTTGCGGCCTCATGAATGGATACGCCCAGATTCTCATAACCGATCAGATGATACCCAAAGTGAAAATCTGGTTCACGTATCAGCAATGGGTAATAGTCATCCAAGCTTCTGGCGGCGTTGATTATCCCTTTCAGAATGGTCCTCCGCTCTGAAAGCGTGAAGGGACGCATGGCAAAGAAGTGATCGGAAAGATAGCCTGTCTTGAGAAAACGGGTGCACCCGGCAATGGTCATGACACGGTAATTGGCCTTCTTCCTGCTGTAATGATTCTGATAGCGCTGCTCATGAATGGCCATTGTGTGATCGAGCAGATCCTGCAGCTGTTCCGGCTCAAAGGTGCCTTGCTCAGACAGAGCGTCCACCACCAAGTTTGTTGGGAGCTGCGGGAAACACAGGTCGCTGGAGAGCGCATAGGTAGAACGGTTGAGCTCGTGGCTGAGAAGCATCATGCACAGCGATGAAAAACTGCTGCAGCGTTCGCGGGATTCCAGCAGAGGAAGCTGGTGCAGTGAGGGCGTGGTCAGAATGGATGAGCAGTAATCGTATAATTTGGCTGCATCTGCAGTGGGCAGTTCATGCACTAAGGCGGCATCTGTCATGATGAAGAACATTTGGTGCTCACCATCATGCAGAGAGTAGCGGATCATCAGCAGGTTGCCGTTCAACGCATTGACGGACGAATCGCTTGAAGAACGGATGCTGTACGGCGTGTAGCGCGGCTCAAAGAGAAGCGGAAGCATCGCGTAAACCGGTTCGGCTGAAGAATGGGCAAATGCACGCGAAACGATCAGGTGACGCATGGAGACATTTGCTCTCGGGTCATCAAAGAGCGGTTTGACGGCATCCGTCATGGAACGGAAACAACAGTTCAGGCAAAGGATATCCACTTTGCTGGCTGATTTCAGCACAGCGAGCCGCTGCTTGAGCGATGCCCCGTTGTTGATAAGGATATCAGTGGGCGGGCCTTGGATCTTTCCGGCGAGAATACCGGTGACGAGATGATCAAACTTATACTTTTCAGCCCCGACACGGCTGACATCCAAGGAGTGGAACAGCTGTTCCCTCTCCTCCTCGGAAAACAGGTTCTGGTCGACAATGCTTTGGTAGATGGCGATGCGTGTTGATTCGGTATCGTCGCTTGTCAGTACGCGGCGCAGCCCGGTACGGACGCCCACGAGATCGGCCAGTGTGGTGGCAGACATGGAGTGCTTTTTCATCAGGCGATTCAGGCACTGCGAAAAAGTCATGAATTCCCTCAAAGTGTCGTCGCCTCCTGTCGATTTTTATATAGCTATTTTCACCGCTTTTGGTCAAAAATCCTCTTGCAAAACAGCAAAAGAACAGAAAAGAAACCCCGCCTTCCGCAAGGAAAAGCGGGGGAAGAAGAAACACCATCGATCAGGAGTGGGAAGCGATGTAACGCGCTACATGCACGCCGCTGGCAGATGCGTGGGACAGCGAATGGGTGATGCCGCTGCAATCGCCGATGGCGAACAAGCCGGGATGGCAGGTCTGCAGGTTTTCATCCAGCGCAACTTCCATATTGTAGAACTTGACTTCTACGCCATAGAGCAGTGTGTCGCCATTGGCCGTTCCGGGAGCCACCTTGTCCAAAGCATAGATCATCTCAATGATGCCGTCCAGAATACGCTTGGGGATCACCAGACTCAGATCGCCGGGGGTGGCGGCCAGCGTGGGAATGGTGAAGGAATCCTGAATGCGGCTGGGGGTGCTTCGACGGCCCTGGATCAGGTCGCCGAAACGCTGAACGATCACGCCGCCGCCCAGCATGTTGCTCAACCGGGCGATAGATTCACCGTAACCATTGCTGTCTTTGAAGGGCTCGGAGAAATGCTTGGCCACCAGCAGGGCAAAGTTGGTGTTCTCGGTCTGCT
>CAZDEF010000095.1:0-7559 GCA_964504385.1 uncultured Oscillospiraceae bacterium
GCACGTTCACGGCAGTGCCCCAATCGCCGGGGATGTCGTTCATGCGGCGGTAGTAAATGGCGCGGGGGTTGTCCCAAGAACGGAACACGGCCTTGACGGCTTCCATCAGCTGTTCCTTGGGATCCTGCGGGAAGTCAACGCCCATGGCGTCCTTGTAGATCGCCTTGAAGCGAACGACAACTTCCTTCAGGTCATCGGCGCTCAGGTCGCGGTCGAACTTCACGCCCTTCTTCTCCTTGAACTCGTCCAGAACGGCTTCAAACCTGCTCTTGGGGATCTCCATGACCACGTCGGAGAACATGGCGATGAAACGACGGTAAGCGTCGTAAGCGAAGTGCTCATTGTTGGTCAGCTTGGCCAGACCCACAACAGCCTTATCGGTCAGACCCAGATTCAGGATGGTATCCATCATGCCGGGCATGGAAGCGCGCGCGCCGGAACGAACGGAAACGAGGAAGGGATTCTCTTCGTCACCGAACTTCTTGCCTTCCTGCTTTTCAGTCTCGGCCAGAGCCGCAAAGATCTGGTCCACGATGTCCTGACCAATGACCTTGCCATCGGTGTAGTAGCGGGTGCAGGCTTCGGTGGTAACGGTGAAGCCCTGAGGTACGGGCATGCCCAGACCGGTCATTTCGGCCAGGTTGGCGCCCTTGCCGCCGAGCAGCTCGCGCATGCTGGCGTTACCCTCTTTGAACAGATACACATACTTGGTCATAGGGTACATTTGCCTCCTTTAGTTGATCGAGGACGATTCACACTGGCGGAATCCTCCCCAATGCTCATCCTTCCACTTAACTAATTTAGTATACACGTTATTACCGCAATTTTCAAGAACAAAATTAGGACATGCGGTTTAATCAGGGCTAAGATTGCGTGAAAGATGTGAAAGAGCTTTCAAACGCTTTCACAGTTCCGTGCATTCGAGCGTGTCGTGTGTGCGCTCATACTCCTCGTAGAGCAGGCCGCGGCCGGTGGTTTCCATTTCACCGGTCTGGTTGTCATAGGGATCGGCGCGCCAGTACTGCTTGCACACATCGAAATCCGCCTGGAACGCTCGGTTGGCCACCATGCGGTAGCCGTCCAGATTGCCGAAATAGAACCGGCGGCGCGTTTCATCGCCGCAGCGGTGAGCGCTAACGCCGAAGGAGGGATCGGCAAACAGCCAGCCGTAGGGCGCAACATAGAACTGCGCCCAGTCATGGCACCCGCAGTCGTTTGGCTCGGCGCACAGGCCGCTTTGCCAGCGGGCCGGAATGCCTGCGCAGCGGCACAGCGTGATAAACAGCAGCGCGAATACGCCGCAGTCGCCGGTAAAGTTGCGGGCACAGTTTTCCGCAATGCTTTCCAGCACGAAGTACTCCGGCTGGTAGCTGTACTTCATGTTCAGCGTAATGAAGTCATAGAAGCGGCGTGCTTTTTCCAGCGGATCCGTCACGCCCTCGGTCAGGCTTTGCGCCAGCTCGCGGATGTAGGGAGTGAACACGATGTGGGGGGCTTCCTCCTGCGTGTCAAAATGCGGCTGCTCGGCATCGGAGGGAAGGGAGAGGTCGTGGTACTTTGCCGTGTGGACATAGCTGTATTCCACCACGAACGGGTGATTCTCCGCCATGTTCTCCTCCCAGCAGACGGTGCGCTGGGCTGCGTCGGCGGGGGCGACCACGCCGGTGGAGGGCTCCACCTTTTCGATGCGGATGTCGCTTTGCTGCTGGCAGTCCGCTGCAACGGGCAGATGTGCGCGCATGAACATGCCCGGAGTGAAGCATTCATCCTTCACGCGAAGCGTGGCGCGGATGCGGATGCGGTGGCTGATCTGGCCCTGTTCCTTCATGATGTTCATGCTGCGGATGAGCATGTCCTCATAGGCACCTGTCTCGGATCCCGGCACCCGCAGACCGGCGCGCTCGGCAATGCTGCGCTCCGTCACGCACAGGGTTTCATAGAAACGGCCGAAGTAGCGCTTTTCGCCATGAAGATAGATCCAGCCGATGCGCCCGGCATCCTCCAGTGCCTTGAATTCTTCTTTGGAGAAATCCGGAATGCCCTTGCGGAGGACCGCCAGTGCTTCTTCGTAGCTGTACGGGTAATCCACCGGCTGACGCAGCATGATCTCGCGCTGGGCGATCAGGCAGTAGCGCAGCGCCTTGGGCAGGTTGTCGCGCTGCAGCTGCAGATCCAGCAGGCGCACGGCTTCGTCCAGATCGCCGTTCATCTTGTGGCGCAGAATGTCGCCGGGCAGACCGATGTGCAGATAGCGGAGAGTATCGTTGATGTTGTACATGGCTTTCACCTCGTATCAGTTTGCTTCCTTCATGATAAGGCCGGATGGGAAAAATGTCAATGAAAAGGCCGCCTGAATACAGACGGCCTTGGAAAAAGCGAACTGGGGGGATCAGTCGAGCGCTACATAATCCGCGGGAACGGTCACGCCCAGCGCTTCGCAGATCGCGGGATTGTATTCGGGAGTGAAATTGTCGGCATAGGCGACCGGTATTTCGGCAATGTTGGCCTCGCCCTTGAGGATCTGGGCCGCCATCTTGCCGGTGGTCACGCCCAGATCGTAGTAGCTGATGGACAGCGTGGCCACGCCGCAGCCTACGCAGATGCCGGCTTCACCCGCCACAACGGGCACGCCTGCAGGCTGGCAGATGTTGTCCACGATGCCGGTATTGGCAGCCACGGTGTTGTCCGTGGGGACGTACAGAACGTCGGACGCATCGCAGGCGGTCTGCACAACGGCGGCCACGTCATTGCTGTCGGCAAAGGGGTACAGCGTGGCGTTCACACCCTTCTCCTCCAGGAAAGCCTTTACGGTGTCCACCTGATACTGGCTGTTGGCTTCGGCAGAGCAGTACAGCAGACCGACGTTCTTGGCTTCGGGGAAGAGCGACACGATCATGTCGGCCTGCTGATCCAGCGGGGCCAGATCGCTGGTGCCGGATACGTTGCCGCCCACCAGACCGTTGAAATCGTCAATATCCAGCGCCACGCCGTATTCGGTCACGGAAGTGCCAAGGATCGGGATATCGGCGGTGGCGATGGTGGCGGCCTGCAGCGCCGGAGTGGCGTTGGCCATGATCAGATCCACGTTGGCGGCCACGAAAGAGTTGGCGATGGTGGCGCAGGTGTTGGAATCGCCCGCAGCATTCTGCAGATCAAACTCCACCACACCTTCGCCCATTTCAGCATTCAGCGCATCCATAAAGCCCTGCGTAGCGGCATCCAGCGCATCATGCGTGACCAGCTGGCAAATACCGACGGTGTACTGCGCCTCGCCAATGGCAGCAGAAGCGGAAACGAGCATGAGGACAGCCAGCAGGACGGATACAAGTTTTTTCATGGGAATACCTCCTATATGATATAGTGGTTTTCCGGGTTGCCCCGGTGGGAACGCGAATAGGGAAGGGGCTCAGCCCAGCAGCATGCGGTCGTTGGCCAGCTGCTCGCCGCTGGCTTTTTCAAACAGCTGCAGAAGGTCTTCTACGGACAGCTTCTTTTTGGCCTCGCCGGAGATGTCCACCGCCACATTGCCTTCGTGCATCATGATGAGCCGATCGCCATAGGTGATGGCGTCGCGCATGTTATGGGTGATCATCAGCGTGGTCAGATGATCGCGCTCCACAATGCGCTGGGTGGTGGAGAGGACCTTGGCTGCGGTCTTGGGATCGAGCGCGGCAGTGTGCTCGTCCAGAAGCAGGAGCTTTGGCTTTTTCAGGGTGGCCATCAGCAGGGTCAAAGCCTGACGCTGACCGCCGGACAGCAGCCCCACTTTGGCGGTGAGCCGGTCTTCCAGACCGAGATCGAGGCTCTTGAGCAGTTCGCGGTACTCCGCGCGCTCGGCAGCGGTGATGCCGCTGCGCAGGGTGCGCGGCTTTCCGCGGCGCTGCGCCAGCGCAAGGTTCTCCTCGATCTGCATCGTAGCCGCCGTGCCCATCATGGGATCCTGAAACACGCGGCCAATGAACTTTGCACGTTTGTGCTCCGGCAGGTTGGTCACATCCACACCGCCAATGGAAATACTGCCCTCGTCCACCAGCCATGTACCGGCTACGGCATTCAGCAGCGTAGATTTGCCAGCGCCGTTCCCGCCGATGACGGTCACAAACTGGCCGTTCTCCAGCGTGAGCGAAACGTTCTTCAAGGCTGCCTTTTCATTGACGGTGCCGGGGTTGAAGGTCTTGGAAATGCTGCGGATGTCAAGCATGGTGTGCGCCTCCCTTCGAAGATTTGCGGAAATACTTGCCTTTCCAATAGGGCACGGACAGGAAGATCGCCACGATCGTAGCGGAGATGAGCTTGAGGTAGTTGGAGTTGATGCCGCTGAGGCTGACTACGGCCTGAATGACCACATAATAGATGATGGAACCCAGCGCTACAGAGAGCAACTTGAGAGCAAAATTGCGGAAAACACGGCTGAACACCACATCGCCGATGATGACGGCAGCCAGACCGATGACGATCGCGC
Organism: uncultured Oscillospiraceae bacterium; assembly: GCA_964504385.1. Classification (GTDB taxonomy): domain Bacteria; phylum Bacillota; class Clostridia; order Christensenellales; family Aristaeellaceae; genus Limiplasma. Next base: position 4,463 of record CAZDEF010000095.1, read on the forward strand.
CGCGCCCCATGTTGATATCCGCAAAGCTTTGGTACTGAGCCAGCAACGCGCCGGACAGTGCGACCAGACCATTGGAGATCATCATGCCAAGCACGATGTTGCGGTCGGTGTTGATGCCCTGTGCACGCGCCATGTTGGGATTGGAGCCCGTTGCGCGCAGGGAGCAGCCAAGCTCGGTGCCGAAAAACCAGTAAAGGATCGCGATCAGCGCTACTGTGATGAGGCCCACCACGAAGATGGGGTGCTGCACAAAGGAGCGGGTGCCCTTGTTGACATCCTGCAGATAGCGCAGGCTGACCAGCAGCTGGTACTTATTGACGTTGATGGACTGATTGGCTTTCATACCCATAATGGCAAGATTGACAGACCACAGCCCGAGCTGGGTGAGGATGCCTGCCAGAATGGCGGGAATGCCGCATGCAGTGTGCAGCAGGCCGGTCACGAGCCCTGCCAGCATGCCGGCTCCGATGGCAGCCAGCAGCGAGATCCATATGTTGCAACCGTTCAGAATGAGCATCACGCCCACGGTGCCGCCGGTGCAGAAGGAGCCGTCCACCGTCAGGTCGGACACTTCCAGAATGCGGTAGGTGATGTACAGGCCAATGGCCATTACCCCCCAGATCAGTCCCTGAGATACTGCGCCGGGCAGCGCGTTGAGAAAACTGTTCATGCGAATGCCCCTCCTTGTGTTTGGTGCGTTCAGTCCATGCGAAGGGGAATGTAGCCGTCCGGCACATCCAGCCCCAGTTCTTCGCAGACGTCGGGATTATAGTAATAGGTAACGTGCTGGGCAAAGGCAACGGGCAGGGTGGAGATGTCTGCTGCGCCGGTCAGCACCTCTGCAGCCATCCGGCCAGCGGTAGCGCCCAGATCATAATAGCTGATGCCAAGCACCGCCGCACCTGCGATGCGGCAGGTGCCGGTATCCCCGGTGATGACGGGCCGCTGTGCAGGCCGACAAATGTTGTCCAGAATGCCGGCATTGGCCGCCACGGTGTTGTCCGTGGGGGTGTAGATGACATCACAGCTGTCGCAGGCAGCCTGCGCAATGATGGCCATATCGTTGGAATCGGCAAAGGGATAGGGGATGGGGGTGAGACCCAGCTGCGTCAGACATTCGCCGACCACCTTCACCTGATACTGGCTATTCGGCTCGGCGGAGCAGTACAGCAGCGCAACCGTTCGCGCCTGTTCAAACAGATCGGCGATCATCTGCGCCTGCTTGTCCAATGGAGCCAGATCGCAAGCGCCGGACACGTTGCCGCCCGGCGTGCCGTTGAAAGCATCAATATCCAACGCTACGCCGTATTCCGTGACGGACATGCCCAGAATGGGGATATCCCCCGTGGCGGCGGCAGCAGCCTGAAGCGCGGCGGTGCCGTTGGCCACGATCAGATCCACATCGTTGGCTACAAAGTCGGTGATGATGGCGGTGCATGTGCTTTGATCGCCAATGGCGTACTTCAGGTCGATCTCTGCATTGCCAGCGCCCAGCCTGTCTTCAAGCGCGTGGATGAAGCCTTGCGTGGCCTCGTCCAGCGCGGCGTGCGTGGTCAGCTGGCACAGCCCCACATGGTACGGCGCTTCAGCCGCGGCGCAGCCGGACAGCAGCACAGCTGCCAACAGAACGGGAAGCAGTTTCTTCACTAGCATAACCTCCATTTGCAAATTGCGAAGGATGATTCTAAAAAACGCCCTCCTCGACCCGAAACAATACGGATCGAAGAGGACGTTTTGAAACGCGGTACCACCTCTGTTCGTCCATTCCCGATCAATGCGGAATGAACCTTTGCGAGCGACCATCATCGCTCCCCGACTGTAACGGTTCGGCTCCGTTCCGGCCTACTGTCAAACTGGTTCAGCCGGACGACTCTGAGGCGGAATCCACCGCACCCTTCCGCTTCCATTGCACCGTCCGGAAGCTCTCTGGAGAAAGGGGGTGACGCGGTCACGTTGCCTCGTCAGCGTCTTGATGGGTTGCATTGTAAACCCGGACAAAATGGATGTCAAGCAAAAAATAAACCGCCTTTTTACGGCAAGAAGGCAGCGCAAGCTCTGAAAGCTTTGCATTTTACGGCTTTGCGCACTTTGTTTTTTCAATGTTTTTCAAAGATGGCAAGACATGTTTTTCCTCTGTCTTTCTTTGGAAATCCTCTTGCGCTTTATCGCGGTAAAGCGTTATAATGTTCCACATTCCTTGGGATCAATAAATTAGGAGGGACAAACACATGATGAAGAAGATCGTTGCGGTTCTACTGGCGATGCTGATGCTGGTGCCTGCGATGGCACTTGGCGAGAACGTGGTGAAGATCGGCGTGTTCGAGCCCGCTTCCGGCGACAACGGCGCCGGCGGCAAGCAGGAAATGCTGGGTATGCAGTACGCAAACAAGATCTGTCCTACTGTTGATATCGGCGGCGAAACCTACACCGTGGAACTGGTGTATGCCGATAACAGTTCCTCTGCCGATAAAGCTCCCTCCGCTGCGCAGCAGCTGGTGAGCGAAGGCGTGAGCGTTGTGCTTGGTTCCTATGGCAGCGGCGTATCCATCGCCGGTTCGCCGATTTTCGAACAGGCCGGTATTCCTGCCATCGGCGTGACATGCACCAATCCTCAGGTCACCAGCGGCAATACCCACTATTTCCGCATCTGCTTCCTAGATCCTTTCCAAGGCACTGTGTTGGCCAATTATGCCTTTAAGGAAATGGGTCCCATCGCCTACTGCCTGGCGGAGCTTGGCAACGACTATGACGTGGGTCTGGTGCACTACTTCAAGCAGGCTTTTGAAGCCCTTGGCGGCATGGTCATTTCCGAGACCTTCCCCACCGGCACTTCTGACTTCAGCTCCTACCTGAACAATGCGGCCATGATGGGCGCGAACGCCTTCTTCTGCCCGGTGTCCATTGCTTACTCCACCCAGATCATCAATCAGGCGTCGGCCATGAATGTGGGCTACTCCATTCTGGGCAGCGATACGCTGGACAGCAACAAGGTGGTGGAGGCGGCTACCGGCACCAACCTCAACATTCTGGTCAGCACCTTCTATCAGGAGGGCGGCAACCCCGAGTTCGACGCTGGTTTCAAGGCTTGGATGAACGC
>CAZDEF010000096.1:0-7556 GCA_964504385.1 uncultured Oscillospiraceae bacterium
TACTAAAACGCCATGCTTTCTCTTGAAAACATGGCGTTTGTCAACGGTCTGAGCCATCACCGTTTAGATAATGGTGATGGCTGTTTGCGTTCAGGGGTCGGCGCGCGTTACCGTTTCCACACCAGCACCCGCTGCGGCTCGCTGCCGCCGTCCTCCATTTCGGGGTTCATGCGCCGGAGCAGATCGCTGCTCACGCGGTACCGCTTGGCAATGTCCCACAGGCTCTCCCCGGCCTGCGTCAGGCAGACCACTACGCCGGTTTCCTCCTCCCCAGCCGGCAGCGCCGTGACCTGCGTGACGGGCTGCTCCGGCTGCAGCTGAATGTCCAGACAATCCAGATGGAGGATGTATTTCACCTCCACCCGGTCGCTGGTGATCGCGGTCGCCTCGGCATTGCCCACCGTCAGCACCATGCTCTCCGGCAGGCTGACGTCGCAGGCGAACACCATGCGGAACGGTTCCTCGGTGCGGTAGCTCTGCGGCGCGGCGGTGTCGTCGGTCATGTACAGCAGCGTGATCTCCATCATGCCCTCCACAGCCAGCTTGCCGTTTCCCCGGCTCCAGTCGGTCAGCACGGGGCAGAGCGATGCATACAGCGGCGTGCGCACGGCGGGCATCCCCTCCGGCAGCAGCGTCAGCTTGCCGCTTTCCGCCGTGTGCAGCTGCCGCCGCCCTGCCGCCCGCTGCACCGGCTGCGTGTCCAGCGCCAGCCGGTCGCCCTGCGTGGTGTACGCATCCAGCAGCAGGCTGACCTCGCGGGCGGCGGTGGCGTGCGCTTCCAGCCCCAGCAGCACCTCGGCGCGCAGGGTGCGCTCGCCCTCCTGCTGCCCCTCCTGCGACAGCACGGCCACATCCCGCACAACGGCGGAGCAGCACAGCGCATCGCCCGCTTCCCCGGTCAGCGCCACGGTTTCCTCAAAGGGAATGTTGTGCCGCGTCACCACCAGCGGGCGCGAAGGCATGGCGCTGGTGTGCACCACCTCCAGCTCCACCTGCCCGGACACCGTGGCGCGGCTCTCGCCGCCCATCACGTCCTGCACGGTCACGCTGGCCTTGGCGCAGAGCGTATCGGTGATCTGCAATACCTCGCCCAGCTCGCATTCATCGCGGATCAGCACGTCCTGCACGCCGCGGGCAGCCGTGTGCAGCGCGCTGAACGTCTGCGTGCGCAGCATCAGCCCGTCCATCCCGCGCACGCCGGTCACCACCTCCATCGGCTCGTCCGTGAAGGCCCGCGCGTGCAGGCGCAGGATGGCCGTCAGGTGCAGCCGTCCGCCCTGCGCTGCGGCCTCCGCATGCTCCACCGTCACGCTCACCGGCGCGCTCATGCTGGCGGCTGCGCCCGGCAGATCCATGGGGTGGCTGAATTCGGCGGAGGCTTCCAGCGCGCTCACCTTGGTGGGGTCACCCTGCGTGTAAAGCACATGAAAGGTCACTTTGCCGTCCACATTCACGCGGCCGCTGTCCGGCTGCGCCCTGTCCAGCGCGGCCATGGCCTCGCACAGCAGCACCTTGGTCTCCTCGCGCAGGCCGCCGGGCAGCGCCACCTCGCCCTCCACCACGGCCTGGCTCAGCCCCTCGCCGATAAACCGCTGCAGGGGCAGCTCCTCTCTGAGTATCTCCGGCGCTTTCACGCCGGTCTTTTCCGTTTGCTGATCCATGTTGATCTCTCCTCCCAAGCGGCCATGATATGCATGAAAAGCGCCGTCTGTTAGGAAGGATATGCGTCCGAGGGCTGGGATATGATGCGCCCGCCCTGCACGCGCATGCGCACGGCTGCGCGCGCGGCCACGAAGGGATCGTGGGTGATGGTCACAATGGTGCGGCCGTCCCGGTGCAGCTCGTCCAGCAGGGCCAGCACATCGTTGCGGCTTTGCACGTCCAGCGCGCCGGTGGGTTCGTCGCACAGCAGGAGCTTTGGGTCGGCGCACAGGGCGCGCGCCAGCGCCACGCGCTGCTGCTGGCCGCCGCTGAGCTCGCAGGGGCGGTGCTTCTCCCGCCCGCTCAGCCCCACGCGCGCAAGGGCGCTGCGCGCCTGCCGCAGCCGGTCGGCCTCGTTCACCCCGCGCAGCAGCAGGGGAAAGGCGGCGTTTTCCTCTGCGCTCAGCTTGGCCATGAGCTGGTAGCCCTGAAACACAAAGCCGATCTTCTCGCGCCGCACGCGGCACAGGGCGCGCGCGTCCAGCCGGCTCACGTCCTGCCCGTCCAGCACATAGCGGCCTGCGGTGGGCGTATCCAGGCAGCCTAATATGTGCATCAGCGTGCTCTTGCCGGATCCGCTCGGCCCCACAAAGGCCGCGTATGTCCCCGGCGGAATGTGCAGGTTCACGTCCCGCAGCACCTCCACCGCCCCGCCGCGCCCGGGGTAAGTCTTGCCCAGTCCTTCCAGCCGGATCATCCGCTGCGCCTCCCTTGACTTTTTTCCCTGCGGGTTAGTGTGTCCCTCGACAATTCCCTGCATTCCATGGTATGATAGAGCCTGCGATCAAAGGAGGTTGAACCGATGAGGAAACAATCGCAGCGTATTGCCGTGTGCGGCATGCTGCTGGCGCTGATGCTGGTGCTGGGCTTTGTGGAAAGCCAGCTGCCGGTGGCGGCGGGCGTGCCGGGCATCAAGCTGGGGCTGAGCAACGGCGTGCTGATCTTTGCCGTGTATCTGCTCAACGTGCCCACGGCGTTTTTGCTGATGGGGCTGAAGGTGCTGCTGTCCGGGCTGCTGTTCGGCAGCCCCAGCGCCATGATGTATGCCTTTGCGGGCGGTCTGCTGAGCATGGTGGTGATGTCGCTGCTCAGCCGCATGAAGGGGCTCAGCCCCGTGGTGGTGAGCATGGCGGGCGGCGTGAGCCACAATGTGGGGCAGGTGGCCATGGCCATGCTGGTGCTCAACACGCCCAAGCTGCTGTACTACATGGCGGTGCTGATGGTCGCCGGTCTGGTCACGGGCATGGCCACGGGCTTTGCGGCCACGGGCATCATCCGCCGGTTTCAGAAGGAACACAAGCACAAGCTGTAAGACGCTGAGGAAAAAGGAGCGGTTTGCATGAGTCACTGGGTAGCGGCATGGGGCACGGCCCCCTCCAACGCGGAGCGCACCCCCGCGCAGTATGCGCGCGATATCACCCTGCGCTACACCCTGCGCGTAGGCATTGGCGGGAGCGCCATGAAGCTGGGCTTTTCCAATTTGTTCGGCAATCTGGATGCGGAACTGACCCGCGTGACGGTGCGCACGGCGGATGGCAGGAGCCACGCCGTCACATTCGGTGGGCAGACCAGCGCCGTGATCCCCATGGGCGGCGCGCTGGAAAGCGACGAGCTGCCTGCCGCCGCCGCGCCCGGCACGGACGTGACGGTGAGCCTTTATCTGGAGCAGCTGTGCAGCCTGCGCACCGGCTGCGCCTGCAGCGGCCCCTATGTGCGCGGCCGCTTTGCGCAGGGAGACCGCTGCGATGAGGCGGATTTCTCGCTGCTGTGGGCCAAGGATGTATCCGTTTATTATTTCCTGACGGATCTGACCCTGCTGGCGCAGGACGATGTGCGCGCGATGGTGGCCTTTGGTGACAGCATCACGGCGCAGTCGTGGCCGGAACGGCTGATGGACAGGCTGCTGGCACAGGGGCGCAGCGACCTGAGCGTGATCCGCCGCGCCATCAGCGGCAGCCGCGTGCTGCGCGAATACGACAGCATCGCCTATCTGGCCTACGGCCCCATGGGCATGAAGCGCTTTGAGCGCGAGGTGCTCGCGCCCGGCGTGCAGAGCGTGCTGATCCTGCACGGCGTGAACGACATCATTCATCCGGACGGCGTGAATCCCTGCCGCCCCATGGAGCATCTGCCCACTGCGCAGGAGCTGATCGACGGCTTGCGCGCGTACATTGGCGCGGCGCGCCGCCACGGGCTGAAGGTGTACATCGCCACCATCACGCCCATGAGCGGCTGGCGCACGGATGCGCCCTTCCGCCAGACGCTGCGCGCGGAGGTGAACGCGTGGATCCGCACCACGGACGAGATAGACGGCTATGTGGATTTCGCGGCGCTCACCTGCGACCCCTCGGACGAGACGCGCCTGCTGCCCGCGTGCGACAGCGGCGACCACCTGCACCCCAGCGACGAGGGCGCGCGAAGAATGGCCATGGGCGTGCCGGAAGCGTTTCTGTGAACAGCGCTGCCACCTGCTTTTTGTGAATCAAAACAGCCATCACCCCAGCCTTGCGGCTGACAGGTGATGGCTGTTAGCTTGTTAAAAGACTTCAGGGTGGCGTGGAGGGCCGCAGCCCTCCAAATGTGATCGTATCGACCGGCGAGCTTTTCCGACGGCCTGCGGCCATTATCCGCGCAGCATGTCCGCGTATCCGTCCACGATCCGCTGCAGGCGGTCCAGCCGGCTCTGGCGGGAAACGCCGCGCCACAGGTTCTTGTAGGCGTTGAACCAGTATTCCAGATCATTGGCCAGATAGCGCCCGTTGCGGCACTCCATGGAAACGCCTTCAAAGTTGACGTGAATGTACACAGCGATCTGGTTGAAGATCTTCACGCCCGCCGCCACCACGGACACGGCCTGCGCAATATCGCGCTTGTCCAGCTCCATATGAGGGATGCACGCCGCCATCCGGGTGAGCAGATCGTCAATCTCGGCATTGCAGCGCTCCGCCTGCTCCGGATCGATGTGGCTCATGATCTCGGAACGCTTCTCTGCATCGGGCTGCTCCATCCAGTGCACGGCATGGTGCCACTCGAACGCGTCCATCCGCGCCAGCTTGGCAAACAGGCCCACGAAGGTGCCCTCATGCTGGCCGTAATGCAGGTAGGAAATGGCTGCGTTCAGCTCCTCAAAATCCTGCTCGCGGCTGTTCCAGCTGAAGGCCGCGCCGTAAAGGATGCCCGGCACGGAGAAGGTGGGGTGGCAGACATGCGCATAGTCGCCCCAGTCGGTATTGAGCAGACCGATGGCGTGATACTTGTGGGCATATGCGCACATGTTGCGGATGTTGTCGTAGCTGCCGCGCATGAGGGGGAACCAGCGGTTCCATGTGGATACGCCGGGGCAGGCATACTGCGTGGCCCCCATGGCCGCCAGCGCGGCGATCTCGTCCTCGCGCTGGTCGGGCGCGTAGCCCCAGTTGAGGCAGATGGTGCCCTTGGGGATGCGGTCGTACGTTTCCGGATGCCGCCACATGATATCGCCCCAGAACTGCGGGGTGATGCCCTGCTCCAGCAGCCAGCGGCACAGCTCGCTCACATGCGCCACATACAGCTCCTGCTCGCCCTTTTCCTCGGCCAGCGCCTTGCTGCGGCCCTTGCCCAGATCGTAGGTCTCATCGCAGCAGATGTTGAATTTTTTGGATGTGAACAGCGCGCGGTACTGGCTGATGAGATCCTTGATGAAGGACATGGTATCCGGGTTGGATACGTTCAGCGTGTGGTGCGCACCCCAGTAGGTGAAGGAGAAGGGGATCTTTTCGGAATCCGGCAGCTCGCAGAAATCGCAGGCCGTCTTGGTGGACAGGATCTGATACATGTGCCCGAAGGAGGACAGCGAAGGCACCAGTTCAATGTGGCGGGCGCGGCAGTAGGCGTCCAGCTCCAGAATATCCTGCGCGGTGAGGGGCGTATCATCGCGCCACGCCTCGCTTATGCAGGGGAACAGGAAGGTGTGCTCCACATACAGCTGCCATTCGTTGATCTTGTAGCGGCACAGCAGGTCGGCATAGCGCTTGAGCATGTCCAGCGTGGGCACACGTCCGCGCGAGCAGTCCAGATAATAGCCGCGGTTGGGCAGATCCGGCCAGTCCTCGATCTCGATGGAGGGCAGGCGCAGGCCGTGGCGCTGGATCCACTGCCCCAGCGTCTGCACGGCGTTGAGCAGCGCTTCATCGCCGCCGGCGCGCACCAGCGCAGCCTCCGGGCTGATGGAGATGCGGTAGGTGTTCTCGGGCAGCTGCGTGTCAATGCTGAGCGCAATGTCGAAATCAAACGGTTTGCCGCATGTAATGTCCGTTTCCAGGCCGGCATATTTGCGCAGGTCGTTTTGCAGCATCTGCGCATAGAGCAGCGCGGTGGGCGCGGTGTTGGTCAGTACAATGCGGGTGTAGAAGCGAAGCGGGAACACACCTTCTCCATAGGTCAGCTTCTGGGGTACCGGCAGGAAATCCATAATGTCACTCCTCATGTGCAGACGCAGCCTTCTCCCCCGTATAGGGAGAGAAAGGGAACGTGTGCGCGTACGTTTTCCGCGCACACGAAGCGCCTTAATTTCATATGGGCTCCATATCCATCGCAAAGGTCTCGCTTTGGGCAGACTTCACCCAGTGCGTAATATATCTATTTTCGCTTCCGGAACGGTATATTCCTGCTTTACCGATGGATATCCTTACAGGAATGAAGCGGGTCAGGGTTCGATGGGATGTTCCTTGGCAAAGTTCACCAGCTCGTCCACGGTGGTGAAGGCGATGCCGGTCACAGTATCGGCGCAGCCGTAATAGATGGCGATGCGACCGGTGTCCGCGTCGGTGAGCGTGGCGCAGGGGAACACCACATTGGGCACATCGCCCACGCATTCGTACAGCTCCCACGGAGCCATGATGTAATCGCCGCCGCGGTACTTCACCTTCCACGGCTCGTCAATGTCCAGCAGGGCCACGCCCATGCGGTATACAAAGCCGTTGCAGGTGGTGAGCACGCCGTGGTAGATGAGCAGCCAGCCCTCGTCGGTTTCGATGGGGGTGGGTCCGGGGCCGATCTTGGTGGACTGCCACGCGGAGGCATTGCCCTTGACGGTACCCATCATATAGCGGTGGCGGCCCCAGAATTCCAGATCCGGAGACTGGCTGACATAGATATCGCCAAAGGGGGTATGGCCGTTATCGGAGGGGCGGCTCATCATCATATACATGCCGCCGATCTTGCGGGGGAACAGCACGCCGTTGCGGTTGAAGGGCAGGTAGGCGTTTTCCAGCTGGTGGAAGGTTTGGAAGTCCTTCGTCCAGCCCACGCCGATGGTGGGGCCATGGTAGCCATTGCACCATGTGATATAGTAGCGATCCTCGATGGGGGTGATGCGCGCGTCGTAGCGGTATTCCTTTTTGAGGATCTCGGGGTCGCAGTCATTCTCGAACACCAGCGGTTCATCGCTGATGTCCCAGTCCAGCGCATTGCGGGAGCGTCCGGCGAACAGATCCATGGAGATGGAGCGGCTATCGCAGCGGAACACGCCGGCGTAGCCATCCTCAAAGGGGACGACGGCGCTGTTGAACACGCTATTGGAGCGTTTATTGCCAAAGCGGTTGATGATGGGGTTTTTGCTGTAACGCCACACGGGTTCGCTGCAGCCTTCGGGTTTGTTTTCCCACGGCATATTGGGCAGGGCTTTGCCGATGATTTTAGCCATATTTGTTTTCCTCCGATTTCTGAGTGCGGCACTGCGCGCGATTCTTTCTTTAAGGATAATGATAGTGAAATAGGGGCGGGGTGTCAACAGGAAAAGTGGGGGATTGTTTTGCGGGGGCTGTACGGGTGTCAAACATCGGTAACATAAAGAGCCAAGCAGGAAGTCAAGGGAA
>CAZDEF010000097.1:0-7302 GCA_964504385.1 uncultured Oscillospiraceae bacterium
GGGGGGACCGGTGCGGGGTCCCCCCCGACATCCCTCTGGCCCTAGCGGAGCGGGCACCGCTAACGCTCGACTCAAAAGAGAAGCGTCAGCAAATCCAACCCCGCTTGCAGCGCAACAAACAAAAGACCCACCCCGCTCGCCAGCGCAATCTACTTATATCTATCATCCCCCACCCACCCTTTCCAACAAAGGAGGTCTCCCCCCATGCGCTTCACCCCCGCCCAGCAGCAGGCCATCACTGCCCGCAACCGCGAACTGCTCGTCTCCGCCGCCGCCGGCAGCGGCAAAACCGCCGTGCTGGTGGAGCGCATCGTCAGCCTCATCGCGCAGGACGGCCTCTCCATCGACCGCATGCTCATCGTCACCTTCACCCGCGCCGCCGCCGGGGAAATGCGCGAACGGCTCGAAGCCCGCCTGGCCGAGGCCGGAGAGGGCGACCCGCGCATAGCCCGTCAGGCCGATCTGGTCGCTTCCGCACAGATCTCCACCATCCATTCCTTCTGCCAGCATACCGTGCGCCAGCACTTCCAGCATTGCCGGATCGATCCCCAGTTCGGCCTGTGCGATGAGCGCACCCGCGAAGCCTTCTACCGCGAAAGCATGGAGGAGACCCTCGACTGGCTCTATGCCCGCGCCCGCGAGGATGACGACGTGCGCGCCCTCACCGCCAAATATCCGGAGCGCGATATCACCGCCATGCTCCAGACCCTCTACCGCTTCCTCATGTCCCGGCCGGATCCCATGCAGTGGCTGCGCGCCCACGCCCTGCAAACGTGGAGCGTGGACGAGCTGGACGCCCAGCCCATGGCCGTGGCCTTCTGCCGCGAGGCGGCGCTGGTGATCGACGGCATGGAGAGCCTCTGGCGCGCAAGCCGCGATGAAGCCGCCAGCTCTCCCGCCTTTCCGGAAAAATACCTCGCGCCCCTGCGCAGCGACGGCGAACTCATCGCCGCTTTGCACACCGCCTGCGAAGACGGCATCACCCGCCTCATCCCCGCCGTGGCGGGGGCCAAGTTCACCCGCCTGCCCAATCCCCCCAAGGACGCCACCAGCGATACCGTCCGCCTGATCGACAGGTTCAAGGAACGCCGCCAGCGGCTGAAGAAAATGCTGGAGGAGGTGGACAAGCTGCTGCCTGCGGACGTCTCCGCCGCCGTGGACGACCTGCAGGCCATGGCCCCCGCCACGCGCGGACTGGCCAAGGCCATGACCGCCTTCCACGAACGCTTTGGCGAAAAGAAGCGCGAACAGGCCGTGATCGATTTTAACGACCTGGAGCACATGACCCTGTCCATCCTGCGCGATCCCGCCCTGCAAGCCCAGCTGAGCGAGCAGTTCGACGCCATCTTTGTGGATGAATATCAGGACGTGAGCGAGCTGCAGGAGGCCATCCTAAACGGCCTCAAGCGCCCGTGGGATCCCGCCCGCCCCCAGTACGCCTTCTATGTGGGCGATGTCAAGCAGTCCATCTACCGCTTCCGGCTGGCCGAGCCGGGGCTGTTCCTGAGCAAGCTCAGCCGCTTCTCCGCCGATGAGGACGCCCCCCAGCGCAAGATCATCCTCAACCGGAATTTCCGCTCCCGCGAATCCGTGCTGGACGCGGTGAACCGCGTGTTCAGCCATGTGATGGACGCCCGCGTGACCGAGATCGACTACGACGAGGGCGCGCGGCTCTACCCTGGCGTGCCTTCGCAGGACGATCCCCCCTGCGAGCTGCACATCCTGCACACCGATGGCGCGCAGGGCCAGCAGCAGGCGCTGGCCGAGGCCGCCTTCATCGCGCAGGATATCCTGCGCAATATAAAGGAAGGGACTGTGCAGTACCGCGATATCGCCGTGCTGCTGCCCGTGAGCAAGGGCATTGCCGATAAGGTGGAAATGGTGCTCACCCGCGCGGGCATTCCCGTGTACTGCGAGGGCGGCGGCGATGCGATGGGCGCGGAGGAGATCACGCAGGTGATCCAGTACCTGACCGTGCTGGACAACCTGATGAACGATGTGCCGCTCATCAGCGTGCTGCGCAGCCCCCTGTTCGACCTGAGCGAGCCGGAGCTGGCGCAGATCCGCCTGATCAAGCCGGAAAAAGAAGCGGGCTATCTGGCCGCGCTGGCCGCCGCTGCGCAGACCGCCCCCGAGCCCCTGCGCACCCGCTGCGCCCATGTGCTGCGCACGCTGGAGCAGGAGCGGTTCTACCTGCGCAGCATGCCCCTTTCGCAATACCTGTGGGATTTTCTGGGCCGAAGCGGCCTGTACGCCCACTACGGCGCGCAGCAGGGCGGACAGCTGCGGCAGGCCAACCTGCGCATGCTGTGCCAGCGCGCCGCCGACTACGAAGCCGCCCACACCGACGTGCTGCATGGCTTTGTGGAAACGCTCCTGCTGGACGGCCCCTCCGGCGAGACCAGCCCCACCGTGATCAACCCGTGGGATAATGTGGTGCGCATCATGACCATCCACAAATCCAAGGGGCTGGAATTCCCCACCGTGTATGTGATGAACATGGGGCGCAGCATGCTGCGGCAGAGCGGCGGCGGCCCCCTGAGCGTGCACGGCGAGGTGGGCTTCGGTCTGACGTATGTGAACGAAGAAGCCCGCACCAAGCGCTCCACCCTGCTGCAGGCCGCCGTGGCCCTGCGCGAAAAGAACGCCGAACGCGCCGAGCGCGCGCGCGTGCTGTATGTGGCGCTCACCCGCCCCAAGAGCCGGCTGGTGATGGTGGGCTGCGCCAGCGGGGAGAAGCTGGGCCGCGATCAGCTGGCCGAGCGCGCGCAGGAGCCCTGCGATGTGTACGCCGTGCGCAGCGCATCCACCTATCTGGACTGGCTGGTGCAGTGCGTGCAGCCGCAGGACGAGCTGGTGGAGGGCACGGAGGAGGAGCTTTCCACATATGTGGAGAGGAAAAGCTATGGAGAAAGTGTGTTTCCCACACAATCCACAAGTTTTCCACAAAAAAGCCGCCCTTGGAGGGTCGTTTTCCACATTGCCCCCGCAGACGGCGTGCCCAAAGCAGCCAAAACAGACAAAACCACCCTGCCCCTGCCCCTGGTGCTGGCTGAGGAAAAAGCCGTGGAAAACGCCCAAACCGGTGTGCCGGAGTGGACGCACCCGCTGGAGGACCCCATCGCCCCGCGCCTGCACCTGCCCCATTACCCGCTCAAGGCGGGCGTGACGGCGCTGTGCCGCGCGCTGGACGAGGGCGCGCAGCTGGATCCCCTGCAGCCGGAGGAGGAAAACGCCGAGACCAAGCGCCTGCCCCTGATGGCGGCGCAGCCGCGGCTGCTGGCATCGGTGCCCGCGCGCCCGGCCTTTCTGGAGCCGCCGGCGGAGCAGCGCGCGCTGGCCGTGGGCGTGGAGACCCACCGCATGCTGGGGCTGATCGATCTGGACGGCGTGCGCCAGCGCGCGGACGAGCCCAGGGCGCTGTATGCCTATGTGTGCCGCGAGGCCGAGCGCCTGCTGGACGCGGGCGTGATCACCCCCGAGCAGGCGGACTGCATCGACCGGCGCATGGTGTGCCGCTTTTTGGAGAGCGATCTGGGGCGGCGCATGCTGCAAAGCCCGACCGTGATGCGCGAATGGGCCTTCAACCTGCGCGTGCAGCAGCCCTTCCCCACCACGGTGCAGGGCGTGATCGACCTGTGCTTTGTGGAAAACGGCGCGTGGGTGCTGGTGGATTTCAAGACCGACCGCGTGGCCACCGCTGCCGATCTGTGGCCCCGCTACCGCCGCCAGCTGCACTATTACCGGCAGGCGCTCCTTGCCGCTACACCTTATCCGGTGTCGGATGTGGCGCTGTTTGCCCTGCGGCTGGGCGAATCGTTCGCGGGAAATGACCTGTGACGCTGAATTGTGACAAAAATATTGCAAACTGCGGGAAGAAAAACGGTGCTTTCCCTCGTTAATTCTATGGGAAGATGAATATTCGGTCTTGATTTTCCAACGTTTTCCCTGTACAATAACGTTGGTGCAGAATGTAGCATCTTTGTAACATTTACCGCAAGATCCTTTTCCGCGAATGGAGTGTTGCCAGATATGAAGAATTGCCCGAATCAGAAGCAAACCAAGGCTCCCGCCGCCAAGCGGCTGGCGCTGGGGCTGCTGCTGGCGCTGGTGTGCCTGCTGCTGACCGCCTGCTATATGGAGCCGGACCGCGTGGTAGATGGCGACAACGGCCTGACCATTGGCGACAATGGCCAGAACTTTGAGACCGTCATCACCCCCACGCCCACCGTGACCGCGACCCCCACGCCCGCGCCCACCAGCAGTCAGGTGGACTGGTCGGCATGGGACTTTGGCGCGGACACCGCCACCGCTCCCCCCACCGTGGTGCAGCCCACCACCGGCGCCAGCGCCACCATTCCCACATCGGCGCCTTCCATCATCACCGCCACCGTGGGCGCCACCACTACCGCTACGCCGCGGCCCACCACCTCCACCGGCAGCAGCAGCACCACCACCGGCGTGACCACCCTGAAGGTGGGCTCCGAAGGTGCGGACGTGAAGCGCATGCAGCAGCAGCTGAAGAATCTGGGCTACTACACCGGCAGCGTGGACGGCGACTTTGGCGCGGGCACGGAGACCGCCGTGCGCGATTTTCAGGCCAACAACGGCCTGAGCGTGGACGGCAAGGCGGGCAAGCGCACGCTGGAGGTGCTCTACAGCGGCAATGCCAAGAAGAAGACCGCCGCTTCCGTGACGGCCAAGCCTTCTTCCTCCTCCTCGTCCAGCAGCACCAGCGCCAGGCCCACCCAGAACACCGCCACCATGTACACCAACGGCAAGACGGACATCTACCTGCAGCTGGGCAGCAGCAACCACAGCCAGGTGAAGATCCTGCAGAACCGCCTGATCGTGCTGGGCTACCTGACGGGCACGGCGGACGGCGAATTTGGCGAGACGACCGAGGCGGCGGTGAAGGCCTTCCAGAAGCGCAATGACATTTACGCCGACGGCGTGGCCGGCCCCACCACCCTGAGCCGCCTGTACTCATCCGCCGCCAAGAAGGCCAGCAGCGTGGCCGGGCATCTGGGCTCCCTCAAGGAGGGCACCAACGGCGCGGCCGTGCGCACCCTGCAGAAGAACCTGCGCACGCTGGGCTACTACAGCGGCAGCGTGGACGGTGACTACGGCGCGGGCACCACCGCTGCGGTGATGGCCTTCCAGAAGGCGCGCGGCCTGACGGCGGACGGCGTGGCCGGCAAGGCGACGCTGAACGCCATCGAAGCGGCGCTGAACGGCGGCAGCAGCGGCAGCACGCCCACCGGCAGCAAGGACAATCCCGAGGTATACGGCCTGACGGCGTCCAGCAACGGCTACTCCAGCCTGTCCACCGCGTCCTCCTCCTCCAAGCGCAGCGAGGTAACGGCGCTGCAGAGCGCGCTATCCGCCACGGGCTACTACAGCGGCAGCGTGGACGGCAGCTACGGCGGCGGCACCACCAGCGCGGTGGAGGCCTATCAGCGCGCCAAGGGCCTGCGCGTGACCGGCGTGGCCGGCCCCACCACCCAGCGCCTGCTCTACGGCGGCACCAGCGAGACCGGCACCTACACCAAGCTGCAGAGCGGTTCCTCCGGCAGCGCGGTGAAGCGCCTGCAGTACGCCCTGTACGAGCTGAAGTACTACGACGGCGAGATCACCGGCAAATACGACACCGCCACCGAAAACGCCGTGATGGCCTTCCAAGAGGTGAACGGCCTGTACATCGACGGCATCGCCGGCCAGGACACCCAGCGCAAACTGTTCAGCTCCAACGCCAAGCCCTCGACGATTTAAAAGAAAGCAAAAAAGAAACGCCTTTTTTGGGGGCGTTCATTTAGGGATTTCTGAAAACAACAGTATTTTTTGAGTGACGTCCTCAAGCGGTGCCAACAGAAAGACCACACAACAGGCTTTGATAGTCTGCTGTGTGGTCCTTTTTCGTTATCCGAGCATTTCGATTATTTCGAGTGCTTCCTTGATCTCTGTAATAAAACTTGGAATCTCCTCACAGTGTTGTGCGATGGCTTTAGCTTTTCCTGGCTTCGAGGTTATGTGATACCTCTCTGCAATCTGCTGTTCCAGAGAAGTATATTCCGCCATAGCTGCCCGGAAATATTTCTCGAAATCAACACCGAAATACGCATATTGGCTTGTCTTAACATATTTTTCTACAGCCGTTTCCCATGTATCTGCAGTAATTATTCCTTTGAATATTCTGGCGTTTTCCGTTGTTTTGCCATCTCCATCAAAGATAAAATAGCAGTTGTAACCGTATGCGTTAAATAGTCGCCAGAATAATGGTATGGAATCTTTGCCTCGGCAATTGATAATCTCAACGCCGTGCTCTGCCAGCGAGAAACCAATTCTTCTTAAATATACCGGCAAAGCAAAGAATTCTGTAGCACCTTCTACAAGCACTATCGTCTCTGCAAACATTCCCTTCAATTGATCTGCAAAAAGTCGCGTGTTATAAAAATCGATAATGTTTTCTGGTGAAGTTTTATCGGCTGGCACACCAGATTCCACACAAAATGCACACAAATTCTCTTTGGATAACTGAACGGCCTTTGTTATGCCACCCTCTTTATATACCCTCACAAGCCCATCGAGGTATTCCGCATCAATAAAGTCTGTGGAATGTGTAGAAATGACAACTTGTATTCCAGCAGAACACATTTCAACAATATATTCTTTGAGCCATTTTTGTGCGAGTGGGTGAAGGTGAGCCTCTGGCTCTTCAATGATCAAAACAAAGCTTTCTGAGGTGAATACTTCCATGTATGCTTTGACAAATGCCATTAGCAATACTTGCTGCTCACCCGTTCCGAATTCCTCAAAGCTGCGGATGCTCTCGCCCTCTTTAGCATAGATACGCAAAGATTTTGCATAGTTATTGGGGTCATATGCCGAAAAATCTACAGCCAAGGAGTGTACGAAACCTTTAACAGCACCTTGTAATGCTGTTGAGAATTGCTCAAAGAAATTACTGAATTCTGTAGTTTCTTCAAAAGAATGTTTAATTTGTTCGAACGCCGACGACAATTCTTCTTTGTGCGCCGCACTCAAAGCTTTGTGTATTTGGTGAGAAAACTTACTCAGCAGTGAATATTTACTGCCGTAGTTAAATGCGCTCTGTATATTTCTCTCTGCATCAATAAGGTATGATTGGCACGCTGCCCTTTGTTCGTTAGTAATATGCAACTGGTTTCCCAAACCGTCATGGATGAGATTTTTTGTTGAATCTCCATTATAGCCATAGGTTAGGACTATTGATTTATAGGATGTCCCTCGGCGGTCGGTATAGTATGCATCCGAAAATTGAGC
>CAZDEF010000098.1:0-6721 GCA_964504385.1 uncultured Oscillospiraceae bacterium
GTAGCCCAGCTCTGCCGAAGGCAGAAGTAGGGCGGTTCTCGCCGCGTCCGCGGAAAACGCAACCCGTTCCTTAGAAAAGTTACCCCGCGCCCACGGGGGTCAAGGGGTTTACCCCTTGCTCACGCCAGAGCGACCGGGTCGAAGGGCAGGGCCCCTTCGACTGAAGGGAGCGGCGCGCAAGAACGTTAGAAGCGGAGGGCAGGCGCGGCGCTTCAGCGCCGCGAATGTCCGGTGCTGCTGGGAGGCGGGGAGTCCAGAGGGGTGTCCCGGGGGGACCGGTGCGGGGTCCCCCCCGACATCCCTCTGGCCCTAGCGGAGCGGGCCGCTCCGACGCTCACCCCGCAAGGGGAGCATCATCACAAGCTGCTTGCAGCGCAACCCAAAAAAGAGAAGCGTCAGCAAACCCACCCCGTGCCCCCGCGCAACAAACAAAGGCAGCGACCTAAAGCCCCGCGTGCGCACCTCACCTCAATCGCGCGACCACTCGATCACCCGGCCCTCCACCGTGACCTCAAACTCGTACCACCGGCCATCCAGCTCCGCTTCTCCTTCGTAGCATAAGTACCCCTCATCATAGTCCACTTCCAGCTCCGTTACGGTGAAGTCTCCCTTCAGGTCGCGCAGTACCTGCAGCGCAGCTTCCGCATCCAGCATACCGGCGGGCAGATCGCAATAGGTGTGAATGTCGCGCACCGCATAGCTGCCGCTCTTCACCGTGCAGGAACCCAAGCCGCCGTCCGCCGTGCGGAAGATAACGTCCCACTCGGTGCGCCCGTCATCTGTCGCTTGGTAAATGTGATCGATCACCGCGCCCGGCAGCTCCGCCAGCACGGCGGCGGCCACGGCGGGATCCGCCTGCACATCGTCCGTCAGCACACCCAGCCCGTCATCCGCCAGCGCGGCAGAAGCCAGCAGCAGGCAAAGCGCTACCAGCGCCCCAAACCAGTTCTTCTTGCTCATCATCGTTTTCATCCGGGATCGACCTCCTTTGCTGATGAAACCAGCATAAACGGCGAAAATGAAAGCCGGATGAAAATGCACGAGCGGTGGAAAAAATCCCGCGCGAATTTTGAAAAGCTACCGCGGCAGATGCAGGGTGAAGGCGCAGCCCTCGCCGGGGGCGCTGCACAGCTGCACGCTGCCGCCGTGAGCGCGGGCGATGGAATCCACCAGCGCAAGGCCGATGCCGGAGCCGGGCGTGGCGCGCGATGCGTCGGCGCGCCAGAAACGGGTGAACGCCTGCCGCTGCTCCTCCGGGCTCAGGCCGGGACCGTCGTCGCGCACGGTCACATGCGCCCCGGCGCCGTCCGCCGTCAGCGTCAGCGCAATATGCCCGCCCGCATGGCCGTAGCGGATGGCATTGTCCAGCAGGTTGATGACGGCGCGGGTCACCATGGCGCGGCTGATCGGCAGCGCGCAGGGCGTCAGCGCCGTGATTAGGGTGATGGCGCGCTCCGCCGCCAGCGGCTGCATGTCCTCGGCGATCTGAGCCAGCAGCGCATCCAGCTGCACGTTTTCGTCCTTTTCCAGCTGCCCCGCCTCCAGCCGCGACAGCATCAGCAGCTGGTTCACCAGCGTGTTCATGTCGCCGGCGGTGCGCAGCAGCTGCTGCAGGGCCTCGTCCTTCTCGGGCAGACTGCTGCGGGTGAGGGCGTATTCGCCCTGCGTCATCATGGCGTTGAGCGGTGTGCGCAGCTCGTGCGCCGCGTCGGAGGTGAACTGCTGCTCCCGCCGGAAGGCGCGCTCCAGCCGCTGCAGCATGGCGTTGATGACCTGCCCCAGCCGGTGCAGCTCGTCGCGCCCGTCGCCGTCCAGGGGGATGCGCGCAGACAGATCGCTGCCGCCGGCAATGGCCGCAGCCACATCGCTCATGCGCTGCACGGGGCGGAAGGCGTGCGCGGTGATGAAAAAGCCGCCCAGCAGCGCCACCGCCGCCAGCAGAGGCAGCAGCAGCAGCGTGCCGCGCGTTACGCTTGCGCGGATACCGGCCAGCTCGTTGGCGGACATGTGCACGCGCAGCCACACATCCTCATGCGCGGGCACGGAAATGTGCGTGTCGTAAATGTACCAGCTGTTGCCCGCGCTGGTCACGCTGCGCATCTCGCCCGGCACAAAGGGCGCTTCCGCCCAGATCCGGCCGTACAGCAGCGTGCCGTCGCCGTTGTACAGGGTGACGTATACGTTGGGGATCTCGTCAATGTCGTGGTCGATCTCCAGATAGCCGTGCTCCACCTCCAGCTCGTCCAGCAGCACGATGGAGGCGCTGGCCAGCGTCTCCTGACAGTGCGCCCGCACGCTGCGCTCGGACGAGGCGGTGAGGATCCACAGCGAGCACAGGCAGATGACCACCAGCAGCAGCGCATACCACAGCGTGATGCGCACCTTGATGGAAAGCCGTTTGTTCATGGTTCCTCCCTCAGCACATAGCCGGCGTAGCGCACGGTGTGGATCAGCTTCTTTTCGCGGCCCTCGTCGATCTTGCGGCGCAGGTTGCGGATGTATACGTCGATCATGTTGGACGCGCCCTCGTAGTCGTAGCTCCACACATGCTCGATGATCTGGCTGCGGGTGAGCACTCGCCCCTGATTGCGGATGAGGTATTCCAGCAGGGCGTATTCGCGGCTGGTGAGGGCGATGGGCTCGCCGCCGCGCGCGGCGCTGTGCGCATCCGCGTCCACGGTCAGATCGGCTAAGGTGAAGCAGTTGGTGCGCTGCGGGGTGGCGCGGCGGGTGAGCACGCGCAGCCGGGCGGACAGCTCCTCATAGGCAAAGGGCTTCACCAGATAGTCGTCCGCGCCCGCGTTCAGCCCCTGCACCCGGTCGGACACGGCGTCGCGCGCGGTCAGCAGCAGCACCGGCGTGGACAGGCCCGCCTGCCGCATGCGCGCCACCAGCGCCAGCCCGTCCAGCCCCGGCATCATGATATCCAGCACCGCCACGTCGTAGGGCGCTGCGCGCAGGTAGTCCCATGCGTCCAGCCCATCGTGGCACACATCCACGGCATAGTGCTCCTCGCGCAGGCGCTTGGCCAGCGTCTGCGCCGTGGGACGGTCGTCCTCAGCGATCAGCAGTCTCATGGAAGCATTCCTCCTTTTTCCGCCAGCATGGCACATGAATATGAAGGACAGATGAAAATTTCTTTCTGCACAAAACGGCGCTTTTCCTGCCGCATGGCGCGGCGCGCAGAAAGAGAAAGGAAAACAAAAAAGGGATTCGACAAGGCCGGATCCCTATGCTATGATGGATGGGTGTTCCGGTGCGGACAAGCGCCGCGCCGGGGAAACGGAAGAGGATGGACGGAATGCCCTTGAAAGGAGCCATTTGGCCATGAGCTTTGAACAGCAGCTGCGCGCCTATGTGCCCTGCAACGAGCAGGAGGAGCGCGACCGCGAGCTGATGCTGCGCTGCCTGCAGCAGGAGCCGCATCTCTTTACCCGCGAAAATACGCTGGCGCACATGACGGCCTCCGCGTGGATCGTCAACCCATCGCGCACCAAGGTGCTGATGGCGTACCACAACCTGTACCAGAGCTGGTCGTGGCTGGGCGGCCATGCCGACGGCGAAAGGGATCTGCTGCAGGTTGCGCTGAAGGAGGCGCGGGAGGAAAGCGGCGTGACGCACATCCGCCCGGTGAGCGGGGACATCTACTCGGTGGAGGCGCTGCATGTGTTCGGCCATGTGAAGCGCGGGCGGTATGTATCCGCCCACATTCACCTGAACGCCACCTATCTGCTGGAGGCGGACGACAGCGATGCGCTGTTTGTGAAGCCGGATGAGAACAGCGGCGTGGCGTGGTTTGCGCCCCAGCAGGCCGAGGCCGCCTGCACTGAGCCGTGGATGCGCGACCACATCTACCGTAAGCTAAACGAAAAGCTGCAGGCGCTGTGATGCGCCCGCAGCCTCAGCTTGTCGAAAAACGCCATTGGATGGTTTGGAGGGCTACAGTTTGTCTGAAGGTCAGGCCGTCTTGCCTTCCTTGCCATAGAGCATGGGTTTGGAAAACCGTTCGTTGAAGAAGGACACCAGCGGCCCCATGCACAGCGCGGTGATCACCGTGCCCACGCCGGGCGTGAAGCCCAGCGCCCAGCCCACCGCCACGCAGGTGAGATCGGTGGCGATGCGGATGAAGCGGAACGGCGCGATCTTTTTGGCGGCCAGATGCAGGGCGATGGCGTCGTAGGTGGACACGCCCATGTTGGCCGTCATATACACGGACGCGGAGAAGCACAGCACGATCATGCCCAGCACGATGTAGACGATGCGCATGGCCATGGTGGGCGTGCCCATCAGCCAGAAGAGGAACTTCTCCGATCCGTCGATGACATAGCCCAGCAGAAACAGGTTGATGAATGTGCCCAGCCCGAGGTAGCGGCGGTCCATCACCAGCACGAGCAGCAGCAGGGCAATGTTGATGAGCACATACAGCGTGCCGAAATCCATGGGGATGACCTGATGCAGGCCGTTGCACAGGCACTGGAAGGGATCCACCCCGAAGGCGGCCTGCTTGAACACCCCCACGCTGGAGCCGCACACCAGCACGCCGAAGACGGTCATGAGCACGCGGCGGCGCTGCATGCCGGGCTGAAAATAGGAACGAAGACTGGAAAGATCCATGCTGAAAAAGACCCCCTTGCATTGGATGCACACAAAAAGTGATTATAAACCGGCGGGCGGCCGAAAGCAAGCTTTTTGGCAAAGCGGCGCACCTGTGGTATAATGTTGGACGATCCCGCAACCAGAAACGGAGGAAATGCTTTTGCAGTGGATGAAACGCCTTGCAGCGCTGTGCCTGTGCGCGCTGCTGGCGCTGACGGGCCTGCCGGCCTGCGCGCAGGAGGAAACGGCGCAGCCGCAGCCGCTCACGGTATCGCAGCTGACCTATGCCGATGGCGAATATGTGCTCACCGGCCAGCGTGCACAGGTGGATTTCGACTGGCTGCGCACGCTCAACCCGGACGCTGTCGGCTGGCTGTATCAGGAGGAGACGCTGTTTTCCGAGGCGGTGGTGCAGGGCCAGAACAACACCTATTACCAAAGCCGCGCATTCGACCGCGCCAGCGTGAACGGCAAGGGCGTGGCCTATCTGGACGCGGCTGGGCAGTGGGGCGACGCGGTGGTGCAGCTGTACGGCAGCGGCCGCAGCCGCGGCAGTCTGGAGGAGCTGAACGGCTACGCCGAGCAGGAATGGTACGATGCGCACCCCTCCCTGCGCCTGCTCACGCCGCAGGGCGATTATCAGGCGGATGTGTTTGCCGCCGTCAAGACCACCACGGCCCAGCGTGAAAGCTGGCTGGGGCCTCAGCCGGAGGAGACCCGCGCCGAATGGCTCAACCGTGTGTTCCTTGCCAGCAGCCTGCAGCCGGTGCTGAGCGCCATTCCCGAGGAAGGCGAGCCGATGCTGGTCATCACCATTCAGAACGGCGGCAACGCCTGCCGCGTGCTGCTGTGCGCGCTGCGGCCCATCCGCTGCGACACGCAGGAGACCGTGGAGCTGACCAACGCCGCCTACGACCGTATCCCCGCCCGCAGCGGCCAGGTACACACCGATGCTTTGGGCGATGTGATGGTTTACTTTCAGGATGACGAGCCATGGGCGCTGATGCGCTACGAAAGCGCCATGACGTCCGTTTACCGCCGCTTTGGCGGAGGCGGCTGCGGCCCCACGGCTGCGGCCATGGCGATCGCCAATCTGGTGGACATGGCGGATCTGCCCGTGCTGGCGCAGTACAGCGCCGACGGGCTGGGCACGCTGTTCTGCTCCTGCTCGGTCAACCGCGTATACTGCAATCATTTGCATGTGCCGTATCACTTGGTCACGGCGGAGCAGTACCTACGGTATTTGCCCGTGATCATTGCGGACTTTGCTGCGGGCAACAATCAATGGAACATCAACTCCCGCCCCACCAATTCGCGCGGGAGCAACATGAAATTTCTGGAGCCGTTATGCGAGGCATACGGTCTGGAGCTGACGCGCAGGGTGGACATACAGGATGCGCTGGCGCATCTGAAGGGCAAGACGGGGCAGGCGATGGCGGTTTGCTGTGCGCTGCGCGGCGGGCCGTTCACCAACACCAGCCACTATGTGGTGGTGGCTGGTGTGGATGAGGAATATTTTTATGTATTGGATCCGCTTTATCGCGAGGCTTACGAGGATGAAAAGACCATAGACGCGGTACTTGCGCCCGGGGTGGTACGCATTCGTTTGGAGAACTGGCGCAAGTGCGGGTTGACGGTGGATGGGATCGTGGAGAGGAAGTGAGCAGCTTCCCCCAGCAGCGCGCTGCGCAAGCTATGGAAGAAGTGTCCTGCGGCGGCATGCTTGACGCTTCTCTACAGCTGCAATTTACGCGCAACAGGAATGCCTCCGGCGGCCAAGGAGATCAGGGGGAACGTCGAGGTTCCCCGCCCTTCGGGCCATTATTGTACCGGACCATGTGCCCACCGCAGGCGCCTCCTTGGATCTTCTTTACCCCCTCCCCGACAAGGGGCACGGCCCCTTGACCCCTGAATGTTGTATTGTTCTAAGTGGCAAACCGTTGAGGGACTTGAATTTTGCGTCCGTACACGCAAACAGCCATCACTACCAGCCTAACGGCTGACAAGTGATGGCTGTTTTACTACGGGCGGGATGAGGGGGCCGCAGGTTACTTTGTGTAAGGAAGTGGGGTTTGTTGAGGTACAATACATAGGTAACAAAAAAGGAATAGAAAACAGAGAGCCA
>CAZDEF010000099.1:0-6472 GCA_964504385.1 uncultured Oscillospiraceae bacterium
TTCGGTCTTTCAGGCTTTCCAAGGTGCCG
The DNA here is from genome assembly GCA_964504385.1 of uncultured Oscillospiraceae bacterium. Classification (GTDB taxonomy): domain Bacteria; phylum Bacillota; class Clostridia; order Christensenellales; family Aristaeellaceae; genus Limiplasma. Next base: position 30 of record CAZDEF010000099.1, read on the forward strand.
TCATAGCGCTTCTTCCATTTCCAGACTGTTTTTCGGCTTACCTTATACCGAATCGCTGTTTCTGTTACTCTATGTTGCTCTAAATACTCCAGCATCCGTTGACGATTGTACGCTTCCTGTGTTATCCTGTCCATGCAGAGAGCCTCCTTCGTGGTTGGGGTGTGACAAACTCATTTTACCACTTGGCTCTCTGTTTTCTATTCCTTTTTTGTTACCTATGTATTGTACCTCAACACATAGTTATTTTTTAGTTGCGCTTTGTGTGCCGTTACAATAGCTGTGAGACCAGAGAAAAAGCAAAAGAAAAAGGCGAAAATGCTGACGCGCCAAAATCCTTATGCCGTACTGGCTTTCGCACTTCGCGTATTGCGCACGTTCATTGGACCGTGCTATAATCGAAAGGAAGAGCCGGGAGGAGGGACCAGTATGCTTGATTATCGCCACATTGAGCAATATCGGGAAAACAACCGCATCGAAGCCAAAAAGGCCGCTGGCGGGCTGCCTCACAGCATCTGGGAAACCTACTCCGCTTTTGCCAACACGATCGGCGGCGTCATCCTGCTAGGCGTTGAGGAACTGCCGGATCATTCGCTGCGTCCCATCCATCTGCCCCATGCAGAGCAGATGGTCAGCGAGTTCTGGGCGCTCATCAATGATCCCGGCAAGGCCAGCGTGAATATCCTGACCGATCAAAATGTCGTGATCCACGAACAGGACGGCTGCAGATTCATTTCGATCACCGTCCCCAGAGCACAGCGTTATGACAAACCGGTGTTCATCGACAACAATCCGCTGACCGGCACGTACCGGCGCAACGGCGAAGGAGACTATAAATGCACGCCTGAAGCTGTGCAGGCTATGATGCGTGACGCGGCGGCAAAGACGCAGGACATGAGGGTGCTGTATGACTGTGATCTGGCGGCGCTTGATATGGACAGCGTTCGCCGCTACCGCATCCGCATGAAAAGCCTTCGTCCCGGCCACGCGTGGGAGGAACTGGATGATCTCGATTTCCTGTACAAGCTGGGCGCTGCCGCACGCGGCGACGACGCCAAACTGCACCCCACCGTTGGCGGCTTGCTGATGTTCGGCTACGAGTATGAGATCACCCGATATTTCCCTTTCTATTTTTTGGATTATCAGGAGCGCATGGAGGATGACGCTCGCTGGACAGACCGCATGGTATCTTCCTCCGGGGATTGGAGCGGGAATCTCTACGATTTCTATTTCCGCGTCTACGACCGGCTGCAGCAGGAGATCAAAGTGCCGTTCCGCGTGGAAAATGGCGAACGGGTAGAGGAAACCTCTGTGCATACGGCGCTGCGCGAAGCGCTGGCCAACTGCCTGATCAATGCCGACTACTGCGGTCCCCGCGGGTTGGTGATCATCCGCAAGAAGGATCGCATCACCCTGTCCAACCCCGGCAGCTTCCGCATTGCACTGGAAGATGCCAGAAGCGGCGGCCTTTCCGATCCGCGCAATACCGCGCTGATGAAGATGTTCAGCCTCATCAATGTCAGCGAGCGCATGGGCAGCGGCATCCCCAGCATCTTCAACGTATGGAAGAAGCAGGGATGGGCCGAACCGGTGCTGACAGAGGAACTTGCGCCGGAACGGATCGTGCTGGATCTTCCGCTGTATCCCGCCGAGAAATCAGCGATCAAAACTGGCGATCAAAAGTCCGTGATAAAAGCCGGCGGTAAGATCGCTGCGCACAACAAAGAACGGATCATTCAATATCTGACCGAACACGTTTCTGCCACTACTGCCGAATTGGCAGACTTTTTGGAGCTGAAGGTCTCGCGTGTGCGCGCTCTCCTGTCGCAGCTGCAGGCAGAGGGCTACATCATCGCCGTGGGCAGCAACCGCACCCGCACCTACCAGCTCAAAGCCTGAGCAGGACACCCGCTGGATATGCACGCCCGAAACGCTCTTTCAAATCTGAAAGGGCGTTTCTCTATATCCTGAAAGGAGAACCACCAGCTGCGCCACCCTGCCCCCCGTCTCTCCCCAAAGGCATGCAAAAAAGCCTCACAGCAGCTGCGCTGTAAGGCTTTGATGGCGGAGAGGATGGGATTCGAACCCATGTGCGCTTTCGCGCAAACTGATTTCGAGTCAGCCCCGTTATGACCACTTCGATACCTCTCCATATTGCCATAACGGAGTTATCATATCACATCTTTCCGGGTTTTGCAAGGTGCGGAGGACGGCTTCGCAGGCGATGGGGCAAAATTCTTTTTTTCAGCCTTGCGCAAGGGAAAGGAAGAAAGAAAAGCATGGGGTTTTCCCCGGCAAACGGAAGCGCCCCCTTGCGCTGGGCAAGGGGGACGCTTGGCTCGAAAACGCTCCGCCGCTTCCGCTCGTCAGCCCGGCAGGGCCGTTCACACCTCGCTGTGCACAAAGGCCATGTCGCTGATCACGCCGATGGCGGTCTGCAGCTGCTCCTGCGTCAGCTGGGTCTCGGCGTTCTGGGGCTGCACCAGCATGGTGATGAAGTAGCCCTCGTACACCGTGGTAATCTCGGCGTATTCGTCGTACTGGGAATTCTCGTCGGCCACCAGCAGCTTGGTGCCGTGCGCCGTTTCCTCCACCGTCAGGGTGGGGGCGTTGAAGTCCGCCACGGCCACCTCGGTCAGGGCGCTCAGCTCTTCATCGCTCAGGTCACCGATGGAGCGGTTGGCGTATTCCTCCGAAAAGCCCACCGACAGGATCATGGAAGCGCCGCTGTCCTGCTGCGGCTCAAAGTCGGCGTACAGTATGCCGCCGTACCATTCCTCGGCAAAGGTGTAGCCATCGGGCACCACAAAGGTGAACTGCAGCCCATCGTGAATGGCCACGCTCACCGTGTCCTCTGCTGCAGCGCAGCCGGCAAACAGCAGCAGCGCCGCAAACAGCAAACATCCCAATTTCTTCATTTTTTCAGTTCCTCCTCACTGCACAATGGTCGCGCCGCCAACGCTCTGCGGCACCGTGGTCAGGAAGCTGCGGTACACAAAGCCCACGCGGCCGGTCTGCGCATCCACCACCTGCGCCCAGTGCGCATCCTGCGCGATCACCTGCAGGGGGTAGTTGGCGTAGCAGCGCATGGCCACCTTGCACTGCATGGAAGGCGCCCAGCGGAAGTTGACATAGCCGTTGGGCTTGGAGGGGCGGATGAGCACGTCGTAGGGCGTCACCTGCTGAAATTTGCTGAAGTCCGGCAGCTCCACGCTGGTCTTATCGGCCTTCTTTTCTTCCTCCTTGGCTGCGCCGGAGGGCGTGTAGCGCCCCGCCTCCACGGAAAGGTAGCGGGTCATCACATAGCCGTACAGGCCGTTGTAGGCCACATGCGCCCACTGGCCATTGCCCGCGTAGCTCAACACATCCACCACCGCGTTGTAGGGCACGGTGCACAGGATGTTATCGCGGCTACTGGTATCGGTGCTGGTGCGCATGTGCACGCCGTAGCCGTTGCTGGTCACCACATACATGCTGGCCGCATTCGCCAGCGCCGCCGTGGGCAGCAGCGCTGCCGTCAGCATCACCGCCAGCAGCACGATGGAAACGTTTCGTCTGTTCATGCCGGTTCCTCCTTTTGTTCTATAACAGGGTTTTCCCTGAAAGTGTACACCGCCTGACCGGCACTGTCAAGCAAAGCGCCGCCGCACTTGCGCGCGCCGCCTTCCTGCAGTATACTGCTGAGGACAAACCCCATACAAAGGAGCATTTCTGCCATGAAGAGATCTTGCTTTCTCCGCTCCCTGTGCGTGCTGGCGCTGCTGCTGTCCCTTTGCGGCGCGGCGTGCGCGCAGGGCGCTGTGACCATTCTGCCGCAAACGACGCTGCTGTTCGGCGTGGACAAGCCCACCGTGGAAGCCCAGCTGGGCGGCGAGAGCGCGCTGGTGGGCGAAGGGCTGAGCGAATACGGCTACCCGACCGCCGTCTACCGCCTGCAGGCGTGCTGGTTCGGCTGGCAGCCGCTGGACACGGACTTTGTCTACCGCAAGCTGGAGGAGGATGAGCTGATGCTGGAGCGCGTGCTCATCCGCACCGCGCCGCTGGGGCTGACGGACGATGCGCTGGCCCAGCGCCTCACCGACGCCGTGGGGCAGCGATTCCATGGCGCAGAATCCCTCCCTGCGCCAGTACATCCTTGTGCAGGAGGCGGGCGAAACGTGCGTGGAGGTGCTTTCCTACATCCATCATGATGTGGGCGAGGTGCTCCAGTGCTACGACCGCACGCAGGACGAGCGCACCGCAGCGGGCGATGCAGCCGACCGCGCGCTGCTGGCCGCCGTGCGCCGCATCCTTCCGCCGGACGATCCCTATGTGCAGCACATTCTTTCGTGGACGGACGGCTACGGCTATGTGCTGGGCTCCTGCACGGCGGATGACGTGACCCGCTCGGACAGCTTTTCCATCCGCATGGACAAGAACGATTTCTTTGCCGCCGACGGCACCGCGCTCAACGAGGAAAAGTTCGTGTCCACGCTCGTGCATGAGTACGGCCACGCCCTCACCCTGAACGCCAGCCAGCTGGATCTCAGCCGGATGGCGGATACCGTCAGCTACCGCGATCTGAGCCTTTACCGCGAGGATTCCCTCATGAAGGCGTTCTACGACCGCTTCTACGCCGATGGGCGGCAGCGCGATCACGCTGCGCACCCGGAGGATTATGTGAGCGAATATGCCGGCACCGCCGGTATACACGAGGACATTGCCGACACGTTCAAGCACTTTGTGCTGCAGCCGCGCCCGACGGGCGGCAGCATAGCGGAGCAGAAGATCGCCTTCTTCTACGAGTACGCTTCCATGGTGGCGGTGCGCAGCAGCTTGCGCGACGGCTTGGGCCTGTGAGCCTCAGCCCAGAAAATACAGCCCCCACACGCCTGCACAGCCGATGGCAAACAGCGCCGCCATCACCGCTGGCAGGCGTGTTTTTTCGCGCGCATGCGCAAAGCCCAGCGCGCCCAGCGCCAGCACCGGCGCGATGTAGCGGAAATTAGCCGAGCAGATATAGGGGTACTGCACAAAGAACCTGACATAGCTGGCCAGCAGGATCGCGCCGTAGCCGGCCAGGAACAGGCGCGTCATGCCCGGCTGATCGCGCCGGGCGAGCAGCCGGATGAACAGCGCCAGCGCCGTCAGCAGGAACAGCGCGAAGGCCGCCAGCAGCGCATAGGCGGCGTACCACTGCCATGTGCCTTCGGCAAACAGGGCCATTTCATCGTACAGGCCGGTCTTGAGCGTTTGCATCCAGAAGTTGTGATCCACCTTGCGCACGCCGGAATAGAACAGCCCGCGGATGGCGTGCCACCCCGGAATGCCGAAGCGCTGCCACAGCGTATAGCCGCTCAGGTTGATGGTCTCCGCCGGCAGGCGCACATACTGCAGCGGCATCTGGAAGGCGATCCTATGGTACAGCGGCCACGCCACCGCCACCGGCACGCTCAGCCCCAGAAAGGCGGCGAACTGGCCCGCGTAGCGTTTGGCACGTTTCAGGTCGGCAAAGAAATCCACCGCGAACACCACTGCAATGCAGGGGATGAGCAGTGCGCAGTTGAGCTTGACCGCCATGCCGCAGCCAAGGCACAGCGCGGTGAGCAGGATATCGCCCATGCGGCGTGTGCGGTGCCAGCGCAGGGTGAACACCATGCACCACAGTGCGCACAGGATCATGGCGATGTCGTTATTGAGCGTAGCGCCCAGCAGGTGCAGCGCGGGCTGGAAGCCCACTGCCAGCAGTGCTGTGCGCTGTGCTTTCTCGCTCATGCCCATTTCGCGGGTCAGGGCCAGCACGGCCAGCGTACAGCCGAACGAGCACATGAGCGTGACCACCTGCAGGTTTTCCAGCGCGGTGCTTTGGGGCAGGCCGATGGCGAGGTTGATCTTCATCCAAAGCGCCTGCACGATATGGTACAGCGGCGGGTTATAGAAGATGGAGAAGCCCTCCGTGCGGGGGTCTTCGGTCAGGGGCAGGCGGCCGTTCTCCACCAGATAGGCGATGTAGCCGAGGTGGCCGTCGGGGTTATTGCCGCTGGAAAAGTCGGCGCTATACACGGCCAGATCGTGCCACGAGAACAGGTGGTCGAGCTGGAGGACAAAGACGAGGCCCATCAGGAAGCTGCCCAGCAGCAGCACGGGGGTGAGGTTTCGTTTGCGTGCTGCGCAGGTGATGGCGGCGATGAGCCACGCGGTAATGAGCGCTATGCAGGTGAGGTTTTGCCAGAGGGATGGCATGGAGGTACAGAGGGTATTCAGCAGCCATGCGAGGGGGAAGAGGAGGAGGAGGGGGACGGGGGAGTGTTTTTTGGGGGGCATTGGGGGGACCTCCTGATGGTGTCTTTCTTCTGTTGATTGCGCTGGTGCGCGGCGTTTTTTGGGTTGCTCCCCTTGCAGGGGGAGCTGGGGAGCAGCCCGCTCCGCTAGGGCCAGAGGGATGTCGGGGGGGACCCCGCACCGGT
>CAZDEF010000100.1:0-6429 GCA_964504385.1 uncultured Oscillospiraceae bacterium
CTATGACGAGGAAGGCTACTGGTATCCTGTGCGCGTGTGCAACATGGTGCTGGCCTACAACCCCGAGCTCTACACCCCCGATCAGCTGCCCAAGACCTTCAAGGAGTTCGCCGAGGATCCCTCTCTGAAGGGCCTGATCTCCATGGGCAACCCGCTGACCTCCGGCACCACCATGGCTGCGGTGGCCGCGCTGACCGACAAGTACGGCTATGAGTACCTGAGCGCTCTGGGTGCCAACGATGTGATGATCGAGTCCGGCTCCACCGCTCTGGCCAAGCTGCAGACCGGCGAGTGCAAGGCGATCATGATCCTGGAAGAATCCGTGCTGAAGGCCCGCAAGGACGACGGCTCCAAGATTGCTTGCATCTATCCCGAAGACGGCGTGATCCTGATCCCCTCCACCGTGATGATCGTGGATGAAGAAAAGAGCGCCAACATGAACACCGAAGCTTGCGAAGCCGTGGCGGCTTGGCTGCTGAGCGAAGCTGGCCAGAAGCTGATGCTGGAAGGCTACATGCACAGCGTGTTCGCCGGCATGAAGGAAGTGCCCTTTGACTCCGTGGACACCGATGGCCTGATCGAGAAGGACATGGGCGTTGACTGGGTGCGCTGCTACACTCAGCGCGAAGAGATCCGCACCGAGTTCCAGGAGCGCGTGACCGTCGAATAAGGATCAACTGTTTTTCCGTTCGGGGGAAGCTGCCCACGCGGCAGCTTCCCTCAATAACTATTACCGCCTGAACGGGCCGGAGGCTTCCGGCCGCAATGTCTCGCAATGAGGAGTGTACTTGGATGCAGGTACAAGTGAAGAAGAACGAACGGAATCCCGGCGAGCTGCGCTGCAAGCTCGCACTGCTGCTGGTGCTGGTACTGGGCGCCGCGCTGGTTGTAAGCGGCCTTTGGGGGATCAATCAGTACAATGCGTCCGGCTTCGATCAGGAAGCCGGCTATACCTATGTGCATCAGCTGAGCGCCCCTGTGGAGCAGCTGTATGAAAAAGGCATCCTGCCGCAGCTGTCTGCGGTGGACGCCGGCGAGAGGACCGCGATTGAACAGCGCGCACGCGAGCTTTTGATTGCCGCTTGGACGGACGCCGCCAAGGAGGATCGCTCGGCGCTGGTTGATACATACAGCAGCAGCGAAAAGGACGCTGAAAAAGCGCAGATGAAGCTGCTGTCTCTGACCTATTCCGTGGCTGGCCCCAAGGTTTCCTCCAAGGAAAAGAAAGCGTTGGCTGCCATGGACGATACCGGGCGTGAACAGTTCCGCATGCAGATGCTGCGCGGCATGCTGGACACGCAGGCCGAACTGCCGGAGCCGGCGGCCGGCGCCGTGGAGGGCACGGAAGGACTGGAGCGGGACGGGATCCTGATGCAGATGTTCCTGACCAGTGTGAATGACTCCAACGAGCCGCTGCCCACCGACAGCGTGAACGGCCTGAAGAAGGCTGTGCGCAATGCGGACGCACGCATCGCCGCCTATGGTATGGCGATGGACGGCTCTGTGTCGTGGGTGGGGCAGCTGCTGCTGTCCAAAACGCGCACGGTCATTCTGCTGGGCGTTCTGGTCATGCTGGATGTGCTGCTGCTGTTCTTCCTGCTCAAGGCGGACGGAAGCTGGCACATGGATTTCAAGTGGATCCTGATCTTGGTGATCGTGGACTTCCTGCTGGTGTTCCAGGTGATGCCGCTGGTGTATCTGGTCATTCAGGCATTCTTCCCGGAGGGAAGCTTCACCTTTGAAGTGTTCAAGCGCCTGTATACCTACGCCATGAACCTGGGCGCGCTGAAGAATACGCTGGTGGCGGCGGTCTCCACCATGGTGCTGGGCACGCTGCTGGCCTTCCCGCTGGCGTGGCTGGTGGGCCGCACCAACCTGTACGGCAAAAAGTTCTTCCGCAGCTTGTTCGTGCTCACCTACATGGTGCCGCCGTATCTGGGCGCCATGGCGTGGCTGCGCCTGCTGAACCCCAACGTGGGCACCATCAACGTGTTCCTGCGCACGCTGTTCGGCATGGCGGCGGATGCGACCGGCCCCATCAATATCTACTCGCTGGGCGGCCTCATCTGGGTGCTGACCACGTTCTACTATCCCTACGCCTTCATCACCATTTCCCGCGCCATGGAGAAGATGGATCCCTCTTTGGAAGAGGCCAGCCGCATCTCCGGCGCTTCGCCCCTGATGACGGTGTTCCGCATCACCCTGCCGATGATGACCCCCAGCCTGATCGCCGGCGCGCTGCTGGTGTTCATCAGCGCCGCCAGCTGCTACGGCATCCCGTCCATCATCGGCGCGCCGGGCAAGGTGCACACCGTGACCACTCGCATCATCGAATACAACGGCCTTGGCGCTCAGGGCCTGAGCGATGCGACGGGTCTGGCCGTGTTCCTGATGCTGATCGCCATCGTGGTGCTGTATGTGTCTGACTTTGTGATCGCCAAGAAGCAGTACATCACGGTGTCCGGCAAATCCATGCGGCCCAACATTGTGGATCTGGGCAAGTGGCGGATACCGCTCACGCTGATGGTGTGCCTGTTTGCCGTCATCGTGATCCTCATCCCGTTCCTGACCATCCTGACGACCTCGTTCAAGATCGACGTGGGCAAGTCGCTGACGGATGCGGGCAACTTTACCTTCAGCCAGTGGGCCACCATCTTCTCTCGTGAGGAGACTATGGACTGCCTCAAGAACAGCCTGGTGTTTGCCACCGTGACAGCTACCATCGGCATTGTGATCGCCTGCACGATGAGCTATCTGCTGCAGCGCACGCGCATCCGCGGCCGCAAAATCCCGGATTTCCTGATTGCGCTGGGCAGCGGCACGCCGTCGGTGGTCATTGCGCTGGGACTGATCATGACCATGAAGGGCAATTTTGGCATCAACATTTACAACACGGCCTATATCATGATCATCGCCTACCTGATCAAGTACCTGATGATGGGCATGCGCACCGTGGTGAGCGCTATGAGCCAGATCCACGTTTCGCTGGAGGAATGCTCGCAGATCAGCGGCGCAAGCTGGGCCAAGACCATGTTCAAGATCACCGGCCCGCTCATCTTCCCCTCCATTGCCGCAGGCTGGTTCCTCATCTTCATTCCCAGTTTCTACGAGCTGTCGATGACCACGCTGCTGTACTCCAACTCCACCAAGACCATCGGCTTCCAGCTCTATGAGTACTGGACGTTCACCAGCCAGCCGCAGGCCTGCGCAATGGCGTTCGGCATTCTGCTGATCGTTGTGGCGCTCAACTTCCTGCTCAACAAGCTCACCAAGGGCGAGTTCTCCATTTAACGATAGATAGGGGAGAAGAAGATCTATGTCCAGCGTAACCATTCAGAAAGTAACCAAGAGCTTTGGCAATACCGTCGTTCTGGAAGACTTTGACGCCGTGTTTGAAAATGGCGAGTTCATCACCCTGCTGGGCCCCAGCGGCTGCGGCAAGACCACCATGCTGCGCATCGTGGCCGGCTTTGAAAAGCCGACCAGCGGCAGCGTGATGTTTGACGACCGCGTTGTTTCCAGCGACAAAGTGTTTATTCCTCCGGAGAAGCGCGACATCGGCATGGTGTTCCAGTCCTACGCCGTGTGGCCGCACATGACCGTGTTTGAAAACGTGGCCTACCCGCTGACCATCAAAAAGGTGGACAAGGCGGCCATCAAGCAGAAGGTGGACCGCGTGCTGTCGGCCGTCCATCTGGCCCAGTACGCGCAGCGCATCCCCAGCCAGCTGTCCGGCGGTCAGCAGCAGCGCGTTGCGCTGGCCCGCGCGCTGGTGGCGGAACCCGCCCTGCTGCTGCTGGACGAGCCGCTGTCCAACCTAGACGCCAAGCTGCGCGAGAGCATGCGCTTTGAGATCAAGGAGATCCAGCGCGAATACGGCATCACCGTCATGTATGTGACCCATGACCAGACGGAGGCCATGGCTATGAGCGACCGCATCGTGGTGATCAACCGCGGCGTGATCCAGCAGGTGGGCTCCCCCCGCGAGATCTACAACAACCCGGCCAATCCCTTCGTGGCAGACTTCGTGGGCAAGATCGAATTTGTGGAAGGCGTTGTGAAGGCGGGCTGCATTGAGCTGGATGGCTGCGGCCAGAAGCTGCCCTACGAAGGCACGGCCAAGGGTCATGTCATCGTCGGCATCCGTCCGGAAAACATCACCTATGCCGGCGAGGGCGAAGGCGAGCTGGAAGGCGTGGTGAAGTCTCACTTCTATCTGGGCGATGTGGACGACTGTCGCATTGATCTGGGCGCGGGAAAGGAAGTGCGCGTTATTGCCGATCCGTATGAAAGCATGGGCGTGGAGAATGGCAAAAAGGTGCGCCTGAAGGTGCGCAACTTCTTGGTCTATCCGCAGCAGGAGCCGGGGCAGGACTTCCGTAGGATCCTGACCTGATCCTTCCGCAGCAGCAAGGAAAACTGATACGCTCCCTTTATGGGCGGGCAGCGATGGCAAACGCTGTCCGCCGGTAAAGGGAGCGTTTGTTTGCATTGCCAAGGCCGAAAAAGGGGAATGAAAAAGGAGCTCCGTTTGCACGGAACTCCTTTTGAAAATGCAAGGCGAAATTACTTGATTTCGACGGTGGCGCCCACTTCGGCCAGCTTTTCCTTGATCTTCTCGCACTCTTCCTTGGAAGCAGCTTCCTTGATGGTCTTGGGAGCGGATTCCACGAAGTCCTTGGCTTCCTTCAGGCCCAGGCCGGTCAGCTCGCGGATGACCTTGATGACCTTGATCTTCTCGGAGCCGGCTTCCTTCAGGATAGCGTCGAACTCGGTCTTCTCTTCCTCAGCAGCAGCGGCGGCAGCGCCAGCACCAGGCATAGCGACGACGGCGGCAGCGGCGGAAACGCCAAAGTGCTCTTCCAGAGCCTTAACCAGATCGTTCAGTTCCAGAACGGTCATCTTCTCAATCATCTCAATGATTTCAGCGTGAGTCATTGTGAATAACCTCCATTCAAATTCAGATAGCGTATTTTACGGGATAACGTGGGAAGCTGATCAGGCTTCGGGAGCGGCGGCTTCGCCGTCCTTCTTGGCAATCGCGTCCAGAACACGCACAAAGCCAGCAATGCTGCTCTGCAGGCTGCCGATGAAGCGGGCCAGCAGCACTTCGCGGCTGGGGGTCTCGGCCAGGGACTTAATCTGATCCATGGACATGATTTCGGTGCCAAGCAGACCAGCCTTGATGGACAGGACTTCGGTCTTGTTCTTGGTGATGAAATCGTTGAGGATCTTGGCAGGGCTCACGGGATCGTTCATGCCAAAGGCAAAAGCGGAAGGTCCGTTCAGCACCTCGTCCAGTCCTTCAATGTTCAGCTCCTGCAGCGCACGGCGAACCAGCGTGTTCTTCAGAACGCAGTACTCAACGCCATTGGCACGGAACTGGGCGCGCAGGCCGGTCACCTGCTCCACGGTCAGGCCGCTGTAGTTAACGATGATCACGCTCTGCGCATCCTGAAACTTCTTCACGATGTCGCTCACGACCTGCTTTTTCAGTTCGAGATTCTTGCTCATTGGGGTTGCACCTCCTTCTTGAAAATCTGCGATTCCAAAAAGAAAACCCTTGCAGGCGCAAGGGCGAACAAGTCGCAGGGGAGAATACTCCCGCCTTACACCTCGGCAGGAACATTTACGGCTGCTTTCGCGGCTGACCTGCTGTCTTCGGCATAGGTTTCCAAAGAATCAAGTATCATTATACCCATTTTTGCAGGGAAGTCAAGTGGCTTTGGGCCATTTTTTCAATCTTTCCATGAAAACTATTGGCAGTGTAATTGATCCGCGCAGGGTCAAAATAGCGTTGAATCCACTCAGGGGAGGTGAACCACGGATGAGCGGACAGCAAACCACCGGCAAGAGCAGCCGTGCCGAAGTGCCGCAGGCGCGCGATGCGCTGGACAGCATGAAGTATGAGATCGCCCGGGAACTGGGCATCAACCTCAAGCAGGGCTACAACGGCGACCTCAGCTCCAGAGAAAACGGCTATGTGGGCGGCTACATGGTCAAACGGCTGATCGAACAGGCCGAACGCCAGATGGCGGGAGCCAAGCACTGACCCGATGGTATTTTGATGATGAGGTGGAAAGAGCATGTATCAGAATCAGCAGAACAATTCTTCCAACACCAACCGCACCATGGTGCCCGAAGCCAAGCAGGCCCTGAACAACATGAAGTATGAAATCGCAAACGAGCTGGGCATCAACCTCAAGCAGGGCTATAACGGCGACCTGCCCAGCCGTCAGGCCGGCTACATTGGCGGCTACATGGTCAAGCGCCTGATCGAGAATGCGGAGCGCGCCATGAGCGGTTCTGCCAAGCAGCAGTAACAAAGGGTTTCCAGCGCAGAGGCGGCCGATCCGTTCGGCCGCCTCTTGCTTAGGCCGTCGAAAAAGCTCGCTACGCGATCTTTTCCGCCGAGGGAAGGCGCCGTTT
>CAZDEF010000101.1:0-6294 GCA_964504385.1 uncultured Oscillospiraceae bacterium
GCATACTAAAACGCCATGCTTTCTCTTGAAAACATGGCGTTTGTCAACGGTCTGACCCATAAGCAATGCTCCGCCGTGAAGCGGAGCATTGCTTATGGGTTCCATGGGTTCAATCGCCGCTGGATCCTGCGGCGGGCGTGCTTTGGGCCTTCAAGGCCATCAGCTCGTCGTGCACTTTCGTCATTACATAGATGCTGGTCTCCAGCGCCTGCTCCGCGTCCATGCGGGGCTGCACCAGCACAAGCTCCGGCGTTTTGCCCACGTTGAAGCGCAGACGCTTGTCTGTGCGGCTGACGGCTTCAAAGAGCAGCGCGGGATCCGGCAGGAATTTTTCGTCCATGCGCATGTGCACGCCGTCCGGACGCAGGAAGAGGTGGCTCACGCCCAGCTTGCGGGTCACGCCGCGCAGCTGGGCTATGCGCATCAGGTTGATCACCGGCTGCGGAATGTCGCCAAAACGGTCGATCAATTCTTCCTCGATATCCATGCGGCCGGTGCTGTCCTGGATCATGGCGATGCGCTTGTAGATCTCCACGCGCAGCTTTTCCTGCGGCACATAGTTTTCGGGCAGGAAGGCGTCCACCTTCAGCTCCACGCGGGTGTCCAGCTCGGGGGTGGTCTCCACGCCCTGCACCTCGCCCACCGCCTGCTCGATCAGCTTGACGTACATATCGTAGCCAACGGTCGTGAGGTGGCCGCTCTGCTGCGGCCCCAGCACATCGCCCGCGCCGCGGATCTCCAGATCGCGCATGGCGATGCGGTAGCCCGCGCCAAATTCGGTAAACTCGCGGATGGCGCTCAGTCGCTGCTCTGCTGTTTCGGACAGCATGCGCCCGCCACGCACGGTGAAGTAGGCATAGGCCTGACGGTTGCTGCGGCCCACGCGGCCGCGGATCTGGTACAGCTGGCTCAGGCCGAAACGGTCTGCGTCAAACACGATCAGCGTGTTGGCATCCGGCACGTCCAGACCGCTTTCCACAATGGTGGTGCACAGCAGCACGTCATACGCACCAGCGTAGAAATCCAGCATCACGTCCTCCAGCGCATTTTCGCGCATCTGGCCGTGGGCGATCCCCACGCGCGCATCCGGCACCAGCGCCTTGATGCGCTCGTGCATCTGTTCGATGGAGCGCACGCGGTTATACAGGAAGTAGACCTGCCCGCCGCGCGCCATCTCGCGGCGGATGGCTTCGCGGATGACGGCGTCCGAATATTCCATCACATAGGTCTTGACCGGCAGGCGCTCCTCCGGCGGCGTTTCCAGAATGCTCATGTCGCGGATGCCCACCATGCTCATGTGCAGCGTGCGCGGGATGGGCGTGGCCGACAGGGTGAGCACATCCACGCGCGTTTTCATGTGCTGGATGGCTTCCTTGTGGTTCACGCCGAAACGCTGTTCTTCATCCACGATGAGCAGCCCCAGATCCTTGTACTGCACGTCCTTGTTGAGCAGCCTGTGCGTGCCCACCACCAGATCCAGATTGCCCTCCTTGAGTTTGCGGGCAATCTCCTTCTGCTCCTTGGCGGTGCGGAAACGGCTGAGCATGTCAAACTTGACTGGGAAACCGGCAAAGCGCTTCTTGATGGTGTTGTAGTGCTGCTGCACCAAAATGGTGGTGGGCGCAAGAATGGCCACCTGCTTGCCCTCCACCACGGCTTTGAACGCAGCGCGAAGCGCTACCTCGGTCTTGCCGTAGCCAACATCGCCGCAGAGCAGACGGTCCATGTTGCGGTCGCTTTCCATGTCCGCTTCGATCTGGGCCACGCTCTTTTGCTGATCCTCGGTCAGCTCGTAGGGGAACATGTCCTCAAACTCCTGCTGCCAAGGGTTTTCGTGGCTGAAGGCATAGCCGGTGTTTTTGGCGCGCTTGGCGTACAGCTCTGCCAAGTCGAAGGCCAGCTTTTTGATGCTGGCTTTCACCTTGCTCTTCTGCCGCTCCCACTCCTGCCCGCCCAGCCTGTTGAGCTTGGGCAGGCTGTGCTCCGCGCCGATGAACTTGGTAACGCGGTCGAACTGGTCGGCTGGTACATAGAGCTTATCGCTCCCGGCGTACTGGATGAGCAGATAGTCGCGCTTTGCGCCGTCGTTGTCCAGCTGCACAACGCCCTTGTACAATCCCACGCCGTGCAGGTCGTGCACCACATAGTCGCCCACCTTCAGGTCGGTGAAGCTGGCGATGCGCTCGCCCGCGTTCTGCTTCTTTTTGGCGCGCTGGTAAGCGGTGCCGTAGATGTCGGTATCGCTGAGCACCACCAGATTGGCCGCATCGTGAAGGAAGCCCTTGCCATAGGCCACGGGCAGCAGAATGACCTCGCGGGTGATGAGATTGCCGTCCAGCGTTTCGCTGTACACGCTGGGCACGCCCTGCTCCTCCAGCGCCTTTTGCAGGCGGCGGCCGCGCGCTTCGCCGCCGGTGAGCAGCACGATGGCATGACCGGCCTGCTTCCATTTGGCAATGTCCTGCTTGAGCGGTTCCAGACGGCTCTGGTAGGGCATGGCGGGCTTGGAGCCGAAAACGATGGCCTGCGTGGGCTTCAGCCGCCCGGAGGTGGCGATGACGTCCGACAGGGTAACGCAGGGGCGCTGCTGCCAGTCAGACAGCAGATCCTCATAAACGAAGCGCAGGGACTGCTGGTCATCGAAGGCGTCGCCGCGCAGACGTGCATCCTCATAGGCCTCGGTAAAGCTGCTCTGCGATGCACGCACGCGGCTCTGGTACTGATCCGGGCGATCCATCAGCAAAATGGGATCGGCCAGATAATCCGTGACCGGCACGGTGCGTTCGCACAGTACGTTCATCCACATGGGCGCGGTGCGGATGCTCTGCCCGGCGCGGATGCGCTCCACATCATCGAGGTGGCGCTTCCAGTTCAGCTCCTCCTCGGTCATGGGCTTTTGTGCCTTCTCGCCGGATCTGCCCTCCTTGAGCAGATCCTCGGTCATTTCCAGCGCGTCCAGCTCGCTCAAAAAGGCATCCAGCGACGGCAGACCGTCCTCTTCTGCAGCCTCGGGCACGGCTTCTTCCGTCGGCTCCGCCATGGCGTGGCCGGCGCCCTTGTCCAGCGCCGCCTTCAAACGGTCGGCTGCCGACTGCGCATCCTCGATCAGGCATTCGGTAGCGGGCGAAAGGCGGATGGTCTTGATGCGGGCGATGCTGCGCTGGCTGATGCAGTCGAAGCGGCGCAGGCTGTCCACCTCGTCGTCGAAAAACTCAATGCGTACAGCGTCCGGCGCGTTGGCCGGAAACACATCGAGGATCGAGCCGCGCATGGCGCATTGGCCCTGCCCTTCCACCATGGCTACGCGCTCGTACCCGTTTTCCATCAGCTCTTTGATGAGCTGCTCCGGCGCGTGGCGCTCGCCCTCGGCGAGGGTGATGACGGCTTTGCGGAAACGATCCGCCGGCGCGCAGCGGTCCAGCAGCGCGTCCACGCTGGCGCACAGCACCTTCACCCGGCCCTGCGCCAGCGCGTCCAGCACGCTCAGGCGCTGCCATGTGCTTTCGCGGCTCATGGCGGCGCGGCTGAACTGCACGTCGCGCGCGGGCAGCACCATGCTGCCGCCGCCCAGCAGACGGTCGATATCCTGCGACTGCTTCTGCGCCACCAGCTCGGACGGCGATATCAGCAGCACAGGGCGGCCTGTCTTGTACGCAAGGGCGGCGGCCACAAACGGGCGCTCGCCCTCGGCGATCTCAGAAAGGGCGGTGCAGTCGCCCGCGTTCAGGCGGGAAAGCAGCTGCTGCCACTGGGGCAGATCCGCATAGGCGGTAAACAGGCCTTCGTTCATTCGGCGGCTCCTTCTTCCGGCTGGGGTTCGGGTTTGGCTTTCTTGGGCTTCTTGGTATTATACTTGCACATCGCGCTTTCAATACCGTTTTGGATGTAATCCACGATCGCATCGGCGGCCAGCTCAAAGGCGCGATCCATCGCGTCCTGTTCCTCGCCGATGTAGTGCCCCAGCACCCAGTCCACCAGCTCGTAGCCGTCGCGCCGCTGTCCCACGCCCACGCGCAGCCGGGGAAAGTTTTCGTATCCCAGCAGCCCCACGATGGAGCGCATGCCGTTGTGCGTGCCGGCGGAGCCGTTTTTGCGGATGCGGATAAAGCCGGGCGCAAGGTCGATGTCGTCATAGGCCACCAGCAGGTTTTCCGGGTCGATCTTGTAGTAGTTCATCAGGCGGAGCACCGCCTCGCCGCTCAGGTTCATATACGTCTGCGGCAGGGCGAGGATCACCTTCTGCCCGCCTACGAAGCACTCGCCGATGAGCGCTTCGTCCTTTTGACGTGCGATGGATACGTTCAGCTTTTTCGCCAGCTTTTCCAGCACATCGAAGCCGACGTTGTGGCGGGTATGCGCATATTTGTCTCCGGGGTTGCCCAGACCGACGATCAGATACATGTGGATCTCCTTTTCACAAGCGTGGGTTGGTCCAGCGCGACGCTGGCCAGAATGACGAAGAAGGGCGCGTACAGGAACAGGTAGCGCGGCCACACCTCAAACAGCAGCAGGTAAGCCGTAGCCCCCAGCAGCGTGAGCGAAAGCAGCGCTACGGCGGGATCCCTGCGCCCGCGCAGGGCAGCAGCGGCGCACAGGGTGAGCAGCGTGAGCCACAGCCACTGCGCCGTGGCCTGACACGCAGGCATCAACGCGCCGCGCTTGTGGTACAGGCTGCGCAGGAAGGTGCTGAGCGCGTCCGTGCGCTTGGGGAGTTCCAGCTCCAGAAAGCTGGTGTGCGAGGCGAAGGAGCCGTCGGCGTAGGCTTTGTAGGCCTTGACCGCAAAGAACTGGACATTGCCGATGAAGCCGCGCTCCTTCACGCGTTCCCACGCGCGGCTCAGGTTGGCGCTGCGCCGTTCGGACAGGGAGGCGTAGGATTGGGAGACGGCCACGTCATCCGGCGAATGGCCGCCATAGGTCTCGCCGTTCATCCCCAGCATCAGGTAATGCGTTTCGCTCAGCTGCTCCTCCGGCACGGCGCTTCCGGCCAGATAGGCGGTGGAGGCGTCCTGCCACAGCTTGCCCGGCAGCATGCCCGCCAGCACGGCAAGCAGGATCAGCAGCGTCTGCTTCCATCCGGCTCCCTGGCCAGCCAGCAGGCGGCACAGGCCGAGCAGGGCCAGCGCGATCAGCAAGATGAGCACCGTTGGTTTGATGCTGGCGCCGAAGAAGCACAGCAGCGACACGAGGAACCATTTCAGCACGGGACGCTGCACCCGCAGATAGACGTATAGCGCCAGCACGGGAAACAGGATGGAGAACACATCCGTGTACGGATACAGCAGATAGGGCGACAGGGCGATCCAGCCGATGGAGACGGCCAGCGCGGCCCGGAACGCCGTCCGGCTGCGCGTGAGAGCCTGCGTGCAGCGCACGGTGAAATAGGCCGACAGGTTGAGCAGCACCGCGTCCAGATAGGGCAGCACCACAAAGGGCACCGCCAGACCGAGCCGTACCGCCGCCCACATGGGAAGGGCCTGCAGCAGGGTGAGCGGCGCATTGTTGGGGCAGAGCCGGAAATAGTCCGGATTGGACAGCGCCTCGCCGCGCGCCAGCTCTTCCGCCGTGGTGTACACCACCGAAATATCCCAGCCCATTTTGTACCAGCAGCACCGCGCCACGATGAGCTGCACGGCCAGCACGCCCGCAAACAGCGCACGCAGTCTCCACAAGCTGCTCCGGCTTTCCAGCCGGTTGCCGCTGCGGGCGCGCAGCCACAGCAGCGCAGCCGCGGCGGCCAGCGCAAACGGGAACAGCGTCAGATTGGACAGCGGGCTCAAACCGGCGTAGTAGCTTTGCAGCGTGCCCTGCCCCAGCACCAGCAGCCCCAGAATGCAGGCGAGCACCGCGCAGCACAGCACGCTGAAAAAGACGGGAACGGCGCTGAAGAAACGGTTGGCCTTTCTGAACATGCGTCTCACGCTCCTTGTGGATAACCGAAAAAAGCGAGCCTTTGGGCCCGCTTGTCATGAATGAGGGATCGCTGCCGGTGCGGTCGTAAGCCGAGTTCTGTCGTTGGACGATCATCTATCTGTGCCGTGCGTTGCCGCACAGCGTAGCGATCTCTTCAGAAGCACGACGGGCCGCCGTATCGCTTCTGTTCGGATCTTGCATCAGGTGGGGTTTACAGCGCGCTTCTGTTACCAGAGCGCGGGTGAGCTCTTACCTCGCCTTTCCATCCTTACCTGCCGCAAAAGCGGCGGGCGGTCTCTTTCTGTTGCACTTTCCTTGGAGTTGCCTCCACCGGCCGTTAACCGGCACCCTGCCCTGTGATGCTCGGACTTTCCTCACGGT
>CAZDEF010000102.1:0-6033 GCA_964504385.1 uncultured Oscillospiraceae bacterium
TGCTTTTCCCATTTGAAAAGACCGCTGACGACTTTGTCAGCGGTCTGAGCCTTGCACAGCAAGGCTTTCCTTACGCCGTTTGCCGTCCGGCGAGCCGTAAGGCAAGTAGGCAAACGGTGCATTTTCTCGGCGGAAAAGATCGCGTAGCGAGCTTTTTCGACGGTCTGAAGGGAGGGGTTCGCCCCTCCCTTTCGTTGTGTCTGCAAAGAAGCGCCGCCGACTCGTTTTCGCAAGTCGACGGCGCTTAATTTTTGAACTCTGGCTCCTTAATACTCCGCACTGCCCGTGGTACGCGGGAAGGGAAGCACATCACGGATGTTCGTCATACCGGTGAGGTACATGATCAGGCGCTCAAAGCCAAGACCAAAGCCGGCATGCGGGTTGGTGCCGTAACGGCGGGTATCCAGATAGTAGGCGTAATCCGCCTCATTCATGCCGCACTCCGCAATACGGCGGGTAAGCACATCCAGACGTTCTTCACGCTGGCTGCCGCCAATCAGTTCGCCCACGCCGGGCACCAGCAGGTCGGCAGCAGCGACTGTCCGATCGTCGTCGTTCAGGCGCATGTAGAAGGCTTTGATCTCCTTGGGATAGTTGTACACAAACACCGGACGGCCAAAATGCTTTTCGCTCAGATAGCGCTCGTGCTCGGTCTGCAGATCAACGCCCCATTCCACGGGATAATCAAACTTCTGGCCGCTGGCCTTGAGAATGTCGATGGCCTCGGTGTAGGAGCAGCGGGCAAAGTCGCTGTTGACGATGGCGGTCAACCGGTCGATCAGGCCCTTTTCCACAAAGCTGTTCAGGAACGCCATTTCTTCGGGCGCTTCCGCCAGCACATGGGAGATGACATACTTGAGCATGCTTTCAGCCAGCTCCATATCGTCGAACAGATCCGCGAAAGCGATCTCCGGCTCAATCATCCAGAATTCCGCAGCATGGCGGGGCGTGTAGCTCTTTTCAGCGCGGAAGGTCGGGCCGAAGGTATACACATTGCGGAACGCCATGCAGAAAGTCTCCACATTCAGCTGGCCGCTCACGGTCAGGCTGGTCTGCTTGCCGAAGAAATCCTCCGCATAGTTCACAGCACCGTCCCCAGTCTTGGGCACGTTGTCCAGCGGCAGCGTGGTCACTTGGAACATCTCGCCCGCGCCTTCGCAGTCGCTGGTGGTGATGAGCGGCGTGTGCACATACACAAATCCGCGCTCCGCAAAGAATGCATGCAGCAGCTGCGCAGCCAGCGAGCGGATGCGAAACACTGCGTAGAACGTATTGGTGCGGGGACGCAAATGCGCGATGGTGCGCAGATATTCAAAGGAATGGCGCTTCTTCTGCAGGGGGAAGCTAGAATCGCACATACCCAGCACTTCCACCTTGGTCGCCTTCAGTTCAAAGGGCTGCTTCATGCCAGGGGTGAGCACCAGTTCACCCGTAGCACGGATGGCGCTGCCCAGCGTGGTCTTGACGATCTCGGCAAAATTCTCCGTCACGCCATCTTCCAGCACGAGCTGCAGATTCTTAAAATAGGTGCCGTCGTTCAATTCAATGAAGCCAAAGGCTTTGCTGTCGCGCACCGTGCGCACCCAGCCGGAGACGGTGCATTCCTTGATGCCTTCCGTCAGGGATGCCTGATACAGTTTCCGAATGCTCATATCCGCCATTGGATATGCCCTCCTTTTATCGAAGCGAGGCCGTCAGACGGCCTTTGCTTATCTTACACCAAAACTTACCAGCAGCGCAAGTCCCCGTTTATTCGCCCGTGCCGCTGTTCTGGGCGATCAGCGCATTCAAGCGGCGATCCAGCTCTCGTGCAGCACTGTAACCCATCTGTTTGAGGCTGAGATTTCGCGCAGCTACCTCCACAATGATCGCCAGATTTCGGCCCGGACGCACAGGCATCACCTGATAGGGCACCTTTACATCCAGTATGTCAATGGTCTCTTCCTTGAGACCCAGCCGATCGTATTCCTTGGAGTTGTCCCAATGCTCCATGTGGATGACCAGATCGATGGACTTGCTTCGCACGACCGAACCCACGCCGTACATCGCGCGAATGTCGATAATACCAATGCCGCGGATCTCCATGAAATGGCGCACCATTTCGGGGCACTCGCCCACCAGCCGGTCATTGGACACGCGGCAGATATCCACCACATCGTCCGCGCACAGCTGATGCCCGCGGCGCACCAAATCCAGCGCCACCTCGCTCTTGCCCACGCCGCTTTCACCGGTCAGCAGCACGCCCACACCGTATACATCCACCAGCACGCCGTGGCGGGTCACATGGGGCGCCAGCTCGCGGTTGAGGTATGTGATGGCTAGATAGGTGAGCCGTGTGGTGTGCTCCATGCTCTGCAGTACGGGAATATCCTGCGCCGTGGCGATCTCCAGCAGCTCCTTCGGCGGCTTCATCCCCCAGCACACAATGATGCAGGGCAGCGGATAGCTCATATACTTTTCCAGCACTGTGCGGCGCGTATCCGGATCGAGCGATTCCAGATAGGTCATTTCCACCTTTCCGATGACCTGCGGGCGTTCATAGGCAAAGTACTCGTAAAAGTTGCAGAACTGCATGCCGGGACGATTCACGTCCGGCACATTGATGTCCAGCTCTGTGCGCTTGATGGTATTGAGCGTTTCCAGATTCAGCTTTGCGCAAAAATCCTTCAGGCTGATCATCGGTTTCCCCTCCTCAGGCTTCGTGAGCCAGCACGTGTTCTTCCACAAAACGCGCCAGCCCGTCCTCGGTATTGGGACGGCAGACATACGCTGCCATCTGCTTCAGTTCATCGCGGGCATTGCCCATGGCCACGCTGTTGGGCGTAAAGGCCAGCATGCTCATGTCATTCAGGCTATCGCCAAAGGCCAGTGTGCGTTCGGGAACGATATCGCCCATGCGCTCTGCCAGCCGTTTGAGCGCATTGCCCTTGCTCACGCCTTCCGGCTCCGCCTCCAAAAAATAGGGCTTGCTCATGGTGAAGTATACGCGGCCTTCAAACACCTTCTGCGCCAGCGGCATCAGCTCCGCGATCCGCTCCACATCGTTGATCACCAGCAGCTTGGGCGTGCGAAAGTTCAAATACTCGCTCAGCTTCACGCCCACTTCCACTCCGCGTAGGCCGGACGAATGCTTGTACTGACGCGACACCGTGCATTCACGGCTGTAAAAGAATGAATCTCCCTGATAAGCCTGCACATAGTAATCGTGCGCTTCCATGAAGCGGCACACTTCCCTGCCAAGCTCCACGTTCAGCGTGATCTGCTCGAGCAGTTCGTGTTCCCCGCTGATGATCTCCGAACCGTTGCCGCC
This sequence comes from uncultured Oscillospiraceae bacterium, assembly GCA_964504385.1. GTDB lineage: Bacteria > Bacillota > Clostridia > Christensenellales > Aristaeellaceae > Limiplasma. Next base: position 3,311 of record CAZDEF010000102.1, read on the forward strand.
GATATAGGGCACGCCGGTATTCAGCTGTCTGGCAAAGGGCAGCAGACTGCTGCTCGTGCGCCCGCTGCAGGGGATCACACGAATGCCGCGGCGCGTGCATTCGTGCATCACACGCAGGGTGTAATCGCTGATTTTTCCTTCACCGTCCAGCAAAGTATCGTCCAAATCGGTGACGATGGTATCAATGTTCATGGTTCGTCCCCTTTCTGATGGCGGCGCTGCGCGAAAAAGCGCCGAAGCAGCTCGCCCGCTTCTTTCTCCAGCAGCCCGCCTGTGCAGGGCACGCGGTGGTAAAAGGCCGGGTCGCAAGGCAACGCATACAGGCTTTCGCAGCAGCCCTGCCGTTCGTCCCTCGCTGCAAAGTAGCAGCGTTCTAAACAAGCCATCACCATGGCGCCCGCACACATCGGGCAGGGCTCCAGCGTTACATACAGCGTGCATCCGCTCAATCTGCGCTGCCCCAGCTTCTGCGCCGCTTCGCGGATGGCCAGCACCTCGGCATGGGCGGTCGGGTCGCCGGTGGTCTCGCGCAGATTGTGCGCACGGGCGATGATCTCACCGTCTTTGACCACGACTGCGCCAACGGGGATCTCCCCCAGCGCATACGCCGCGTCCGCCTCCCGCAGCGCCTCGGTCATCATGCGTTCCTGCTGCGTCATACGGCGGTCTTGTGCGCCTGTGCAGCGCTGTTCACCTGATCCGCCTCGCGGAAAGTAGGCACCAGCTCATGGAGGCACTGCAGCATATCGCCGCCTTCTTCCAAACACTTGCGCAGCTTGTCCAGCATGCCGTTCAGGGTCTCCTCGCTGAAGACCTCCGGCTTTGCGATAAAGATCTTCTCGTTTTCCGTCTTGGCAATGCCTTCACCGGCCAGCAGCAGCTCCTCATAGAGCTTCTCGCCGGGACGCAAGCCCACATAAACGATATCCACCTTGCGGCCGTCGCGCGGGGCATAGAGCTGGATCATGCGTTCCGCCAGTTCGCGGATCTTAACGGGCCGTCCCATATCCAGCACAAACAGCTCGCCGCCCTTGGCAATGGACGCAGCCTGCAGCACCAGACTGGCCGCCTCGGGAATGGTCATGAAATAACGGATGATATCCGGATGGGTAAGCGTGACCGGGCCGCCGGAGCGGATCTGCTGCTCAAATAGGGGCACCACGCTGCCATGAGAACCCAGCACATTGCCGAAGCGCACCGCGGTGAATTCCGTCTCTGTAGAAGCATTGAAGGCTTCGATGATCATCTCGGCCAGCCGCTTGGTCGCCCCCATCACATTGGTAGGGTTCACAGCCTTGTCGGTGGAGATCAGCACGAAGCGCTGCACATGATGCGCAACGGCGGCTTTGGCCGTCAGCCATGTGCCGAATACATTGTTCTTCACCGCCTGATCGGGGCAGTCCTCCATCAGCGGCACATGTTTGTGCGCAGCGGCATGCAGCACCACCTGCGGCTGGTAGCGGCTGAACACATCATTCAGGCGCTTTTCATCGCGAATGGAACCCACGCACAGAATAAGGCGCTCCTTCAGCTCCGCACCATAGCGCAGCTTCATTTCGCTGAACAGATCGTACATATAGTTTTCGCTGATGTCGTACAGCACGATGCGCGCCGGTTCCAGTGCAAGCAGCTTGCGGCACAGTTCAGAACCGATGGAGCCGCCGCCGCCGGTGATGAGCACCGTCTTTCCCCGGAAAAAGGAAGCCACCGGGGTCATATCCAGCTTTTCTTCCGGACGTCCCAGCAGATCGTTAATGTTGATATCGCGCACCTGCGCTGCGGCGCTGGCATCGCCATGCACGTCCTGCAGCGGGTTGATGCGGCGCACGCGGCAACCGGTGGCCAAACACTTTTCAATCAGAGATTTCAGATCCCCCTTCGGGGTGGCAATGGCAATGATGATCTCATCCACGCGGTAATCGCTGGCCAGTTTGAGAATATTACCGCTGCCGCGCACCACGGGCACGCCGCTCAGCCGACTGCCCGTGCGGATGCGGTCGTCATCCACCACCACCACGGGCACGCAGTTGCCATAGCTGCCGCGCTGGATCTCATGTACCAGATTCGCGCCGCTCCAGCCAGCGCCCACCACCATCACGCGGCGCACTTCATCCTTGCCCGCGCGCAACAGCGACACGCGCTCCCGCGTAACGATCATGCGGTATAGCAGACGGGAACCGCCCACCAGCGCAAGGCTCATCAGCCAGTGCAGCAGATACACCATACGGTGCAGCCGAAACAGATTCTGCGGCCTGACAAATACATTGGCCACCAGCGAAAAGCCATAGGTCAGCAGCGTTGCCACAAACGATGCGGCGGCAATGCGCAGCACATCGCTGGCGGATGCATACTGCCACATGGTGCGGTACATGCCAAAGCCATAAAACACCAGCAAAAACAGCACCGTCATGGCCGGAGCCAAACGGATGGAATTGGCAAAAAAGCCGTAGGATATATTCGAAGAATAGCGAACCACCTGTGCCAGCATCAGGGCCGCATTCAGCAGCAGGGCATCCAGCAGCACCCACACGACCGTACGGGCGGTTCTTTGCAGCTTGGGTTTGGCAGAAGTCACAGCGACGCCTCCACATTTCAAAAATGACATACTATAATATTATATCACAGAATACGACAGATGCAAGCAGTGCAGGAACGCCGTTCCAGCGCTCTTTGTACGGGTGTCAAACATCGGTAACATAAAGAGCCAAGCAGGAAGTCAAGGG
>CAZDEF010000103.1:0-5864 GCA_964504385.1 uncultured Oscillospiraceae bacterium
TACTAAAACGCCATGCTTTCTCTTGAAAACATGGCGTTTTTCAGCGGTCTGAGGCGGAGCTTCGAAAAGAAGCTCCGCCTTTTCTATGCCCAAAACGCAAGAAAGGACGTGACAAAATGATCACTCGCATTTTCGGCACCGTTACTGGCGGTCGCCTCAATCTTCGCGCGGCTGCGGATTCTTCCGCTTCTATTCTCGCGAGCATTCCCAACGAAACCCTGCTCGTCGTTACCGAGCACGATGACACCTGGTATGCTACCACCTACGGCTCCTATACTGGCTTCGTCATGAAGCAGTACATCACCCTGCTGAATCTGGCCAGCGCCACTGAGCTGCCCGGTGAAGTCACCGGTGGCTCTCTGAACATGCGCCGTACTGCTTCCACTTCTGCGGATCGCCTCATTCAGATCCCCAACAATACCGCTATCACGGTTATCGACTTCGATGCCGAAAGCCAGTGGTACATCGCCGACTACAACGGCTATACCGGCTATGTCATGAAGCAGTATGTCACTGTGTCCCAGCCCGTGCCCAACTGGGCGTATGGCCAGGTCACGAGCAACGCCCTGAATGTACGTCGTCAGCCCAGCACCTCTGCGGATCGGTGGAACAACGTCTGGCCGCTGAACCGCATCGTCCTCATTAGGGACGCTGTGGAAGGTTGGTATGAATCCCTGTATCGTGGTCAGGCTGCCTATGTTGTCAAGGACTACATCAATGTGCTGGACACCCCGGTGCATGATAGCATCGTGGATCGTATGCTCTTCATGGTGACGCCTGAACTGGGCCGTGATGATGTGGCCTACTTCAACGGCTACTCCGGCGAATGGTGCCATCGCTTCGCTGACTGGCTGGCGATGAACGCAGGTATGCCCCGGGACATGATCCCCAACGACTCCAACTGCGGTACCGGCATGGTCTGGTTCATCAACAATGCCAACAGCGGTGGTTTCCACTTCAAGAGCGCTGAGCATAAGGCTCGCTTCATCAGCAACTACAGCGCTGTGAACCATCTGGATCCTGCGCTCACCGCTGCCGAGGAAGCCTATGTGCCTGCTCCCGGCGACTATATCTACTTCCGCTGGACCGATGCTGCCAGCAGCGTCAACGTAAGCCATGTGGGTATTGTGGCCACTGTGGGCGAGGACAGCCTGACTACTTGGGAAGGCAACTCCGGCGACAAGGTTGTGAACCGCACCTTTGCGCTGAATGACATCCAAATCGTTGGCTACGGTAAGCCTAACTATGCTGCGGCTCAGCAGGCATAAGCGAAATTGAATAGGTAATCACAAAAAATCGGCGGCGCTCCAGGAGCAATCCTGGGGCACCGCCTTTTTGTCTTTATTCGTTCTTCTGTATATTGTGATGAACCTATTCTTCCTTTACCACGCACCTGCATTTCACGAATCTGGTACGATATTTTCACGTTTATAGCGCTAACTCTTCACTGTTTGTCTGATGCAAAAGGTGCTATCATGTTTCCATGCCAAGGGTGACAAGCCATGAGAATTCAGAGATAATGGGGGTGAGTGAATGAGCATTGCCTGGCACTATCTTGACAAAAGAAACGCAGCAATCAGCGCGTTGAAGGATTACGAGAGTATGCAGTACATTCTTGCACATACACCTTCTGATATCGCCCTTGTGGAGCGCAGCATGATTCAGATTGATGCTCCTCAGCTTTCCAACATGCCCAAAGGGCAGCCTAATCCTCATTCTGAAGAAAGCCGGATCGTAAAGCATCTTGACACACTGGATGTACTGCAGGAACGTTTCCGACGAGCGAAGGAATTTTGCGATTGGTTCCAGCCCGCATGGCAAGGCCTCAACGATGCAGAGCGTTTCACACTTTCATGCTTCTACCTGGATACAGACAATGATGCCGACCCTGTTGGCGCAATGTGTGATCATTTCCATATCGAGCGCTCCTCAGCTTACAAGAAGAAGGATCGAGCGTTGGCCCACCTTGCTTTGCTTCTTTACGGGAAGAAAACCCACCTCTCTCCCTGCCTCCACATATCCTTATTTTTCAACACTTTCCCCTTCCCCGCGCAACTCCAACTTGTATTTTCAAGTTGCCAGAAAGTTGCCACGCCCGTCTCCCTCCACCGCCCGTTTCCCCACTCAAAAAAGCCGCCCCGTTTCAGGCGGCTTTCTGCATTTGTCCTCATTCGCCGGCTGCTTCCTGTTCGGGCGGCTTTCCTGGCTGCACATAGTTCAGCGCCCGCTCGCTGTCGCTCAGTCCCGGCGTGGTCGGGTCGGCGATCACGCCCAGCAGGCTCAGCAGCTGCAGCACCGCGCTGATCACCTGCCCCACGCTGTCCTGCGTTACCACCGGCGCAATGTCAAACATGCCCAGCAGCGTGTACACCGTCGTCAGCAAAAACGCCAGGAAAGAGGAAAGCCATACCTTGTTCCCAAACCGTACCTTCCAGTTAATCTTCATTGTTCGTCCATCCTTTCTTTTTGCAGTTTCCATTCTTCCTCGTGCAGAATGCCGAAAAAGCGTCCCTTTCGTTCGGCGGCCTCTCCATTGCCGCCCATGTCCTTGTAGGCGTTGTCCAGCCGACGGTATCTGCGCCGCTCGTCCTCGGTGGTGTACCCCTTCGTCAGACAAGCCACATACAGCTTCCCCATGTCGTCGTCCAGCATCGCCTTGAATGCGCTGGCGATCTCATCGTCCCGCTTTCTGGTCTCGGCTGCCTTGCGTTCGGCTTCCTCGTGCGCCTTGCGCAGCCTGCGCACCTCCCGCCGCGTCTGGCATTCCATCGTCAGCGAAAATACCCCTGTGATCCCCACGCACAGCACCGGCCAGTAATGCCGCAGTTCCTGTGGCACCCTGTCCCATGCCAGCAGCGCCGCCGCGCAGATCGCCGGCACGCCCCAGCTGATCACCTCATCCACGATCTTTTTGCCGATCTCCTGCATCAGCCCAGCACCCCCGCCAGCGCTGTGTAGATCGCCTGCGCCGTCTCGCGCGTCAGCTTCACCGCCACCTCGCCGCCTTCTTCGTCCGCCCTGCGCAGGAATGCCGTCTGCATGTATCCCGTCTGCATGTCGTACACCATCTTCGCCCAGCCGGCTCCCGTCTCCGCCAGCACGTCCACCTTCGTGCCCACCGGTATCTTGTCGATGATCGCGCCGCCGGGTTCCCGGCGCATGTTCACCGTCTGCCCGCTCACCGCCGTCACGGTCGCTTCGTAGATCACATCCAGGCACACGTCCTTTTCCTCCTGTTCTTCCCACACAGGCGCCGCCCAGTGCGTCCATGCATATTCGCTCATCTTCTGCCGCACCACGCCGTAGGCCGTTCCCCGCGCGTGCACGCATGTGCCGTCCCCCAGTGCAATGCCCGTGTGCTGCATTTTCCCGTTTGCCTGCCGGTATACAAATACCGTCTCGCCCGCCGGCAGCACGTCTATGGTTCCCTTCCTTGCCCAGTCCGTCTTGTTCCACTGGCTCGTCGCGCCGCTCACCAGCGTCACGCCGCCAGCCTTCGCCGCCGCGCGCGTCAGCTGTGCACAATCCCACACCGGCTTGCCGTCCCATTTCGCGCCCGCCCCCATGATCGTCTCCGACCATTCGGGATATTGCTCCGCCTGCTGCGCCCGGAAGGTCTCCGTGCACACTTGCCCCTTCGCGCCGTAGATGTACCCCTGCCCCACCTTGCTGATGGCAAATGCCGCTACCTTCTCGTTCATGTCTCTGCTTCCTCCCACCCATCCGGGTACACCTCCGGCGTGTATGTGTTGGCGGCGATCACGCTCCTGTACAGCTTCTCTCCCCACCATCCGCATTCGCCCAATGCAAATGCCTGTCCCGCCGTGATCACCTCCGGGATGATCCTGTACCCCGCCCGGTAGCTGATGTCCTCCCACAGCGTGGGCGCGCTCTCCGGCGTGCTCTGCTCGTTGTCCCACACATCCACCGCAGCCCGTTTGATGCAGCCGTCCCAGTTGATGCGCGTTCCAGCCGTCACCAGCACGCCGCTGCCCGTCAGCCGCGGGTACAGCTCCACACCCTCGCTGGCCTGCCGGTCATCCAGCAGCGCTATGCCCGCCATAATGGTCTTGTGCAGCCTCTCGGCCAGTTCAGGATTCATTTTCGCCTCACCCCATTTATTCCGTGTATTTTATGGCTACCCAATTCAAAGTTTCGTTGGAAAAATAGCTGCCAGACCATGACGTATCGTATTCGTACAGGTTGAGCATGCAGCCCGTGTTGCTCACCGTAGCTGTTGCCGTCACCAGCGTGTTGGAATCCTTCCATGCCATGTTGGTCAGGTAATAGGTGGAACCGGTCGTTTTTTCCTTGAATACAAAGGCAAGATTGCTGTCGTAGTTGTAACCGTTCTCCGCGTAAGTGGCGATGCGCACCAGCACCATGTCGGGCTTGAAGCCGCAGCTGATGGTCGCTCTGCCGTTGCTGCCGGTCGTTACCGTGCCGCTCTGCTTCTGAACGGTCACGCCGCCTCCCCCCGCCTCGATCGCCCCTATCAGCTCCGCCAGCGCATCCGACTTGCTGCCTGTCGGCACGGTCACGCCCTTGGCGGCAATAGCCGCCAGCGCATCGGTCACGTTTCCGCTGATGCGGTCGATCTGGATTTGGATGCCAGAAATATTGCTTTCAGGCATCCTCGGTGTTACCGCCATATCTTTGCCACCCCTTAGATCGCCGCAAGCGCGGTCTCGATATCATCGGTCAAGCTGACCGTGCCGCCGCTGGTGTAGCCCGCCGGAATGTCGGCGCTGGTCGTGGTCAGGCCGTCGATCGTCTTGCTGATCGCACCGTTGTTGGCCATGGTGCCGGTCACTTTGGCTCCGTCCACATAGGCGGTCTTATCGGCGAGGATGTTGGCGGCAGTCGCGTCCGCGTCGCCGGTGTCCACATAGTCCGCAGGGATGGGGTTCACCGTCACCTTGGACAGCACCTTGCCGCTGGTGGGCGTGATGGTCTGTGCGGATTTGGTGGGCGTGGCGCTCTTTTCTTCCAGCACGATCTTTACCGCGCCCGCGCCGCTGTGGTAGCCCTTGGGCACGGTATAGGTCTGGTTGGATGCGGTAGCGTCCAGCGTCTTATCCACGGCTCCGTTGTTGGGCATGGTACCGGCTACGGTCTCTCCCTCGGCGTTGACGATGATCTTGTTGGCCAGCACATCGGCAGCGCCAGCCGTTACGGGAGATACATCCTGATAGGCCTCCGGGATGGCGCCCACGGTCACGCCGGACAGGCCGTAGTAGCCGCTATCCGGAGCAATGTTCTGCTGGCTCTTGGTGGGCGTGACGGTCTTGGCCTGCAGGCTGTAGTTGCCGCCGCCACTTACGCCGGAGACCGTGCCGTTGCCGTTGTGGTAGCCCTTGGGGATGGTGTAGGTGTCGCCCTCCTGTACCTGTGCGGATACAGCGCCCTTGTTTTCGATCTCGTCAAATGCGGTGGCCAGCGTGTCGATCTTGGCGGTGTTCTGGGCGATCCCCAGCTGCACGGCCTTGGCGCGCAGGGTGTTGCGGGCCGTTTGGATGCGTGTGATCTCGGTTTGCGTGCTCATTTTTCTCGTCCTCCTCAAATGGTCTCAAGTAGTGCGTTAATGTTTCCCACCTCGGTGTACACAGCGGCAGACGTGATTGGCAGGGTGTTGTCCTGTTCCACCACTTTGGCGGTGTTCACGCTCAGTACGCCGTTCTGGAGCTTGAGCGTGTCGTCGGTCGTAAAACGGATTCCATCGCCGCTGTCACCCTTGGGCCCCTGCGGCCCTGCTGCGCCCGGCTCGCCCTGCGGTCCCTGCACATACAGCACGCCGGGCTTCATCCGCGCTTCGCTGCGCACCTCTGCCTCTATCCGCAGTCCCTTATTCGTTAACATGGCCA
>CAZDEF010000104.1:0-5643 GCA_964504385.1 uncultured Oscillospiraceae bacterium
GTCACACCACAACCACGAAGGAGGCTCTCTGCATGGACAGGATAACACAGGAAGCGTACAACCGTCAACGGATGCTGGAGTATTTAGAGCAACATAGAGTAACAGAAACAGCGATTCGGTATAAGGTAAGCCGAAAAACGGTCTGGAAATGGAAGAAGCGCTATGACGGCACCTTGGAAAGCCTGAAAGACCGAAGCCGTCGCCCCCATCATAGGCCGCGTGAGCAAGGGGAAGAGGAGCGTCAACTGGTGAAGCGGCTGCATCGAAAATATGGAAGCGACCTGATCTTTGCGTATCAGAAGGCCTGCGAACAGGGATACAAGCGCAGCTACGGGTGTTTCAAGCGCACAGCACTCGCGGATGATACGGCTCATGCAAGCAAGTCCTCAAAGAAACCGAAGCCCTACGAACGTGCTGAATATCCGGGACAAAAGGTACAGATGGATGTAAAGTTTGTACCGATGTATTGCTCCGTAACGGGTCAGAAGTATTATCAGTACACGGCAAAGGACGAATGCAGCCGGTGGACGTATCGGGAACTGTACGACGAGCACAGCACATACAGCTCGTTTCAGTTTCTCAAGAACCTGATCAAGGCCGCTCCGTTTCCGATCCGCAGAATCCAAACAGACAACGGGACGGAATTTACCAACGCACTTGTCTCGACCAAATGCGGCCACGCCACCCTTTTTGAGAATGCATTGGTGGAATACGGCATCGAATACCAACGCATCCGGATTGGAACGCCTCAGCACAACGGCAAGGTGGAACGCCAGCATCGCCTTGATGAAATGCGTTTCTACAAGCACATCCGCATGTTCTCGTTGGAGGATGGACGTAAGCAGTTGGCGCGTTACCAGCGTTTGTCCAACAATATAATCATGACCTGTCTGAACATGAAATCCCCCAATCAGGTGCTTGAATTGTACCGAGGCATCATCTAACGGTTAGCGTCAGTCGGAACATTCTGTCCCGACTGACCGTATCTCATTTTCTTTTGCTGCTCATGGTCAAGGTCGGGTCGTATTTGCTCCGCAAATCTCCACCCTTCCCTTGACTTCCTCCTTGGCTCTTTATGTTACCGATGTTTGACACCCGTACAAAAACGCAAATTATTTGATTTTTTCTGTCAAAAGATCCGAATGGGGTGTTAGGGGCGGAATGCAAAAAGCCTGCCGCAGAGCATCTGCTGCAACAGACCGCGTGCGGATGCAGCCTGTGCTGCTTCCGCCTTCTATTTTCTTTTGATCCAGTCCATCAGCTTTTCACCGATGGGGCGGTTCTTCTTCATGGCAAGGGCCGCATCCAGCGCCCCCTGACGGTATTTGCGGTTCTCCGGTTCGCGGCGCACAGCCTCGCGATAGCTCTGGTGCGCGGTCTCATACTGGCGCAGGGCCATGAGGATGTTGCCCTGAAGATAGTACCAGTCGGCGTCCTTGCTGTCGGCGCGGTTGAGCTGGCGCAGCGCGCTTTCCAGATTGCCCTGCTCCACCAGCCGCTGCGCAAAATGCTTGGCTTCCTCCTGAGAGATCAGGTTGAAGCCCACGGTGCGGCGCGCGGCCAGCTTGAGCGCGGCCTCATAGGCTAAGTTCAGGCGAATGAGCTGCTCCTGCGCAGCCTTCTGCTGCTGCGGATCCTGAAACTGGTCCGGGTGGCAGCGCTTCACCAGCGTGCGGTAGGCGGCGCGCACCTCCTGCGCATCCGCGCCGGGCTTCAGCCCCAGCACCGCAAAGGGGTTGGAATCATACAGGGGTACCACCTCCCGTCATCTCAAGCCACCGGACGCACAGGCGTCAGATGGGCTCGCGGCGGATGTCCGCCCCCAACAGCCGCAGCTTTTCCTCGATCCGCTCATAGCCGCGGTCGATATAGGAGGTCTCGTAGATTTCCGTCACGCCCTTGGCCATCAGCCCGGCCACCACCAGCGCCGCGCCTGCGCGCAGGTCGGTCACGGTGACGGGCGCGCCGTACAGCTCCGGCACGCCTTCGATGAGGGCGGTGTTATCCACCAGCTTGAAGCGCGCGCCCATGCGCCGCAGCTCGTCTAGATACTTGAAGCGCTGCTCGAAGATGGTCTCGCACACGGTGGAGGTGCCGTTGGCCTTGCACAGCAGCGCCGCCATGGGCTGCTGCAGATCGGTGGGGAAGCCGGGATATACCTGCGTTTTGATGTTGACGGCCCGCTGCTCGCCGCGCGGGCGCACACGGATGGAATCATCGTTTTCGGTCACGCACACGCCCATCTCCAGCAGCTTGGCGGTCAGCGCCTCCATATGCGTGGGGATGCAGCCGTGAATGGTCACATCGCCGCGCGTGGCAGCGGCCGCGATCATCAGCGTGCCGGTCTCAATCTGATCCGGAATGACGGCATATGTGCAGCCGTGCAGCCGCTGTGCGCCGCGGATGCGGATCACATCGGTGCCTGCGCCGCGCACGCGCGCGCCCATACTGTTGAGAAAGTTGGCCAGGTCCACGATATGCGGTTCCTTGGCCGCATTGTAGATCACGGTGGTGCCTTCGGCCCGCGCTGCGGCCAGCACCACGTTGATGGTGCCGCCCACCGTGACCAGATCAAAGAATACATCGCCGCCGATCATGCGATCCGCGCGGGCATAGACCACGCCGCCGCGGTCGTCGATCTCCGCGCCCAGCGCAGCAAAGCCCTTCAGGTGCTGGTCAATGGGACGGCTGCCAATGGTGCATCCGCCGGGATAGCCCACCTCGGCATGTGCGCAGCGGCCCAGCAGCGCGCCCAGCAGATAGTAGCTGGCGCGCAGGCGCTTGCTGAGGGAATAGGGCACCTGATAGCCGGTCGCGCCCCTCGGATCCACGATGAGGTGCTTGCCGGGCACATACTCGGTGCGGGCGCCCAGCAGCTGCAGGATCTCGATCAGCACATGCACATCGTCGATATCGGGCAGGTTTTCAATGGTACAGGGTTCGTCGCACAGGAGCGTTGCGGGGATCACCGCGACAGACGTATTCTTGCCGCCGCTCACCGTGATCTCGCCCATCAGCGGACGACCGCCTGTGATCAGCATTTTATCCTTGCTCATAGATACGGCCCAAGGGCCGGCTGCCACCTCTCTTTAGCAGGAAATGGTTGCACAGTAGAAAAGACCATTTTGTATTATACATGCTTTTGGTAAAGTTGGCAAGTTCACTGTGATGTGCCGCAGAAGTCCTGAACGAAATACGCAATTTTACAAAAAATCAAAATTGGGTATTGCATTTCCCGCAAAAGTGTGGTAACATTATTTCTGCATCTGACAGATGCGAGGTGCTGATATAGCTCAGCAGGTAGAGTGCATCCTTGGTAAGGATGAGGTCGCCAGTTCGAATCTGGCTATCAGCTCCATGAAGACGTCTATGTGGAATTTCCGCATAGGCGTTTTTGCTTTGCACAAGTTCTTCCATCCCGGAGGTACAGGCGCGAAACATGCTTTGTCCTTCCATCCCCCCTTTGACGAAACCGCAAAACCATGCTAAACTTTATGTAAGGATGAAGGTTTACAGGACGAAAAGGGGCGAAAAAGGATGAAGGACGGATTGCTGACCATTGGCAAAATGGCGGAAATGAACCACCTGACGGCGGCTACGCTGAGGCTGTACGATGAAATGGGGCTGCTGTCGCCGCGTCTGAAGGATGAGGAGACCGGCTACCGGTATTACGACATCGCGCAGAACGCGCGGCTGGATATGATCGCCTACATGAAGGAGCTGGGCATGAGCCTGTCGGAGATCGCCGATGTGCTGCAGCGGGAGGATATCACCCTCATCGAGACCATTCTGGCGCGCAAGAACGAACAGCTGCACGAGCAGATGCGCGCCCTGCGCTCCTGCCACAATGCGGTGGAGCGCGCCATCGCCGCCATTGAACGCTACCGCAAATCGCCCGCGCAGGGCACCATCGCGCTGGAGTACATCGACCGGCGCTACATCTGGGGGCTGCCCTGCCAGAGCAATTTTTATGAGCAGGATTTCCGCGCCTATGAGCGCGAGCTGATCGCCCTGCGCGAGGCGCTGATGATGCGCGGCTTTACGCAGATCCACTCCTACAACACCGGCACGTCTATTGCGAAGGCGGATTTCGAGCAGGGCGTTTTCCGCCCGCAGAACACCTTCGTGTTTGTGGATCACCGCGATAAGGAGCATTTTTCGGACGTATCGGTCATGGACAGCGGCATGTTCGCCTGCATCTATCTGGATAACTACGATGATGAGATCCCCTGCGCGCGGCGGCTGCTGGACTACTGCCGCGCACAGGGGTGGACGGTGAGCGGCGATTATGTGTGCGAGGTGCTGACGGAATTCAACGTGTTCGACGGCGACCGGCGCAGCATGTTCCTGCGTCTGCAGGCGCCTGTGCAATTCTGAGATTGATAAAAATTTCGCAAAATTTCCGGATCCTTCTTGACTTTCATGTTGGAACAAGGTTTACACTAACAGTGAAAGAAAACGGCGGCCCAGAACGGAGCCGACCGATCAAAAGGAGGATTTCTCTATATGGAAAAAATCAAGGTTGTGCAGTACGGCTGCGGCAAAATGAGCAAGTACATCCTGCGCTATCTGCATGAGCACGGCGCGCAGATCGTGGGCGCGATCGATGTGGATCCCGCGGTCGTGGGTCAGGACGTGGGCGACTTTGCGGGTCTGGGCCTTAAGACCGGCGTGATCATCTCCAGCGATGCGGACAAGGTGCTGGACGAGTGCGACGCGGATGTGGCCATCGTAACGCTGTTCAGCTTCATCGGCGATATTTACGATCATGTGGAAAAATGCGTGGCGCGCGGCATCAACGTCATCACCACCTGCGAGGAAGCCATCTACCCGTGGACGACCGCCGCGGCGCAGATCAATCGTCTGGATGCGCTGGCCAAGGAGACCGGCTGCACCATCACCGGCAGCGGCATGCAGGATATCTTCTGGATCAACATGGTGGCGCTGGTGGCCGGCGGCTGCCACAAGATCACCAAGATCAAGGGCGCGTACAGCTACAATGTGGATGAATACGGCCTCGCGCTGGCCAACGCCCACGGCTGCGACCTCACCCCCGAAGAATTCGAGCAGAAGATCGCCCATCCCGAAGTGTTTGAGCCGTCCTATGCGTGGAACGCCAGCGAGGCCATTTGCAACAAGCTGGGCCTGACCATCAAGTCCATCTCGCAGAAGCATGTGCCCTGCGTCATCGATCATGACATCTATTCCGAAACGCTGGGCAAGACCATCGAAGCCGGGCGCTGCATCGGCATGTCCGCCGTGGTGACCATCGAGACCATGCAGGGCATCACCGTGGAAGAGGAGACCATCGGCAAGGTGTACGGCCCGGAAGATGGCGATATGTGCGACTGGAAGATCTTCGGCGAGCCGGATACCGAGTTCCATGTGGTGAAACCCGCCACCGTGGAGCACACCTGCGCCACCGTTGTCAACCGCCTGCCCAGCCTCATCGATGCCCCCGCCGGTTATGTGACGGCTGACCAGCTGGCCCCCAACGAATACCTGACCTATCCGATGGAAATGTACTGCTGACCATCGCGCTTTTTAGGCCGTCTGAAAACGGCCTAAGGAAAGCCTTGCTGTGCAAGGCTCAGACCGCTGAAAAACGCCATGTTTTCAAGAGAAAGCATGGCGTTTTAGTAT
>CAZDEF010000105.1:0-5618 GCA_964504385.1 uncultured Oscillospiraceae bacterium
CCCTTGACTTCCTGCTTGGCTCTTTATGTTACCGATGTTTGACACCCGTACAGTTACTTTGTGTAAGGAAGTGGGGTTGTCATTGACTTCCATTCTTGATTATGCTATACTAACAACAGGTGAGGAGCCTGACCTGCTGGTACTAGGTCAACGAATCATCTGTCGGGTGACCGTTGCCTGCGGAATCGGGTGGCGGTTATTTTTTATGCTTTGACTGTAAAGCCTTCAGCACTTCAAATACCACATAAGCGATCAGCCTCAGTAAACTGATGATGTCACCAATTTTCATTTGGCATCATCTCCTTTGTGATGTAGTATCACTCCGCAGATGACTCGCTTCGCTCCTCGTCCGGTGCTGCTGGGAGGCGGGGAGTCCAGAGGGGTGTCTCGGGGAGACCGGTGCGGGGTCCCCCCCGACATCTCTCTGGCCTTAGCGGAGCGGGCACCGCTAACGCTCAACCCAAAAGAAAAGCGTCAGCAAATTCACCCGCGCCCCAGCGCAATCAATCAAAGCAACGACAGCCCCCCCGCCGCCGCATCTCATTCTCCCACCAGCCACGTCTCCGGCGCGCGGTATAGCATCTCGTCCAGCACCGCCTCCAACGCCTGCTGCGTTTCCCGGTCTGCGATGCCCGTGACAGCCTTCTCGGGCAAGTATTCCTGCTGAAACGCCGCTACCGCCTTTTTGGTGTTCGAACCCATCGCGCCGGTCAAATGCCGCTCCTCCAAGAAGCCCAGCCGGTTCAGCCATTGCTGTAAACGCAGCACCTTCTCCCCGCGGCAGTTGTAGCGAATGGTGGTGTCCACCCGATCCTCCGGCAGCCCAAAACCCAGTACCTGCGAATTGTCCAAACGGTAACGGTTGCGCTGTACGGCGGAGGGATTGTTGCCCTCGATCACATGAATGATCACATGCCCCTCGCTGTCGTAGGCGCAGTACTCCACCAGCGCCACATGCTCGGTGTCGCCCGCATCATTGTAGCTGAAGAAGACCAGATCGCCCGGGCGGGGAATGTATTCGTTTTTGGCCAGATTGTGGTCGTCGCCGCGCAGCCATTGGTAGCCCCAGTTGGGCACATTGCCCTTGCGGTACACAAACCGCCCGCGCTGCAAAAACCAGTCGCGCCCGGTGTTCTGCCCGCTCCAGTTGGGGTAGATGTTCTCCAGCAGCGCGCTGCCCTGCGCATCATCCACCTGCTGCACGCACCAGCACACAAATTCCGCACACCACGCAGCGTTGGGGTCGCCGCTCCATTCGCCATACTTGGTGCGGTCGTTCGGCCCTTCCGTGTAGCCGATCTCCCCCTGCGCCACCGCCAGCAGCTGCGCCACATAGGCGGGCGTTTCGCCGGGGTCGATGCGGCGCTCCCATTCCTCGGCTTCCTCTACGTCCGATGTGGCGTATACCTGCTCCGGGCTTTCCGCCACGATGGCCGGCGCGGGCGTGGGGGAGGGAAGCGCTTGCAGGGCCTCCTCGTCCAGCTCCTGCGCCCACGCGCAGCAGGGCAGCAGCACACAGGCCAGCAGTATGGGCAGACGCTTCATGGGGCAACACTCCTTCCAGTTCGCTACAGGGGCAGCACTACCGGCCGAACGCCTCGATGCCCCGCAGCAGTTCAAATTCGCGGATGGACCGCACCGTGGTGAACATCTTGCGCGTCAGGATGGCGCCGGAGCGGTAGAACAGGCAGATGAACGGCACGTCCTCGGCAAACTGCCGCTGGATCTCCTGTGCCGTGTAGGCAAAGTCCGCCTGATCCTCCTGCTTGCGCAGCTCGTCGATCAGCTCGGTCATGGCGGTGGAATTGTAACGCACATAGTTCTGCGTGTTGCCCTTGCGCAGGAAGAATCCCGGATCCGGCACCACGTCCATCTGGAACGCGCACAGGCACATGTCCCACGATCCGCCGTTTTCCATCATGCTCAGGATGTCCTCGTAGCTGGCGGTGTGGATGTTCACATAGATGCCCACCTCGGAGAGCATATCCTTGATCATGTTGGCGGTTTCAAAGCGCACATCGTTTTCCGGATCCTCGTACACATACAGGCTGAGCACCAGATGCTTGGGCTCGTCAGCGCCCTCCACAGGATAGTCCAGAATGCCGTTGTTGTCCAGATCGCTCCAGCCTTCGGCGGCCAGCAGTTCGCGCGCCTTGTCGGGATTGTACACAAAGGTGGATTCCTGATCGTAGTACAGCCAGCTGTCGGCGGCGTAGGGCGTGTCGGCGTCCAGCGTCATGCCCATGTACACGTTCTGGGAGATCAGATCCTTGTTGATGGCGTAGCGCACCGCCCGGCGCGCGTTCACATTATCCAGCGGGAAGGAGCGGTCGCGGTGGTTGAGCAGCAGCACCTCCAGCTGGCGCGTGGAATAGCTGATGGACAGCGATGTGTTGCCGCTGCGGTACTGCGCCGCCGCCACCGACCGGGTGAACACCGTGTCCACGCGGCCGTATTCATAGGCGGTGATCATATCTTTGTTGTTGGGGTAGAACGTTACGGTGATCTCCTGCACCTGCGGCTGGGTCTGCCACCACGCGGGGTTGGCGTTGAGCAGCAGGTAGCTGCCCGCCTGAAAGCCGGTCATCACATAGGGGCCGGTGCCCACGGGGTTGGCGCTGGTCACCTGCGAGGCGGGCACCACGGGAAAGGTCATGCTGTACAGCACGCCGTAGTAGGGGCGGGCGGCCTTCACCTCCACGGTGCGGTCATCGCGCGCTTTGAAGGAGGACACCATGTAGCGGATGTTGGCGTAGAAGCCGTTGTCCTCCACGGTCTCGTCCTTGGACAGGTTCAGGATGTAGTTGCCGCTTTCCGCTACATCGTTGGCGGTGAGGGGCGTGCCGTCGGAAAAGGTGATGTTCTCACGCAGGGTGAACGTCCACGTTTTGCCATCGGCGCTTTCCGTCCAGTTTTCGCACAGGAGCGGCTGGGGCAGGCCGTTGTCGTCGATGGTGACAAGGCTTTCGTACATCAGCGCGTACAGCGACATGATATCGCGCTCCTGCGGCACCAGCGGCGTGATCTCCGTGGTGCGGGTGGACACCATGCCCACGATGAGGGAGTCCTCCACGCTCTGCGCCAGCGAGACCGCCGGCAGCAGCGCAAGGCACAGGATGAGACAGAGCAAGCGTTTCATGGATCATCCTCCAAAATACAGGCGTTTGTATACGGCAAAGGCGCTGAGCACGCGGGTGACATAGCGCTTGGTGTTGCCTTCGATCATATCCTCCAGCCGGATGGTGCGGCCATCCGCGCTGTATTCGGACGACTGCAGCCAGTTGCGCACCTCGCCCTGCCCGGCGTGGAAGGCCGCCGCCACCAGAATGGGGTCGCCGTTGAACAGGCCGGACAGATAGTTCAGATACCAGCAGCCGAATTCGGCATTGGTGGCGGGGTCGTACATCAGGTCAAAGGAATAGGGTGTGCTCCAGTTCAGCTTGCCGTGGATCCACTCGGCGGTGTCGTCCATCAGCTGCATCAGGCCGCGCGCGCCGGTGCTTTCGGCTGTGGCGTCCGCGCGGAAGGAGCTTTCGTTGAGCATGATGGCGGCCACGAAGGCGGGCGACAGGTTGTAGCGCGCGGCGGTGGCGGTGAGGATGTCCTCGTACCGCACGGGGTGCGCTTCTTCAATGGCGCGCTGCTGCGCGACACGGTCGGCCAGCACCTGCTGCGTCTGGGTCTCGGCGTTCTTGCCCGCCGCAAAAAGGAGCACTGCGGCCAGCACTGCGGCAAACGCTGCGATGCCCAGCCACGGGATCTTCCGCAGCCATGAGGCGCTTTCGCGCTCGTCCGCTTCGTCATAGGTCTCGTATTCGCGGCAGGCTTCGGCTTCCGGCACGGGCTGATGCATGTAGCCGCGCTGCATGGGCGGCGGAGCGGCGGGCGCGGCCGTCTGCGCGCGGGGCGGCGGAAAGGACGCGCCCGTGGGCTGCACAGGCTGTACAGGCTGGGCGGGCTGCTGCGCGCGCTGGGCGTATTGCGCGCCGTGACGGCGGCGGATGGGCTGGGCGGCCTGCTCGGCTTCCAGCTGGCGCTGCGCGTCCAGCAGCTCCTGCGGGTAGCCCGCCGTTTCGTAGGGCGACACGGTCTGCGCGGGCTGCACGCGGCGCAGGGGGCGGCCCAGTGCGTCCGCCTCCTGCCGGCGGGGCGCGGCGGTCACGCGGGGGCCCTGCGGGCGGTTTTGCAGCGGCATGTTGTTCTGCTGCGCCACGCGCAGCCAGTCTGGAATGTCCGGGCTGACGGGCGCGTCAAAGCGGTCGCCCTCCGGCGCTGGCGGCGGCGTTTGGGGCGCGGGCTGCGCGGCGGCTCTGCGGCGGCGCGGCTGCTGGCTTTCCGCCGTGGGCTGAAAGGGATTGTCCGGAATGCCGTACTCATCCGGATAGGCCACGCTCTGCACGGGGGCGGGGCCATCCGCCAGAGAGGGCAGTTTGGTCATTACCGTATTGCGGCGGCTGTCGATGGCGGGGGCGTCGGCCACGGGATGCACGGTATATTCCGGCAGGTCGCTCTGGCCCTGCGGCTGGGCGCGGTGGCGCACGATGGGGCCGGAAGCGTTGGCCGTGCGGTGCATTTTCTGCATTTGTTCCCTGCGGCGTCCCTCGCTGACGGACGGCACATAGGTGATCTCCGCCGGCGCCTGATCGTCCTGCGGCTGAGAATTCTGATCGGGATACAAGGTCATGCGTTCTCCTTCCGGGCGGCGGCGAGCCAGCCCTGATACAGCGTGCGCACCGTTTGCTCCAGCGCGGGCAGCGGCTGGTCGGCATGGATGACCACATGGCTGCGCGCAGCCTTTTCCGCCACGGGCATTTGGCTGCGGATGCGCGCGAGCGCCGTTTCGCGGTCGAAGCCATTGCGGCTTTTCAGGCGGGCGATCTGCACTTCCTCCGGCACGGCGACGCAGGCGATAATATCGCCCAGATGCTGCATATTGGCTTCGAAAAGCAGCGGTACATCCAATACAACGACAGGGTCGGCGTTTTCGCGGCAATGCTGCAGCTGCGCGCGTATTTCGCGCTCGATGAGGGGGTGGGTGATCGCGTTGAGGGTCTGGAGGGCATCGGGGTGGCCGAAGACCCTTTGGGACAGGGCGGGACGGTCGAGGGTGCCATCGGGGTGAAAGACGCCGTCGCCGAAGGCGGCGCGGATGGCAGGCAGGGCGGGGCCATTGGCTGCGGTGAGGGCACGGCTGATCTCGTCTGCGTCGATGACGGCCGCGCCGAGGGCATGGAGCATGGCGGAGACGGTGGTTTTGCCGCAGGCGATGCCGCCGGTGAGGGCGATGGTGAGCATAGGGGGTGAGCCTCCATTGGGGATTGGGATTTGGTGCGGCTTTTGTTGATTGCGCTGGGGCGCGGGGGTTTAGGTCGCTCCCCTTGTGAGGGGAGCTGTGGAGCGGCCCGCTCCGCTAGGGCCAGAGGGATGTCGGGGGGGACCCCGCACCGGTCCCCCCGGGACACCCCTCTGGACTCCCCGCCTCCCCCCTTCCCGCGCAAGGGGTAAACCCCTTGACCCCTGTGTGCGGGAGGTAACTTTCCTAAGTTACGGGAAGCGTTTTCCGCGGACGCGGCGAGACCCGCCCTACTTCTGCCTTCGGCAGAGCTGGGCTACGGGTG
>CAZDEF010000106.1:0-5325 GCA_964504385.1 uncultured Oscillospiraceae bacterium
CTTCAGTCGAAGGGGCCCTGCCCTTCGACCCGGTCGCTCTGGCGTGAGCAAGGGGCACAGCCCCTTGACCCCTGTTTGTTGTATGATTCTAAGTTTGGTACGGTTGAGGTTCTTGAATTCTGCGTCCGTACACGCAAAACAGCCATCACTACCAGCCTGACGGCTGACGAGTGATGGCTGTTTTGCTGCTTGATTTTTGTGCGGCAAGTATGCCGTTGCACGAGTAACTTGCTCCATGCCAGAGCGACCGGGTCGAAGGGCAGGGCCCCTTCGACTGAAGGGAGCGGCGCGCAAGAACGTTCGATGCGGAGGGCATTCCTCTTACGCGTAACATATAGCTGTAGAGACAGCGCCAGCATGCCGCCGCACATCCAATCATGTGTAGCAAATCAAGCCCCCGCAGGGGCCTCCCCCCTCTACACCAACCTCAGCCCCGGCACCGCGTTCAGCGCCAGATCGGCCAGTTCGCCTTTGCGCAGGCGGTAGTACGCGGCGGAGCCGATCATCGCTGCGTTGTCGGTGCAGAGCCATAGCTCCGGCATGCACAGGCGGAACTTCTTCTTTTGGGCCAGCTGCTGCAGCTGCGTGCGCAGCCGCCGGTTGGCGCTCACGCCGCCCGCGATGCACAGTGTGTCCAGCCCGCTGTCCTGCAGCGCCAGCAGCGCCCGCTCGCACAGCGTGTCCACCACAGCCTTCTCAAACGAGGCCGCCAGATCCGCCCGCGGCAGGGCCTCGCCCCGCTGCTCCATCTTGTGGCACGCGTTCAGGAAGGCCGTCTTCAGCCCGGAAAAGCTGAAATCGTACTTTCCGTCCGGGTGGGGGTGAGGCAGAGGCAGATATTCGTCGTCGCCGCTCTCCGCCAGCTTGGACAGCAGCGGCCCGCCGGGATAGTTCAGCCCCAGCACGCGCGCCGCCTTGTCGAAGGCCTCGCCCGCCGCGTCGTCCATCGTCTGGCCCAGCAGGGTGTAATCCGCGTAATCATTCACGCGCACCAGATGGCTGTGCCCGCCCGATACCACCAGGCAGATGAACGGCGGCTGCAGATCCTGCGTGGTGAGGAAATTGGCGCTCACATGGCCCTCGATGTGGTTCACCGGCACCAGCGGCAGCCGCGTGGTGTAGCTCAGCCCCTTCATGCAGTTCACGCCGGTCAGCAGCGCGCCCACCAGCCCGGGGCCGTAGGTGCAGGCCAGCGCGTCCACATCGCGGATGGACATGCCCGCGCCGCGCAGCGCCTCGTCGATCACCCGGTCGCACGCGTCCACATGCGCCCGGCTGGCGATCTCCGGCACCACGCCGCCGTATAGTGCATGCACATCCACCTGTGAAAAAATGACTGATGAGACGATCCTGCGCCCGTTTTCCACAATGGCGCACGCCGTCTCATCGCAGGAGGATTCTACAGCCAAAATGCGCACCGTTTCTTTGGTGCGCAGGGCTTCCATCTTCTGTTCCATTTCGTGTTGGGTGTTCATCGTTTTCTGTCCTTTGGTTGATGTAGCGCGTCCGCCGCCGCCCACAGCGCCGCCAGCAGCGCCAGCGCGCGCAGGCACACAGGGGGCAGGTATTGCAGGAACAGCGCAAGGGGGAACAGCCGCATGACCGGCTCGCCATAGGGGAAGATGCCGCCGCGGATGAACACCCGGTGCAGCACCATCCAGAAGGACGAAAAATCCGCCGCGGCCCACAGCGCCGCCAGCGCCAGCGCGCCCGCCAGCGCCACGATGCCGCCGCGCGCCGCGCGCCGCTGCCGCCCGCCGGCCAGCCACAGCCCCGCCCCGCAGCCGATCATCAGCCCGGCCAGCCACGGCGCGGCCATGGCTGCGCGGCGCACCGCCGCCATATGCGTGCGGAAGCTGTCCGCCACGCCCTCTTTGGGGATGCTCGGCTGCCACTGCGCCTGCTCGCCGCGCAGGTAGGCCATGGTCTGGCTGGCGAAGGCGCTCAGGTCGGCTTCGGACAGGCCCATGGCCTGCCTGTCCACCGTTGCCAGCAGCGCCCGCTCAAAGCGCGGGGTGCTCAGCGCGCAGCTCAGCAGCGCCGCCAGCAGCAGCCCGGCCGCCAGCAGCGCGCCGCCGGCAGCGCACAGGGCGCGCCGCATCACTGCATCTTCAGGAACGCGGTGATGAATCCGTCAATGTTGCCGTCCATCACATCGTCCACATTGCCCATTTCGTAGCCCGTGCGGTGATCCTTCACCATGGTATAGGGCTGGAACACATAGGAGCGGATCTGGCTGCCCCACTCGATCTTCTTCATTTCGCCCTTGATATCGGCCATCTGTTCTTCACGCTCGCGTTCGCGCAGCTCCAGCAGGCGGCTCTTGAGGATGCGCAGGCAGACCTCGCGGTTCTGGATCTGGCTGCGCTCGTTCTGGCACTGGGCCACGATGCCCGTGGGGATATGCGTCATACGCACGGCGGAGTCGGTACGGTTAACGTGCTGGCCGCCGGCGCCGCCCGCGCGGTAGGTATCGATACGCACTTCCTCCATGTTCACTTCGAAGTCGTCGTCATCGTCCATGATGGGGGCCACGTCCAGCGAGGAGAAGGAGGTATGGCGGCGGGCGTTGGCATCAAAGGGGGAGATACGCACCAGCCGGTGCACGCCGCGCTCGCTGCGCAGGAAGCCGTAGGCGTTTTCGCCCTCCACCTGGAAGGTGACGGATTTCACGCCTGCTTCGTCGCCGTCCAAGTAATCGTTCACGGTCACTTTATAGCCATGGCGTTCGCAGTAGCGGGTATACATGCGGTAGAGCATGCTGGTCCAGTCCTGCGCTTCGGTGCCGCCTGCGCCCGCGTGCAGCGACAGGATGCAGTCGCAGTGGTCATACTCGCCGCGCATCAGGGTCTCCAGCTCCAGCTCGTCCGCATCGCTGCGCAGGGCGGCCAGCTCGTTTTCGCATTCTTCGGCGATGGATTCGTCCTCGTCCTCCATCAGCAATTCCAGCATGGCTTCCACATCATCGGCGCGGGCATGGAGGGTATTGACGCGGTTGATCTTATTTTCGATCTGGCTCACCTTACGGTTGACGGCGGTGGAGCGTTCCAGATCGTTCCAGAATTCGGGGGCGTTCATTTCCTCCTTCAGTTCCTCCAATTCCTCACGCAGGTGGGGCAGGTGGAGAGCGTCGGCGGCTTTATCGATGGTATCGCGCAGTTTGGCAAGGTCTTGTTTGATTTGCTCCTGATTGACCATGGGGGAGGGTCACTTCCTTCTGTATTCGACGGTTGAGGAAAAAGGAAAGGGCGAAGCTATTTCGCCGCTGCTATAGACAGGAAAGTTTCTCCTCAAGAAAAAGCCAACGAAGCTGTGGGCTACGTTCCGGTTGCTGCCCTGCGTACAACGCTGGGCTGTGCAAAGATTTAGGGGATCTACACACAGTTGCAGCAGTCGTTGGCAGCGCGCAGGGTCGTTGGCTTATTCTTGAGGAGAGGGGGGATGGGGGAATATGGGGGTAAGGGGGGTGATGTTTTTCTTGTAGCTTGTGCTGGCGCGCAGCTGGGTTTTGCTGTCGCTTCTCTTGTTTGTTGAGGGGTAGCAAGGCCCGCTCCGCTAGGGCCAGAGGGATGTCGGGGGGGGACCCCGCACCGGTCCCCCCGGGACACCCCTCTGGACTCCCCACCTCCCCCCTTCCCGCGCAAGGGGTAAACCCTTGACCCCCGTGGGCGCGGGGTAACTTTCCTAAGTCGCGGGTAGGGTATTCCGCAGATGCGGCGAGACCCGCCCTACTTCTGCCTTCGGCAGAGCTGGGCTACGGGTGGGTTTACGGAAGGACTGTGCTTGCTAAGTAGCTTGCGCTCCGAGCGGGCGCATACCCGCTCTTTATCATCGCCATATGGAGATCAGGGAAGACGCTATCTATCCAGTTCATCTTCCCCGATCCCCTTGGCGTCCGGCAGCATCCAACAGTTTACTTCATTCACGCAAAGCGCTCAACTTTTAATAGAGCAGGGAAACCTCTATTTTGAATACAAAAGGAAAGCACATCTCGAAAGGAGTGGATGCTCCGGTCAACGGCAGCGTTTCCGCTGCCGATCGCCAACGTTGGTTATTGCCCGCGCCCGCAGCAGTGCTTGTACTTCTTGCCGCTTCCGCAGGGGCAGGGCTGGTTGCGGCCCGCTGCGCCGGGGGTGGCCTTGTTCACAGGCGCGCCGCTCGGCTTCGCCTGCCCATTGCTCTCACCCTGCAGCTGAGCCTTCGTCTGCTCCAAAGCCACCGCGCGGCGGCGCTCCGGCAAACGCTCGATGCGGCTCTGGCACAGGCGGCGTACCGTTTCCTCGCGGATGGAATGCACCATGTCGTTGAACATGTCGTAGCTTTCCAAACGGTACTCCTGCACCGGGTCGCGCTGTCCGTAGGCGCGCAGGCCGATGCCTTCGCGCAGGTTGTCCATGTCGTCGATGTGCTGCATCCAGTAGCGGTCGATGCTGTTGAGCAGCACTACGCGCTCAAACTCGCGCATGTCCAGCCCAAGGCCGCCCAGATACGCCTCGCGCTCGGCATAGAACGCTTCCGCGTCCGCCTTCAGGCGCTCCACCAGCTTGTCGTTTTTCTCCATCTGGCGGATGTCGTCGGCATACTTGGCCAGCGTGCCGGGCTTGAGACACAGCGTTTCCAGATAGTGCGCCGCATCGTCCACGCTCCAGTCGAAGCTGCCCTCGCCGCTCAGGTTGCGCTCCGCGCAGGATTCGATCAGCAGGTGCATCATGTGGATGATGTTTTCGCGCACATCGTGGCCCATCAGGATGTCGCGGCGCTGGCCGTAGATCAGCTCGCGCTGCTTGTTCATCACATCGTCGTACTGCAGCACATTCTTGCGGATGCCGTAGTTGCGGCCCTCGATGCGCTTCTGCGCCGCCTCGATCTGCTTGGTGAGCATGCCGGCCTCCAGCGGTTCGTCCTCCTTCAGGCCCAGCTTGTCCACCATGGGGGCGATGCGGTCGCCGCCGAACAGGCGCATCACATCATCCTCCAGTGAGATGAAGAACTGCGAGCTGCCCGGGTCGCCCTGGCGGCCGGCGCGGCCGCGCAGCTGGTTGTCGATACGGCGGCTCTCGTGGCGCTCCGTGCCGATGATGTGCAGCCCGCCCAGCGCCATCACGCGCTCGTGCTCGGCGTCGGTCTCGCGCTTGTATTCGTCATACCAGCGGCGGTACAGGGCGCGGGCTTCCAGCACGTTCTCGGCCACGTTTTCGTTGTGGCCGATCGCCTCCACGATCACCTCGTCCGGGATGTTCTCCTGTCGCATGCGGCGGCGGGCCAGAAAATCCGGGTTGCCGCCCAGCAGGATATCCGTGCCGCGGCCCGCCATGTTGGTGGCGA
>CAZDEF010000107.1:0-5260 GCA_964504385.1 uncultured Oscillospiraceae bacterium
GGGGGGACCGGTGCGGGATCCCCCCCGACATCCCTCTGGCCCTAGCGGAGCGGGCCGCTCCACCGCTCCCCCCGCAAGGGTAGCAACCTAACCAGCCGCGCCCCAGCGCACCCCGCAAGGAAAGCAACCTAACCAGCAGCGCGCGCCAGCGCAATCCCCACCCATCAGTAACTCATATCCACCTTCACCCCCCTCTTCAACATCTCATTCAGCTTCTCAAACTGCCCGTCATCCATCCCGTGAATGCTCATCACACCCACGCCGCCATTTGCACTGCGCGTGGGCGCGGGCGGTACAGCGGCGGGCTTCATGCGCTTGTATACATCAATGAGATCCCACTCGCCATTGAGCACGCGCGTGCGTACCTCCATGTCCGTGTTGTACAGCGCCAGCACATCCACATTCGTGATGGCGCGAATGGTCTGCGCCTGCGTGAGCAGCTCCTTCGCGCGCAGCTGCAGCTCCAAGGACGCTTCCTCCGCCTGCGGCTGCTGCGCGGGCGCTGCCTCGGGCCTCTGCTGCTGCGCAGCCCCCTCCAGCATGCCGTTCATCATCTGCTGATCCACTTCCATTTTTTCATTTCCTCCTTGTGTTTTTCTGCCTTTTCGGGGTATTCAAAAAGCAGCTCAAGCCTGCGCCTGCGCTGCTTCCTCCGCATCGTCCAATTCCTGCCGCCTGTCCAGCTCAGCCTGCATGCGGCGGATGGTCTCCTCCAGCTCCTCGCGCTGCGCCAGCAGCTTTTCCACCAGCTGCTGGCTCTGTTGCGCATCGCGCTGCTGACGGGTCATCAGCCAGTCCGCACGGGCGCACATCTGGCGCAAAGCCTGCTGCTGCTCGCCCGCCTCGGCCAGCTGCGCGGGCAGCTGCTCGCACGCGCGCAGCACGGGCAGGATGCGCTCCTTGCCGTCCACATACAGCAGCTCCATCAGCGCGCTGAGGGGGAAGTACTGCCCCGCCTGCGCGCTCAGCTGGTACGCCTGCAGGAACAGATCGTTCTGCGCCTGCTGGCGCAGGGGGTTGCGCCGCTGCACCTGCACCTGCACGGTGTAGGGCGGCGGGGGCAGGGTGCGCCCATCGCCCGTGTAGCCGAACAGCCGCTGCGGGCTGGCGCTGATCTCCCGCCCGGTGATGTACACCACGCGCTGCCGGTCGTAAAACTGGCTGATGAGCCAAATCACCTGCGTGGCCATCTCGCGGTAGCCCTGGTTGAACACATGCGTGCGCAGGCGGGTGATCTTGCCGCCCGCCTCCTGCAGGGCGCTGATGGCGCTGGCCGCGGTCACGCCGCCCACGGTCTCGCCGCGGGAAAACTGGTTCTGCCCGCTGTCCTGCTTGATGTCGGCCTGCAGCTGCATCATCTGGCGGGTGGCCATGCCGCTGAAGGGCTGCGTCTGCAGCCACTGCAGGGCGCTGGCGTCGATGCGGTCGCCCTCCACCACGTCGGTCTCCCAGTCCAGCAGAGCCTCCTTGTCCAGCCCCGCGCTGCGGTCCACCAGCAGGCGGCCCTTGCTGGCCATGCGCAGGTTCATGTCGATGTAGCTGGCGTAACGGTTCACATAGCGCATCATGGGGGCCAGCTCCTGCACCATGCCGTCGCCCACGGGCAGGCCCTCGATGGGCGTGTACACGTCCAGCACAAAGGGGTAACGCCCGTGGCGGTACACATCGCGGTGGCTGCTCAGCAGCACGCCGCCCGCTAAATAGGCCACGTTCACGGTGTAGCGGCGCTGCTGCGCATCGTAAAGGCGATACCAGTATTCCAGCAGCATGGCGCGGGGCTCGTCGGCGGGGCGGGCGGCGTGCTGCGCATCAGCCAGCCCCAGCCCGCTGTATTCGCCCTCGTCGCTGCCGATATCGCGCCAGTGGGCGGGATAGTGCTGGCGGAACCAGCTGCGCGGGTGCCAGCTCACCTTGAACACCGCACGCCCGTCCTGCAGATCCTCGGCGGCGGGATCCCACAGGAAGGCCTCGATGGGCCAGCGGATGAGGGCCACATTGCCCCGGCCGCCGTCCATGTCCGCGTCCCACGCCACCTGCGTGACGGAGGTGCCCGTGGCAAAGCAGTCCTCCACGCGGCGGCGGTGCAGGCTTTCGTACTGATTGGCCGCCATCACGAAGCGCACCACGTCGGTCAGGTCTTCGGCCACGGGCTGCAGGGCGCTGGTCTCGGGCAGCATGAGCGCCTCGGGCATGTTGTCCATCTGGTCGGCCACGCAGTTGTTGAAGGTGGATTTGAGGGTGTGCAGCTGCAGGGTGCGCTTATCGCGCCGATGGCTGGCGGGCGCGTCCTGCCGGGGATCCTGCATGAGCAGGATCTTGCGCGCCTCCTTGGCGCGCTCGTGGATCTCGCGGCAGCCGTCGCGCCAGATGCGCAGGCGGCTGTACGCCTCGTCGCGAAGGGCTTTTTCCGCTTCGGTCATGGGCATGGTTCCATCTCTCCTTTGGTCGGTCTGTGTGTGGGGGGATCTCACCGGGCATAGAGCCGGAAGGGATCGTAGGCGGGCGTGCCGCGCGGCGGCTGGGCGCGGGGGCGCAGGGGGCGCGCCATCAGAAAATAGCGCGTTTCATCATAGATGTGATCTTCCGCGTCGGTGTCCACGTCCTCCACGGCGCGGGTGGAATAGGGCAGGGTGGGCAGGGTGCGCACAAAATCGCGGCAGGTGGAAAACACCTGCAGCCCCGGCCGCCCCTGCGGGCTGAAGCGCAGCCGCTCGTGCAGCTCCAGCTTGCCGGCCATGCGGTTGTTTTCGCCGGGGTGGAAGTACACGCCCGCCAGCCCGTTCTGCGGCTCCATCTGGCGGGCCACGCTGTCGCCGCGCGAGCAGTCGAAGATGGCGGGATCCGCCACGCGCAGGATGTGCAGGTTGTTTTCCGCCTCGCTCTGCTCCCGCTGCACGATGCCCTGCGCGATCTGGCGGGGGGTGAGCTTCAGGCCGGTATTGGGGCGGCCCGGCTCGCAGCCGTACCATTCGCGGTAGCGGTAGGCGCAGCCGTCCGGCCCCACGGCCCACCAGCCCACGCTGAAGGGCTTGGCGTAGCCATGGTCAAAGCTCATGTACCGCGGCCACCACAGGGGGATCTCGAACGGCTCCACCACATGCGTCCACAGCCGGTCGCGGTAGTGCTGGGGGCAGTCCTGCCATTCGGTGAACACCTGCCCCTCGAAGGCGTTCCAGTCGCCGTGCAGCAGGGCATTGCGCAGGGCAGCGGGCTTGCTTTCCAGCTGGAACAGGTAATCCTCACCGATGTAGGGGTTCTCGGTCACCAGGCTGGGGATGTACTGCAGCCGGTAGCGCTTGCGCCGCCCATCCGGCAGGGCGATGACCTGCTCAAAGGGCTGCATATAGGGCGCGGGATCCACAAAGCGTTTCTTCACCCAGCCGTGGCCGATATCGCCGGGGTTGGACGCGGCGCGCACGCAGGGGCGGATGTTCAGGCTGCGGCGGGCGCGCAGGCGGGTCTTGAGAAAATCGTACACATCCAGCTCGAAGCTGGTGAGCTCGTCAAAGTAGAGCCACTGGATCTCCGCGCCCTTATAGGCGTACATATCATCGCGGTGGGCGCAGTGGCGGAAATGGATGACCGATCCGTTGGGCAGGGCGATCTCGTGGCGGGCGGCATTGTAGCGGCCCAGCCCTTCGGGGTAGCTGTCGCGCGCCTCGCGGATGATGGTATCCTCCAATTCGCCATAGGTACGGCGGAAGATGTAGGCGTGGGTGCCGCCATAGCACAGGCAGCGCAGCAGCGCGTCCATCACGATGGCCTTGCTCTTGCCCCCGCCCGCCGCGCCGCCGAAGAGCACCTCATCCGCCGTGGAGGCGTGGAACAGGCGCTGCTTGGGGGTGGGGGAATAGGCGATGCAGTATTCCTTCATTCGGTCTCCTCCGGCATGCCGATCTGCGGCTGCCCCACCACGCGCACCACGATCTCCCGCGCGTCCTCGCGCAGCACGGCCTCGCCGAAGCGGTCCAGCATTTCCTTGGCGGCGCGCTGGGCCACGGCCTCGTCCTGCCCGTCCAGCTGCTTTTGCAGCCGGCGCACGGCCTTGGCGCAGCCCACGATGGCGCTGCGCACGATGGCCTCGCGGTAGGCGACGCGCACGGCGCTGTCGTGCATCCAGCGACGCACGGTGCTTTCCGCCCGGCCCAGCTGATCGGCCACCTCCTTCACGGTGCGGCCCTCGGCCAGCAGGGCGGCGGCCTGCAGCATTTCGGGCTTGAGCTGCTGTTCTTTCACTGGGTCATTCCTCCCATGCAAAAAGAGAACGGCCCGCCGGCGCGGGTCATTCCCTTTGGTTTTTCTGGGGTGTTGGTTGAAATCGAAACCCTGATGGGTGGTCTGGAAGGCCTCGCCCTCCAAGTGGGATCGTATCGACCGGCTCTGCCGGTCGGGCGGAAAAGATCGCTTCAGCGAGCTTTTTCGACGCTTTTGAACGATACCACTATACCACGAAAAAGTGTGAACTACAATGTCTTGTTTTGCGGTGCGGCTTTTCTTTGGCAGATCTGCTCCAGCTGGCTCAGCGCGCTGCTGTGCAGCTTGTGTGTCCAGCGCAGGGTGTAGCCCAGTTTTTCGGCGATCTCATCGTACGTCATGCCGCAGAGGTAGCGAAACTGCAGCACGGTACGGTGGCGGTCATCCCGCAGCAGGCTGATGAGCTGTTCGGCGCGGCGCGACTGGTCCAGCAGCGCATCCACCTTGCGCTTGAGCTGCTCGTGCACGTCCATCAGCTCCAGCACATAGGTTTCCACCTTGCTGCGCTGGGGAGTACCGCCCAGCCGCACAGCATCGGTACGGCTGGTGGAGCGCATGGCCATTTGGCGGTAACGTTCGGCGCGTTCGCACAGTGTTTGGGTGTACAGGTAACTGTGGCGAACGCCGCGCAGGAACTGCCGCACGTCCTGCATGTCCTGGCCTGACAACGCGGAAGCATCCGTCCTCACACTCTGCTTCTGCGTCACACACATCTCTTTTTCCATTTGCTTCCCGCTCCTTTCGGCTGTTCATGCAATGTTAGGGGAACATATGTTCCTGTATCATGTTCTGATTATAGGGCCGTTGGGGGGAATTGTCAATGGTGAATTTTAGTGAACTGGAGGGGGGTGGGGGGTGGGGGGAGGTTGCTTCTCTTGTGGGGTGCGCTGGCGCGCGGGTGGGGAGGTCGCTCCCCTTGCAGGGGGAGCGGTGGAGCGGCCCGCTCCGCTGGGGCCAGAGGGATGTCGGGGGGGACCCCGCACCGGTCCCCCCGGGACACCCCTCT
>CAZDEF010000108.1:0-5200 GCA_964504385.1 uncultured Oscillospiraceae bacterium
TCTTGTACCCATAAAGGGCAAATGCACCGATATGAAAGCCATTCACTCGTCTGTTTGTAAGAAGCTGCGGATATTTTCGGACATATCCTCCAAATATGCAAGCATAGCACAAGCTATGGAACTCTTTGACTTCTGTGAAGGACTATTCAACTGTCCGCTTACGTCGAGCGTAGATCCACTTACCATTCTGTGACTTCGTAAGCGCATACACTTGCTCCAGGCCATTCTGCTAAACATGGCGTGTTATCAATCTGCTTGTCGTAATGGAGAATATGCGTCTTTCGTTGTATGGACAGCTCTTGCAAAATTTGCTGTCACTCCAGTATTCATGGTATCCGAAGCGGTTGGCACTTTTCCATGCTAGCTTTTGTGTTGTGGACGGAGATAGATGCTTTTACCCTTTGATACACGAAATGGAATTTTTCGAAGTGCTCTCCTTTATATGGATGTAACTGCGGTAGCTAACCACTATTTGAATACTACAGGAAGCAGTTTAGTAAGAAAATGGGTCGATGTGGTATCCAGCAGCTACTTTCATATAACTCGGAAGATAACTAACTCTCTTTCTCGATGCCATTCTGAATATCCGTGATAGGGTTTCGGCATGCGCGTTGGCAGGTGTGATCCGTACATTGATTGAGATATTGTTCTTGCTGTCTGCTGTGCAGTGCTCACTATAGTGGACGCCGTCAGGTTTTTCTTCTTTGTGAAACTGCCGATTTCTGGAGCATTCTTGCTTTGCTGGATCTGAGCAGCTGACGGCTCGTTGTTGTAAAAGACCCTTTGGCTGTTTGTATTGTCAAGGCAGAGGATGCTCGTCCTCTGCGCAACTGCCCAGCAGCGGCAGCGTCATGGCTGCGATGGGCAGGAAGTAACGGAAGTAATCATTCACCGGACTGAGCATGCATACGCCCAGCGAAAGCAGCGCGGGCAGGAAGCCGCACGCCACCAGCCGCCAGCGCCCGCGGCGGGCGGCGCTCAGCCCTGCGCCCACCAGCAGCCATGTGTAGGCGGCGCAGGCGTACAGCAGGCTCAGCAGGGGAATGTGCCGCCATCCGCGCGCGAACAGCGCCAGCAGCGTGCGCACCGGCTCCAGCGCGGCGATCTGCGTGGTGTCAAGGAAACGCGGATCGTACCCCTGCGAGTCGCCCAGCTCATAGGTCTCAAACACCAGCCGGTTGCCGGCTTGGTTATTGTAGGTCTCTCCTTCGATCTTTGGGGCGAAGGTGTAGTAGCTCAAATTGCCCGCAAAGAAGCTCTCGAGATAGGTGAGCGGGTATTTCTTCAGCATGGCGAGCCATGCCTCGCGATAGGTCGCCAGCGCGGCTTTCTCGGCTGCTGCTCCCTGCCCGTACTGGCGGAAAGTGTATTTGACCGGGTCGGAGATCCATGGCTCGTACAGCTCCGGCAGCCGCTGGGCATCCAGCACCGCGTCGATGGCTCCGTATTCTTCCGGGGTAACATCGCAGTCGCGCAGCACGCGCGCGCTCTGCTGGAAACACACGGAGTAGATGCCGCTGGCCGTCTCGTCCTTCACGCCGAGAGCCGGCAGCAACACGTTGGAAAACAGCAGCGCACAGACAACCGCACCGCACAGCGCAGACGCAGCCGGAAGGCGCGCGCGTCCCTTTGCCGCCAGCGCGATCAGCATGACCGCTGTGGGCAGCACCACATACAATCCGTTGGAGCGCAGCAGACAGGTCAGCAGCCCCCAGACGAACAGCTCTGCCGCTGTGCAGGCACGGCATTCGCGCGTGCACACCATGTGCAGGGCATTCAGCACAAACAGCAGCAGCGCCGCGGTGTACAGCGTGTCCTTGCTGATGAACTGCGCATAGCCGCCCCAGAGCGGTGTGAGTGCAAAGAACGCCAGCGCGCACAGCCGCACGACGCGGTTCATGCCGCACCTGCGCAGATGCTGCACCGCGCGGGCCAGCGCATAGCTCAGGGCAAGGGTCTGCAGCAGTGTGAACAGCGCCGCGCCCAGGTTATCGCTGCCCACCAGCCGCCCCAGCCACACGCAGCCGCCGATCAGCCATGTGGTGAATACGGGGTGCCATGTGTCCATCTCCCGCTGGCCGAAAAACTGCGCTACCATTTCTCCCAGATCCCAGCAGACAGTGCCGGGATAGAAAGCGATCAGGTACGGCAGCCAGCACACGATCATCACGCCCATGCTGAACAGCAGCTCATGCTCCTCTGCCCAGCCGCAGCGCTTTTCATCCAGCGCGGTGCGCCGGGTCATCGCGCCGCTGCGCAGGAAAGCGTCCGCCCAGCACAGCGCCGCCGCCATGGGCGCCGCCTGTCCAAGGCTCCGCGTCAGCGCGAAGGCGAGCTGCAGGGGGCTTTGGAGCATGGCCCAGCTGTCATAGGCAAAAAGCAGCCCGCCCAGCGTGTTCACCACGCCGAACAGCAGGGCAAACAGCGCCGCGCCGGCATTCAGCCGCAGCTGCTTTTTGACAAACACCTGATACAGCGCCCAGGCAAAGCACGCCGCCAGCACGCTCCACAGATAACTGGTGGAGGAGGCGGGCAGGTCGCTCATGCCGGTGTAGCCCTCCTGCCCCAGCACGAAGCTCAGAGCGCTCAGAATACCCAGAAGAATGCAGAAAGCCCCCTTCACGCTTTGGCGCAGGGGGCGGATGGATGCACGGCTCATTTGGTCTCTCCCTTGTGATGCAGCAGATTGAGCAGGTTCAGGTTGATTTCAAACAGCTGGCGGTGCTTCTTGGCCACGGTATCCAGCACCAGTCCGCATACCAGCGAAAGCAGCGCAAAGGTGAACAGGCCCACACTCATAATCAGCGTTGGGAAACGCGGCACCAGTCCCGTTCCAAAGTATTCCACCAGCACCGGCAGGAACAGGCATAGCCCCACCAGCGCAAACAGCGCCGCAAACAGCCCGAAGAAGGACAGCGGACGGTATTCCTTAAACAGGCGCACGATGGTCTTGAGCACCTTGAAGCCGTCGGAGTAGGTGTTGAGCTTGCTCACACTGTCCTCGGGACGGTCGCGGTATTCCACGGGAATGCTCTTGATGCTCAGGTTCTTGTCCAGCGCATGGATGGTCATTTCTGTCTCGATCTCAAAGCCCTTGGAAAGCACCGGGAAGGACTTGACAAACTGGTAGCTGAATGCGCGGTAGCCGGTCATGATGTCGCGCACATCGCCCTTGAAGAAGGTGTTCACCAGTCCACGCACCATCCGGTTACCAAGGTTGTGGAAGGGACGCTTGTTTTCGGTAAAATAGGTGGCGCTCAGGCGGTCGCCCACCACCATATCCACCTTCTTTTCCAGCACCAGCTGCACCATTTCACGGGCGTTCTCGGCGGGGTAGGTGTCGTCGCCGTCGATCATCAGGTAGCAGTCCGCGTTGATCTCGCGGAACATGGTGCGGATCACATTGCCTTTGCCCTGACGGTATTCATACCGCACGATGGCGCCGGCTTCGCGGGCGATCTCGTCGGTATGGTCGGTGGAATTGTTGTCGTATACATAGATGTCAGCCTCAGGCAGCGCAGCACGATAATCGCGCACCACCTTGGCGATGGTCTTGCTTTCGTTATAGCAGGGGATCAACACGGCAATCTTCATCTGAGAAACCTCCAGCCTTTGTGTTGTGGTGTGCTGTGTTCATCATACATGCGCGGCAGGCTTTTTGTCAACCTCAGCGCAGCTTTTCGGCATTGATCATCCCGCCGAAGGCTGTGCGGAAGATGATCCTCAGATCCAGCAGGAGAGACCAGTTTTCGATGTACCACAGGTCATGGCGGATCCGTTCGGGAATGGAGGTATCGCCGCGCAAGCCGTTCACCTGCGCCCAGCCGGTAATGCCGGGGCGCACCTGATACTTTACCATATACAGCGGCACGCTTTCGCGGAACTGCTCCACAAAATAGGGCACCTCCGGCCGCGGGCCCACGATGCTCATATCGCCCTTGAGCACGTTGAAAAACTGCGGCAGCTCGTCGATGCTGGTTTTGCGGATGAGGCTGCCGAACCTTGTGCGCCGGTCATCCGCCGAGGTGGACCAGCCGGTATCCTGCGCGGTGTTCACCTTCATGCTGCGGAATTTGTACATCATAAAGGCTTTCTTGTTCAGGCCGATGCGTTCCTGCTTGAACAGCACGGGGCCGGGGCTGGACAGCCGGGTGCCGATGGCCGCGGCCAGCATGATCGGGCTGGTGAGCAGGATGAGGATCAAACTGGTGACAATGTCGAACGTGCGCTTGACAAAGGCGTTCAGCGGCTCATCCAGAGGCGTGGTGCGCAGCTGCACCAGCTTCAGTTCGCCCACGGCGTCGATGGTGGGCTGGGTGGGGATCACATCGTTGTAGAAGGGAATAACACTGGTCTTGGTGCCGCATTTTTCGCAGATGCGGATCACCGGGATCATCAGGTCGATTTCGTCCGGCCCCAGCGCCACCACGGCTTCGTCGATGCCGTCGCCGTGGATCTGCGTTTCCAGACGGCTCTGCAGTTCCTCAGCCGTTTCATCCGGCTCGCGGCACACGCTGCATTCCACATGAATGCCCAGATGGGGCTTGGAGGCGACCGTCTGCATATAACGCTGCGCCAGCTCGCCGCCGCCGACCACCACCACATGCTTCTGGTTATAGCCCTTGGCGCGCATGCGCTTCAGGATCAGCCGCATGCAAAGGCGCTTGACGTTGAGCGCCGTGCAGGAGGAAAGGAAGAACACCAGCAGCACGCCGCGGGAGAAATCCTCCAAACGGAACACGAACAGCAGCGCTGCCGCCGACACCAGCGCCACCGCGCTGGAAAGAATGACCGTGCCTGCCTCGCGCAGATCAGAGGTGAGCCGCGTATGCTTGTACAGCCGGAAGGAGGCCATCACAGCCACCGTCCACAGCGCATAGAGCCCAGCGATGAGGAAGCTGTGCGGGCTGTTCAGCGCCGCCATGTTGCGCGGATCGCCCTTCACCACATCCAGCCACAGCCACGCGGCAAACAAATAGCTCAGCCACACCAGCAGGGCGTCCGTCCAGACGTGGATGCGGTTGATCTGTCTTTGGTTCTTTTTAATCATTTGCTGGGGTTCTCCTCCTCGGCACAATCATGGTTCCCATTGAAGTATTGTAACCTTTTGTCAAGGGAATGTAAAGGGGGCGTACATGCCCTGCGAATTGTTGAGGTACAATACATAGGTAACAAAAAAGGAATAGAAAACAGAGAGCCA
>CAZDEF010000109.1:0-5148 GCA_964504385.1 uncultured Oscillospiraceae bacterium
TTGGCTCTCTGTTTTCTATTCCTTTTTTGTTACCTATGTATTGTACCTCAACAGTGCGTGCGAACTTGTTTTTACACATTCACGAACCTTGACAAAAAGCATGCAAAACGGTATACTGCTACCTATACTGTGGACTACAAAAATGACAATTTCTTTGCACTTGTGCTTTGTTAAAGGATAGAAGGAGGGCACTGCATCATGGTAGAGCTGCGCAGGATCGACACCGAACAGCGAAACCCCCGAACCACCCATATCGACCAGCTGTCCACACTGGATATGCTGACACTGATCAACGAAGAGGATCACCGCGTGGCGGAAGCCGTGAAGGAAGTGCTGCCCGACATCGCCAAGGCGGTGGATGTGATCTACGAAAAGCTGCTCAACGGCGGCCGGCTAATCTACATCGGCGCGGGCACATCCGGCCGGCTGGGCGTGCTGGACGCTGTGGAATGTCCCCCCACCTTCGGCGTGCCCTATGAGCTGGTGGTGGGTCTGATGGCCGGCGGTCCGGCGGCCTTTGTGAAGGCGGCTGAGGGCGCGGAGGATGACCGTGAGCAGGGCCGCAAGGATCTGGAGGAGATCCATTTCTGTGCAAACGATGCGCTGGTGGGCATTGCCGCCAGCGGCCGCACGCCCTATGTGCTGGGCGCGATGGACTACGCCCGCGAGCTTGGCGCGCCCGTGATGGCGCTGACCTGCTGCCACAACAGCGAGCTGAGCCGTCATGCGGACATCACCATGGCGCCCGTGCCCGGCCCCGAAGTGGTGACCGGCTCCTCGCGCCTCAAGAGCGGCACCGCGCAGAAGCTGGTGCTCAACATGCTGTCCACCGCCACCATGATCAAGCTGGGCAAGGTGTACGGCAACCTGATGGTGGATGTGAAGGCCAGCAACGAAAAGCTGTACCACCGCGCGGTGAGCATCGTGTGCACGGCTGCCGGTGTGGAAGCCGACGAAGCCAAGGCGGCGCTGGAGCAGTGCGGCTTCCGCTGCAAGACCGCCATCGTGATGCTGCTGCTGGGCGTGACCGCCGCCGAGGCCGAAGCGGCGCTGGAGGGCGCGCGCGGCCACATCAGCAAGGCGCTTGAAAACCGGGGATAAACGACTCCGTCCCCCACAGCACAGCCGACCCGTTTCAGAGTCGGCTTTCTTTTTCGAAACACACTGTTTGAACCGTTGATGTTTAAGGAGGAAATGGCGCATGAACCGTGATATCGTATGGAAAACAGGGCAGCGCTTCGTGGCTGGCTTCGAGGGAACGACCGTTCCGGAAAACCTGCGCAAGCTGGTGAAGGAACACAAGGTGGGCAATTTCATTCTGTTCAAGCGCAATGTGGAAAACCGCCAGCAGCTGCGCGCCCTGTGCGATGAGCTTCAGGCGCTGGCCATGGCGGAAACAGGGCTGCCCGCGTTCATCACCATCGATCAGGAGGGAGGCTGCGTATCGCGCCTGCCGCAGGACTGCGCCGTAACGCCCACCGCCATGGCGCTGGCCGCCACGGGCGACCCGCAGAATGCCTACGACGCCGGCCTGATCACCGGGCGCGAGCTGAACGCGTTGGGGGTGAACTTCAACCTTGCGCCCGTGATGGACGTGAACTCCAACCCGCTCAACCCCGTGATCGGCGCGCGCAGCTACGGCGACGAGCCGGAAACGGTGTGCCGCTTCGGCTCAGCCATGATCCGCGGCCTGCAGCAGGGCGGTGTGATGAGCTGCGCCAAGCATTTTCCCGGCCACGGCGACACGGCGGTGGATTCCCATCTGGGGCTGCCCAAGGTGGACAAGACGCTGGAGGAGCTGGAAGCCTGCGAGCTGATCCCCTTCCGCGCGGCCATTGAAGCGGGCGTGAGCTCCATCATGACCACGCACATCCTCTTCCCCCAAATCGAAAAGGGCAACGTGCCCGCCACCATGTCCAAGACCATCATGCAGGGCGTGCTGCGCCAGCGGCTGGGCTATCGGGGGCTGATCATTTCCGACTGCATGATGATGCAGGCCATCGCCCGTTTCTACGGCACGGTGCCCGGCGCGCTGGCAGCCTGCAATGCGGGCGTGGATCTCATCTGCATCTGCCACGATCCGGCCCTGACCGTCCAAGCCTGCGACGAGGTCTCCGCCCACGGCGACCCGGCCATGACCGACGCGGCGGTGGAGCGCATCATCGCCGCCAAGGAAAAGCTGTCGGAGCCCGGCGACATCAGCGTGGCCGGATGCGAAGAACACCGCCGCCGCAACCGTGACATGCGCGCCGCCTCCATCACCCGCGTGGGCGCGCCGGTGCCTGCGCTGGGGGCTGACCCGTTCTTTGTGGGCTGCCCGCCCTTTGCGGCGTCGCTGGTGGCCAACCCTGAGGAATGCAGCGACTGCTTCCCCCTCTGGATGCAGAAAGCGCTGGGCGGCAGCTGCATGGTGACGGATATGGCGCCCGATGCAGCGCAGATCGCTGCGGCGTGCAAAGCGGCGGAAGCGGCCAGCAGCATTGTGCTGTGCACCTTCAACGCGCACATGAAGCCGGAACAGCTGGCGCTGATGAAGGCGCTGGCGGGGCTGGGCAAGCCCATGACGGTGTGCGCCCTGCGCGATCCCTACGATCTGACTCATCTGCCGGACGGCGCGTGCGGCCTGCTGGCCTACGAATACTCCGCGGAAACGCTGGAAGCGCTCAAGCCCGTGCTGGCCGGAGAAGCCGAAGCCGCCGGAAAGCTGAGCGTGAAGCTCTGATCCCAAAGACCCCAAAAACCAAAAGCGCCTGCTGCAAACGGACGATGCAGCAGGCGCTTTTTGAAATGGGATGGGGCTCAGATCTCCACCATGTCTTCCCCGCGCTGGAATTCCTCCAGCACACGGCTGACGGCGCGGCACACGCGCGCATCCACGCGTGGCACAGCGCCGCCGCGCTGCACGGCGTTTGCGAACGCTGCCAGCTCCCAGCGCACGCCCTCGCCGTCCAGCTGGTAGAAATAGCGGCGGTTATCGGCGGGGTTTTCATGGCGCACTTCAAAATAATCGGTTTTCCACCACGGGGCGGGCACATAGAAATAGCCCTTCGTGCCGGAGATCACCAGCTCGCCCTCGCTCTTCACGCCGTTGCCCACCTTCACGCTGGCGGTGGCGTGGGGATAGAGCAGGTCGATGCGTGTAAAGGCGTCCGCGCGCGTGCCGGGATGGAAGCGCGAAGCCACGTGCTTGCTCACCCAGCCATCGCCCAGCAGGCGCAGCACCGGCAGCAGCGCCGTCGGCCCCCAGCTGTGCAGGCTGCTCACCGGCGCGGCCTGCGGCGGCAGCAGGCTGGTGCAGCTGGCTTCCACGCTCAGAATCTCGCCGATCGCGCCGCTCTGCGCCAGCAGGATCAGCCGCTCGAACGCTGTGGAATAGGCTGTTTTCAGTGCGGGCATCAGCAGACGGCCCTGCTGTTCGGCCAGCTTCATCAGCTCGTCGCATTCGCGCACGGAGGCGGCGAAGGGCAGCTCGCACAGCACATGCTTGCCCTGCTGCAGCGCTGCGCGCGCCAGCGTATACTGCTGCGCGGTGATCAGGTACACCGCGTCCGCATCCGCCATGGCCTGCAGGGGATCGCTCACCCGGCGCGCGCCGTCCTCCTGCGGGGCGGGCTGCGCGCCGGGCACGCACAGGGCGCACACGTCCAGCCCGTTCACATAGCGGCTTTCGCGCGCCAGCTTGCCCAGCGCCCGCTGTTCGGCGGCATCGCCGATGAGCGCCAGCTTCAGCCGCCGCTGCTCGCTGCGCAGCTGGGAGGAGCTGACGGTCTGTGTGCGCTCCAGATACACCACTTTACAATAGGCATTGAGGTAATCGAACTGTCCTGTCCAGTCCGAGCCGACGGTGAAGATATCCACATTCAGCCGGCGGATGTCATCGATCTTCTGCCCTTCGTATTCCTCAATGAGGATCTCATCGGCCAGTCCGGTCTGGCGCACGGCCTCCACGCGCTCCATCAGCGATTGCTGTACGTTGATCTTGCCGCGGCTACGGTCGAAGTCATCCGCCGTCACGCCCACGATCAGCCAGTCGCCCAGCGCTCTTGCGCGCTCCAGCAGGCGCACATGGCCGTAGTGCAGCAGATCAAACGTGCCGTAGGTGATGACCTTCACCATGCCGGTATCCTCCTTTTATCAGCGCCAGTTGGCGTGCATGGGCACGCGCTTGTCCTCGGGCGGGGGGGTCATGTAGTCGCCGTACTGCTGGGTGAGCATTTCGTGGTACAGGGCGCTCATGCGCAGCGTGGCGGTCTCAAACGGTGTATCGATCATTTCCTGCGCGCATTCGGCGCGGTAGAGCACCTTCAGGCAGCCGAACTGGTCATCGCTGATATGCAGCAGGCTGCCGTCGCCGCGCGCCACATGGCTGGACACCCAGCGGTACATGCGCAGCTTTTGCTGTTTGGTGAACAGTTTGCCCAGCGCGTGCGTACCGCCCAGCAGGATTCGGTCTTTCAGGCCGAAGCGGCTCAGGTCGGTTTTTTCCTTGAGCATGCCCTGCAGGGTTTGCAGCAGCAGGATCTTGATCTTCTGTTTCCACGGTTTAGCGCTGATGGGTTCGTAATGGAACAGATCCACAAAGGGGCGCTGGCCGCAGATGGGTTGGCGGGGCACCACGCGGGCGACCCATGTATCCTCAAGGGTGATGGTATACTGTTTGCTTTTTTGCGGAAAGAGGGTGAGGAAGCGCTGCAGGGCATCGGCGGTAAAGACGATATCGAGATCATCGTCCCACGGGATGAAGCCCTGATGGCGCGCTGCGCCCAGCATGGTGCCGCCCAGCAGGGAATAGGGGATCTGTTCTTCGCGGCACACGCGGTCGACTTCGATCATCATATCCAGCAGGAGTTTTTGGATGGGGTACTGGCCGTAGGTATTTGCTTCGTAGGACATTTTTTCGGAGGCCTCCTGATGGGGGATTTTGGGGTTTTGGGGGAAAGGTCGCTGGGGGTGTTTGTTGCGCTGAGCGCGCGGGTGGGGATGACGCTCCCCTTGTGAGGGGAGCGGAGGAGCGGCCCGCTCCGCTAGGGCCAGAGGGATGTCGGGGGGGGACCCCGCACCGGTCCCCCCGGGACACCCCTCTGGACTCCCCACCTCCCAGCAGCACCGGACATTCGCGGCGCTGAAGCGCCGCGCCTGCCCTCCGCT
>CAZDEF010000110.1:0-5042 GCA_964504385.1 uncultured Oscillospiraceae bacterium
CTTGGCTCTCTGTTTTCTATTCCTTTTTTGTTACCTATGTATTGTACCTCAACATTATTCCTTCTTTTTTTCACCGGCTTTGTCCAGCGCCTGCTGATAGGCGGGCGCGTGGCGGTACATGTTTTCGTACAGCCTGATGTAAGCCTGGAACCGCTTGGAGGCTTCGTACTCCGCAGCACGCGCCCAACAGTCCTCGCTCGCCATGGGGTGCTCGCACAGGCGGCGCACGGCCTGCGCAAGGGCGTCGGCGTCCCCAAGGGGCACCACCTCGCCCACCTTGTCCGTCACGATCTCCGGCATGGCGGTCGCGTCGTAGCAGATCACCTGCGTGCCGCAGGCCAGCGCTTCCACCAGCGTCATGCCCATGGTCTCCTCGTGGCTGGCGCTTACATAGACATCCGCAGCGGTGTAGAGCGCGCACAGGTCGTGCACGTTGCCGGTGCGGCGCACGCCCATGACGCTGTGGTGAGGCAGCGCCGCGATCTGGTATTCATCCAGCCCCACGGCGGCCACGCAGTAGTCCGGGCCAAGCGCCTGCGCAAGCTGGATCAGATCCTCCAATCCCTTGCGCTCATCCCACACAGCGGCTACGCTGAGCACCAGCTTTTTGTCGCCGATGCCGTCCAGTCCGTAGGAACGGGCCACATCCTCCATGAAGCGTCCGTCCGCACAGGGGGCAAATGTGGACAGATCCACGCCGTTAGGCAGCACATACACGGGATAATCCTTCAGAAAGGAGCGCTTTACCTCGCCCATCAGCCATTCACTGGGCGTGGTGAGCACCATGTGTTTCATGCCGCAGAACAGATCGCGCTTGTCCTTCCAGTTGCGCGCGCTTTGATCCAGCAGCAGGCTGGCGGGATAGCTGTGCTTGAGCACGCATTGTCCGCAGCCGGCCGTCCAGCGGTCGCAGCCTACGGTCTCCTGCCGGGCGCGGCGGCGGGCCGCCTGAACGGGCGGAGCATTCCGGGCGGTGGTGTAGTAGGCGCAGTGCCCGGTGTAGGCCCAGCAATCGTGCAATGTCCACACCACGGGAATATCATATTCCTTGAGATACTTGAACAGCGTGGGCAGGTGCAGATAGTAGCCGTGCAGATTGTGCAGATGGATCAGATCCGGCTGAAAAGCCTTGAGCTGCTTCACCAGCCTGCGCGTGGCCGGACGGCTGAAGAAACCGGCGCGATCCGTCAGCCGCGCCAGCGCAACGTGCAGATAGGTATTGGTCGTGCAGCTGATCTGGCTGATGGACACGCGGGACAGCGCGGCGGAGATGAGACGCCGGGAAAACCTGAAAAGGCGCGGCGGGCGCTTCAGCGATTTCTTTGCCAGCCGATCTTTCCGGCTACCGATGCGGTAGCTGGCGATATCGGAAGGCGCGGAATCGCGCGAATGGCACAGGAGCGTTTTGTGCCCGGCGGCGCTGGCCAGCCGGCACAGCTGCACCGCGATGCGGCCTGTGCTCAGCGAGGCAACCACATTGATTTGAGCGATGCGCATGGCGAACCTCTTTTCCTGAAACGAATGTTACGAACGGATGAGCACGCTGATCTCCTGCTGCAGCCTGTCCAGCAGAAGGGCGGACTGGCTCTGCGCGGCGGCGCGCGCGAACAGATAGACCTTTACCTTGGGCTCGGTGCCGGAGGGGCGCACGATGGCTTTCACATCGTCGGCCTCATATACCAGCACATCGCTGACGGGCAGAACGTCCACGCCTTCAAGGTAGTCCTTCACCTGCTTCACAGGGCGGTCGGCCAGCGTTTGCACCGGATCGGCGCGCAGCTGCGCCATGATGCGCGCCATTTCCGCCATGGGCAGCGCGCCTGTGATGTCGAAGCTGAGCAGCCGCGTGCCCAGATAGCCGTGCTTTGCATACAGGGCGCACAGCTGCTCCCACACGCTCAGCCCGCGCGATTTGAGGGACTGCGCCATCTCGCACACCAGCATGCAGGCCATCACGCCGTCCTTGTCGCGCACATGCGTGCCAGCCAGATAGCCGCAGCTTTCTTCAAAGCCGAATACGAAGTCGTTCTCGCGGCCCTCTGCCTCCAGTCGGCCGATGACTTCGCCGATATATTTGAAGCCGGTCAGCACTTCGCAAAGAGTCACGCCATACTCTTTGGCAATGGAAAAGGAAAGATCAGAGGTGACGATCGTCTTGACGGCTACCGCGCTGCGGGGCAGACTGCCCTGCGAACGGCGGGTGCGCAGCACATAGTCCAGCAGCAGCAGCCCCACCTCGTTGCCGTTCAGGCGCACATACTCGCCCTCCGGCGTGCGTACAGCTACGCCCACGCGGTCGCAGTCGGGGTCGGTAGCCAGCAGCAGGTCGGCGTTCACTTCGCGGCACAGATCGATGCCCATGCGCAGCGTGTCATCGATTTCCGGGTTGGGCTTCGGGCAGGTGGGGAAATTGCCGTCCGGCACGCATTGAGCTTCGACTTCTGTCACCTTTACGCCCTGCATCAGGCTGAGCACCTCGCGCACGGGCAGCAGCCCCGTGCCATGCAGGGGCGTATACACCACATGCACGCCCGTGCACACGGCGGGATCGGGACGGCAGAACAGGCAGGCCTGTGCAAAGCTGCGGCGCAGACTGTCCGGCACATCCATCCAGAGGGAGGCGGCGCGCGCATCGGCTTCGGTCATCACGATGGGATCAGTATAGGCCACCCCGTCGATGCAGGCGGTGATCTGCGCGGCGGCTTCGTCGGTGATCTGGCAGCCGTCCGCGCCATAGACCTTGTAGCCGTTGTATTCGGCTGGGTTGTGGCTGGCGGTGATCATCACGCCCGCATCCAGCTTCAGGCTGCGCACGGCATAGCTGAGCATGGGGGTGGGGGCGAGCAGTTCAAAGACATGCACGGGAATGCCCTCCGCTGCCAGCACACCGGCAGCGACGGCGGTAAACTCGTCCGCGCCGTGGCGGCTGTCGTGCGCGATGACGACGCCGCGCAGCGTGCTGCGCTTTTGGAGCGAACGCGCCAGCCCCAGCGTGGCGCGGGCTACGGTGTAGCGGTTCATGCGCGCCGTTCCTACGCCCAGGATGCCGCGCAGCCCGCCGGTGCCGAAATGCAGCTCTGAGCCGAAGGCGGCAAGCAGGGCGTTTTCATCCGCCATTGCTTCGCGGGCGGCTTGCTGGGTAGAAGTATCAAAACAGGCATTCGTGGACCAGAGCTTTGCACGCTCCATTGCTTCCATGAAAGATCCCTCCAAAACAGATGATGTCAGCATTCCTGTTTATCATACAGCAAATGACATACTTTTGTAAAGAAATTATAACAAAATAAGAGCTGCATGCGGAGATGACATGCAGCCCTCGACAGGGGAAAAGATGTTTCGCGCCAAGCCCGAACGGCAAGAGAGAACAACGTTCCAGCAGCGTTCGATACAGCGGTGCATCACGCCTGCTCCTCGATGGTGATATCGCCGCTGGTAGCCGTCCATTCGATGACGACCGGGCTGGACGGATCGGAGGTCACATGGGAGCAAAGCTCGCCGAGGAGGCTGCGGCAGCGCAGCTGGGGCTGCAGACCGGCGGGCAGCGCAAAGCGCGCATCGCCGCTGACTGTCTGACCTGTGAGCCGCTGAACCGCGTGGCTGGCCGTCAGAGAGACATCTCCGCTGGTGGTGCGGCACTGAATGCGCTCGCAGAGGCCTTGGCAGCGCGCATCGCCGCTTACGCTGCTCAGCTGCACGCTGGGGCATTCGCCGCTCCAGAACAGATCGCCGCTGGCGCTGACGGCCTGAAACGCATCGGCAAGCCTGCACTTTCGGCAGCTCACGCCGCCGCTGGCCGTGTGGATCTGCACCCGTTCGGCGCTGATATTGGTCATTTCCACATCGCCGGAGACCGTGTGGATCTCCGCCGCATGCAGCGCGGCATCCTCCACCCGTACATCGCCGCTGGCTGTGGTGATGTGCAGGCGCTCTGCCGGAGCCTTGAGCCACTCCGCATTGCCGCTGGCGGTCTGGATCTCCGTATCGGTCAGCAGCGCTTCGGGCAGGAGCAGCCGGACTGTGTCGCTGGAAAAGCTGAATGAGAACGAAGACAGGCGGAA
The DNA here is from genome assembly GCA_964504385.1 of uncultured Oscillospiraceae bacterium. Lineage (GTDB taxonomy): Bacteria > Bacillota > Clostridia > Christensenellales > Aristaeellaceae > Limiplasma. Next base: position 4,059 of record CAZDEF010000110.1, read on the forward strand.
GTTCACACTGAAACCGGAAAGCTTTCTTTCGTGGCGGATCAGCAGCTGATCCCCCTGATGCGACACCTGCACAGAGCTGGGGACCTTCACATGGATGGCGTCGTCCGGGGAAAGCTCGCACACCACGTCCTCGTGCATCAGCTGCATGCTGATGCGGCGAATGCCGCTGCTGCAGAACTGATAGTCGGTTTGTTCGCCCCTGGCTGGCTCGGCGGGACGCGCCTTGCGCGGATAGTCGCGCAGCGCGTCCTCCATCCCCTTCAGGCTTTCTATGACCGCGCCGGTGGCTTCGTCGGCGGTCATGCCGTTTTCCACCAGATCGCTGAAGCGCTCCTGGCAATTGTTGAGCACTTCCTCATGCAAGGCGCTGGTCTCCTCGGTTTCCTCCAGATCCTCAAACAGCAGGTTGACGATCTTTTCGATCGTGGGGTTCATTCCACATCCTCCTTCAGCAAACGGTCGAGCATGCTTTTGGTCTCCTGCCAGTGCGCGCAGTCCTGCGCAAGGCGGCAGATGCCTTCTGGCGTGATGGCATAGTAGCGCCTGCGCGCGCCGGTTTGTTCATCGCCCCAGTAGGAGCGGATCAGCCCGGCCTGCTCCAGCCGACGGAACGCTGTATATAGGGTGGCTTCCTTCATTTCCAGCCCGCCTTCGCTGATTTGCGCTACGGTTTTGGAAATGCGGTAGCCATAGCTGTCGCCGTGGCTGAGCTGGCGCAGGATGATGGTATCGGTATATCCGCGCAGGATATCCGCAGTCAGGGCCATGGGCTCACCTCCTAACGAAAATGATAAACTGATATACATCGTCTGTCAATGTATCTCATGATTAAAAAACGATGAGAATACAGAAGTGAAAAATGCGGTTGACAAGTTCACTGAAAAGCTGTAGAATAACTTATGTCTGGTAACAGGTATCTCCATGCGGACATGCGGGTGTAGCTCAATGGCAGAGCTCCAGCTTCCCAAGCTGGCCACGTGGGTT
>CAZDEF010000111.1:0-4693 GCA_964504385.1 uncultured Oscillospiraceae bacterium
GATTTTCACGTTCACACGCAATCTGTACTTCGCGTTCAGCCCAGTTGATCATATCTATAGTCAGTCCTCCTTCGGTGGTTCAGGCAGTGGCATCCAGTGGGTAACTGTGTCATCGTCCCACACGAACCCATTTGGGGTTTCGAATTGCTTTTTTGCAGCTAAATACCAAACCATATATACACGCCCAAACAGCACAGCAAGAACTTCTCCTTCTGTTTCCGGCAGCCTGTCCTTCACACTAATCCATTTTGCCTCACCCACGCCCCAGCACCTCCATCGCATTTTTCACGCACAGCACAGCCCAGTAAAACGCAATCCAGTTCCACGTCCACTTGTCCCTCCGGCCGTTCAGCAGCCGCCAGCAGACCGTGGCAGAAATCAAACACAGCACTCCTTCCACCCCTCTTACCTCCACTTCCTTTGCAGCTTTTCCTTTTTCCGCTTCCTGTCAGCCACCGCTTCGGCGGCTTGGCTGTTCAGGCTCCGTTCGTGCCTCACAATGTCGCATGCTTCCCGGTACGCCTTGTACCGTTCACAGGTTGCATGACAGTCCCGTGTCCTGTCCGGGCAACCGCGATGGCACACCATCGGCACAGGGTTCAGGCTGATTTGCCGTTTCAGGGGATTTTCGGATATTTCCCGCATGGCTTCATCTCCCTGCATACGCCGCCGTTGTATGCACACATCGGCACAAGGAACGGTTCAAAGTCCGGGCATCTTTCAGCCACCAGCCTGCACATCTCCTGTACCACGGCCCGCGTTTCTTCGCTGGCCTTCATGCATAGCCGCTTGTTGGCAATGTCCATCAGCGCTTCCGCGTTCATGTCCCAGATCATGCACACCGGCGCGTCCTGCGGGGCTTTCGTCCGGTCGTAATCGCTCTGGCGGTCGTTGCGCTGGCTCTTCACATAGGGCTGCGCATGCACATGCCTGCACAGGTGTACGCTCACCCAGCTGGGCACCTCCTCCAGCATGAAGGAAAAGTGAAGTCTGCGGATGGGCGAATGTCTGGCATTCAGGATCGCCTTTCGCCATTCGTGCGTCGGCGGGTCAAAGTCCAGCTTTCCCACCGTTACCAGCGCCCTGCGCTTGCATTCGTTCCAGTCGTAGGCGGTCGGGTATTCAATCAGCGTGATTTTCATCGGTGCTTTTCCTCCTTCGTTCGTTGCGCCAGTCTATGCTGTCTTCGTGCTTCTCGCAGCCGCTGCGCGTCTTGCGGTGGTATTGCGGGCTTTCAAACCGGTAGCAGCGCCGTTCGCCGTCCCCGTTCAGGTCCCACCACCACAGGCAGGTGCGGCATCGCCCTTTTTTCATGTGCTCCCCTTCATCCCTTCCTGCCCCCGTTCGCGCTGTAGCTGGTTGATTCTGGCCCGTGCCAGTTTCCATCCTTCGCCCGCATCTGCATACGCCGGTTCTGGTTTCGGCTCTGGCGGGTCATTGGGCGGCTTTTCTGCCTCTGGGCTTCCACTTCCCCGTCCCAGCTTCAGCGCCTCGCCAAACGCCCCAAAAACGGCCTTTACGCTGCTTGGCAGCTTTTCCATTTCCCGCACCTGCACCGCCCGCGCTCTGTACCCCCGCATAAAGTTGGATGCAATCACGCTGTTGAGCGTGTCCGCGTCCATCATGGCCCACTCGCGCAGCGTCTCAGGGCTGCCCACGCTGCTTTGCACATCCCTTGGCAGCTTGGCGTATTCCGCGTCAGCGTTGTACAGGCTGTTGCGCGTCGCCTTCTGCACCATGGCCCATGCTTCCGTCTCCGTCGTCTCTCCCTCGGGCCTGCGCAGCCGGTTCAGCGTCGCGCGTATCGCGCCCGGCGCTGGGGCAAATCCTTTTTCGTCGCTGGCCACAAATGCGTACAGCGCCGCGTCCACCTCGCTGTAGGGCTCGTCTGCAAACAGCTTCTGCCATATCGCCGCCGTCGTCCGTATCTCCCGTCCATCCAAAAACCTCGGGTATATCTCGGCGATCATCGTCAGCAGCTTCACCGTTTCAGGTAATGTCACCTGCACCGTCCTCCTGTCCTGTCATCAGCTGGTTGTAGTAGTCCAGCGCCGCATTGCTGTGCGGCTTTGGCTGCCGCTCCTCCGCCGTTCCCTTGTCTGCGTAGTTGCCGTCCAGCACCTTGGCCATGTTGCTGTCCTTCATCAGCCAGTCAAACGTCGCCGTCCAGTTCCGGTTGTTCCTCCCCTTCAGGAAGGATGAGGCCTCCGCATTTTCAAACACGGTCCGTATCTCCTCCACCGTGTATGTCTTCAGCCTCGCGCCTATGGCCTTCTTCCGCGCGTCCGACAGGGATCGTATCGTCGGCAGGGAGGTGCAAATGGTGTTGTACATATCAGCGATCAGCTGATATTCCCCTCTATTCTTCTTCTTATCTTCTTCTATTCTTATCTTATCTTCTTCTATTCTTATCTTATCTATAGCGTTACTTTCCGTTACTGTAACGTTACATGTAACGTTACCAGCCGTTACAGCCTGTTTTTCCCGGTGCTTTGCCACCCGTTTCCGCGTCTGTTCCCGTATTACGGATAGCTTGTCCACCGCCTGCCATTTCTCCCACGATGGCAGGCGGATCATCTCATCCACCATTTCAATCATTCCAAACCGCTGAAACAGCTTCAGCCCCTGACGAATCGTGTCAATCTCCATCGAAAACTGCTCGGAAAGCATCTCTTCTGTGAATGGGATTTCGGGCGTAAAGTACACCATGCCGTCGTCGTTGGTTTCCCCTGCCAGACACATCAGAAACACCCACATCAGCGCAATGGTGTCCCCATCCGGCAGCCGCCGTATCTGCTTCATTTTCCGGTTGTCCGGCAACCCCGTCGCCAGCTTGATCCACTTCACCTCAGCCACTTTCGCCACTTCCCATCCGGTACTGCTTCACCTTGCATGCCTCGCCAAATCGGTTGCGCACCGTCACCGTGCAGCTGTCTATGGCATGCCCGCGCTTCTTCAGCTCCATCACACGCGCCGCCAGCCGCATCACGCCCAGCTCGTGCATCGCCTCGTACTGCGTAATGCTCCCAAATGCCTCCATGTATTCCAGCACGCGCTGTGCCTGCGTTGGTCTTGTGTGCATGTCATCGCCTCCCGGTGCTGCCAATTCCGCCCCGGTTGCGGTTGCCCAGCTGTTTCTCCCACCGCAGTTCATACCGTGGCTGATGCTTCACAATTCTGAACTGGCAAATTCTATCCCCTGCAGCAATCACCGTGTCCCGCGTTGCAAAGGCCAGAAAGTGCCACTCATCCCCATCCCCTGCGTAGCTCTCGTCAATCACGCCAATGCCGTTAGCGGGCAAAATTCCGTAGGTTTTGAATGTGCTGCTTCTGGGCGCTACAATGGCCTCGTAGCCCTTGGGCAGCTGCATCGCCGCCCCCAGAGGAATCGCCCTGTATTCTCCCGCCCGCATCTGCGTTTCCTCCGCCACCCTCAGGTCCACCCAGTCGGAGTTCATTTGCGGGCTCACCGTGTTCAGTCCGCGCAGCAGCTTGATTTTGATCTTTTTCATTCTCGCCGTTCCTTTCACACTTCGCGTATCCGTATTCCGTGTACCTTCAGCATCAGCTTTCGTTTGATTCTGTACGCCTCTGTCCTCACGCCTTTCGTGTCCTCCACCACGGTCCGCCCGTCCTGCCGGTACACAAAATCCGCTATGTAGGCGCATGGGCGCTCCAACACTTTTCCCTCTATCCTCTGCGATGGGATCAGCTCGTACTTCACCTGCCGCTGCAGCCCCGTGATCTCCCCTGCCCTTTCGAGCAGGGTGAGTTCACGCCACCGGGCCGCCTCCTTTCGGCTGTCAAAGGCCATGCCGTCAACCGTCGCTTTCCGGTTGCCGTACTTGTTCCTGCCTGGGTTCATTCGCCGCCCCCCTCAAGCTCCAGCCGCGCCACTTGGCGTCGTTTTCGCAGCATTCACACATAGCCGGTTTACAGGCACAGAATTCACAGGCTGCATTGCCGCCAAGGATCAGCAACCGCTTGATATCCTCCTTCGCCTTTGTAAGCTCCGCTACCAGCTTGGCAATGGTCAGGTTGTCGTTCTGCACGGTCTCCAGCAGGTATTCGTATTCCGCCAGCGTTACTTTCACGCATTTTGCCATCTCCGGTCCTCCTCCAGCGTTTCGGTGATCCTCTCCGGGTCGTAAAAGGCGATCATAACGCCCACCTTGCGGAAAACCTCCTCAATCGCTTCATCCGATGACAGCGAATTGCAAATCTTATCGTCAGCCGCTCTCAGCAGCCGCCTGCACCGCTTGCGCCCAAAGCCAAATACCTCATGCGCCGCCAGCAGAAAACCTGCATAGCAATCCTTCATGCAATAGTCGCTGACTTCGTGCAGAGCGTCTTTCCTGCCTTGATTGTACGCATCATCCACATCTTTCGGTGTAATACCGTTTCTGCACATGGCGTTGATACGCTCGTCACTGGTGAAATGCTTTTGCCATCTGGGCTGCTGCTTCTTCTTTGCCCTCCGCTCTGCTCTGTTGCTCATGGCTCACACCTCCCGTCAGAAGGGCAGATCATCGTCTTCCACTTCAACGTATCCATTGGCGGCTGTCGGCTGCACCATGGCGGGCTTCACGCTGCTTTGCCCGTCCAGCGGCTTGTCCTGCGGCACCGTGAAATCGCCGTTGCGGATGCTGTCCGCGCTGCGGAAGGAAACACACTTGGTAGACCATGCCAGGTT
>CAZDEF010000112.1:0-4635 GCA_964504385.1 uncultured Oscillospiraceae bacterium
GGTCCCCCCCGACATCCCTCTGGCCCTAGCGGAGCGGGCCGCTCCACCGCTCCCCTTGCAAGGGGAGCAACCTCCCCACCCGCGCGCCAGCGCAAGTTACAAAAGTGCCATGCGGCGGCACGCATGCGCTTTCTCTACAGCGCCTATTTACGTGCAACAGGAGATGCCTCCGGCGGCCAAGGAGATCAGGGGGAACGTCGAGGTTCCCCCAGACCTCCTTGGATTCTCCTTCCCCCCTCCCCGACAAGGGGCACGGCCCCTTGACCCCTGAATGTTGTATGATTCTAATCAACAAACCGTTGTGTTTCTTGAATTCTGCGTCCGTACACGCAAACAGCCATCACTACCAGCCTACGGCTGACAAGTGATGGCTGTTTTGCTGCGGACGGGATGTGGGGATTGCCGCAGGTTACCTAGCCCCCTCCCCCCTCACTCCCCCCGGCAATGATCCCGCAGATACTCAAAGATTTTCCCGGCCAGCGGGGCGGCTACGCTGCCGCCTGTGCCGCCGTTTTCCACGAACACGCATACTGCGTAGGGGTAGGCGTCGTTGTCGATGTAGCCGGTGAACCACGCGTGCGTCACGCCCACGCCGTCCACGTTGCCCTCTGCGCTGCCCGTCTTGCCGGCGATGGTCAGGCCGCTCGCCTGCGCCTTCGTGCCGGTGCCGCTCTTGACCACGTCCTTCATGTAGGCGTCCAGCTTCGCCGCCACATCCGGCGTGCAGACCGTGCGGTAGGGCTTCTGCGTGTAGCGCAGGCGCACCACGCCGGAAGGGCTCTCCACGCGGCTGATCAGGCGCGGCTCCATCATCACGCCGTCGTTGGCCACGGCGGCGGCGATCATGCACATGTGCAGCGGCGTGGCCGCCACCTGGCTCTGCCCCGCGCCGCTCCAGGCGATCTCAAAGGCGTTGCGGTTTTTGGTGGGGTAGGTGCTGTTTTCCACCACCAGATCGCGGAAGAGGAAATTATCGTTGAAGCCGAAGCTCTCGGCCGTTTTGCGCAGGCGCTCGTCGCCCATGGTGAGGGCCAGCTGGGCGAAGGTGTTGTTGCAGCTGAGGCGGAACGCCTTGGCTAAGCTGATCTCGCCGTGCTGGTCGTTGCCGTAGTCGGTGATGATCTGGTCCATCACCTGCGTGGCGCCGGTGCAGTTGAAGGTGAGATCCTCCACCCCGGCCACGGACTGCAGCGCCGCCGCAGCAGTGACGATCTTGAAGGTGGAGCCGGGGGGCAGGGTGCTCTGCAGCGCGCGGTTCCAGAAGGGGTGCTGGGTGGAATTGCGGATGGTGTCGGTGATGTTCTGCGGGTCGTACACGGGCAGGCTCACCAGCGCCAGCACCTCGCCGGTGCGGTAGTTCATCACCACCACCGCGCCGCACTTGCCCTTCACCTTGGCCGTGCTGCGGAACAGCTGCACGATCTCCGTGTGCAGGCGGCTGTCAGCGGTGATGGTCACGGTGTCGCCCTTGCGGCTCTCGCCGCTGAGCAGGTCGTTCACGCGCTCGGTCAGGCTGGCCTCCATGCCCAGCAGATAGTTGGCCTGAAAGGATTCCACGCCGTTGGCCACGTTGCCCTCGTCATCGCCGATGAGGTGCACCATGCTGGAGCGGCTGAGGATGTTGCTCTGGTACACGCGGCTTCCGTCCGCGTCTGTGGAGGCGATCACCACGCCGTTGCGGTCCAGGATATCGCCGGGGGTCACGCTGCTCTTGGCGCTGCGGTAGCGCGTGTTGCGCGTGCTGGATACCCAGCGGCTGCCGTAGGTGGACACGGAGTACACCCCGTACAGCCCCGCCGTGAACAGCAGCGCGATCACCAGAAACGTGAGCAGGCGGAAGCGCAGTCTTTGCTGTTTCATGGGTTCAGTCCACCTCCCAGTCGGCTTTGGGCATGGCAGTCGTTTCCTGCAGGCTGCGGCTGATCTCGTAATCATAGCTCAGGTCGTCCTGGTTCACGCTGCTCACGCCCTGGATCAGGCCGATAAGGCCCATGCAGCTCACCAGCGATGTGCCGCCGTAGCTGACGAAGGGCATGGTCACGCCCGTGAGGGGGATGAGCTTGAGCACGCCGCCGATGATGACGAACGTCTGCACGCCCAGCATCACGGTAGCGCCCATGGCCACCAGCGCGTGAAAGCTGCTGCGCGCGCTCATGGCGATGGACGCGCCCCGCAGGATGAGGATGACGTACATCGCCAGCACCAGAATGCCGAACAGGATGCCGAACTGCTCGCAGATGACGGCGAAGATAGCGTCCGTGAAATACACGGGGATGACGCGCGGCGCGCCCAGCCCCAGCCCCACGCCGAACATGCCGCCCGAGGCGATGGCCATGAGCGCCTGCACGATCTGGTAGCCGCTGGTCTCGTAGTAGATCCACGGGTTGCGCCAGATGGCCACGCGCTTTTTCACATGGGCAAACATCTGGTAGCCCGCCACGGCCGCGCCACAGCCGCCCAGCGCGCCCAGCGCCGTGAGCGGCAGGTCGCCCGTGGAGGCGTAGAACAGCAGCAGCGTGGTGGCGTAGTAGATCAGCGCGGTGCCCAGGTCCTTCTGCAGCATGAGCACCAGTAGGCAGAACACCGCAAACAGCAGCCACGGCCAGAACCGGCGGCGGCCCATGTACCACCCCAGCACCAGCAGCAGGGCGATCTTGACCACCTCGCTGGGCTGCAGGCTCATGCCGCCGATGACGATCCAGTTGGTGGCGCCGTTCTGCTCCGTGCCGATGGCCAGCGGCAGCACCATCAGCGCCGCCGCGCCCAGCATGACCACCTTGATGAGGAGATCCCAGTGGCGCACATAGCGCACCAGAAAGATGCACACCAGCATGGCTACGATGCCCACGCCGTAGTACATGGCCTGCTGCAGCCCGCGCGATGTGCCCGCGCCCCGGTCGGTGGTGTACAGGATGAGCACGCCCAGCGCGCACAGAAAATTGGCAATGGCCAGCAGCAACTTATCCGCCGGGAAGAAGCGGGGCGTCCACATGGTGGCGGCGTAGAGCATCAGCGGCACCACGGCCGCCAGCACCAGCCCGTCCACGTGGATCTCCTCCTGCACGGAGATGAGCAAAAACGCCGTGCAGAAGAACAGCATCATGGCCGACACCAGCATGCGGTCCGGGCGGCGGCGCTGCTGGCGGCGCTGCGCGTGCCGGGGATCTTTGCGGCTCATCGCTTCTGCCCTCCTCCAAAGTATTTGTCCCACACGGCGCGCTTGGCGGCCTCAGCCTCGTCGCGGCCCACATAGGCGCTCTTGGGCGGGGCGGCGGCGTCGGTCATGTCCTCGTCATGGGGCGACCACGGCGCGTCGGGTTCGGGGGGAAGATCCATCTCCATGTCCATGTCCGCATCCGCTTCGTCCCCGTCGTTCATCACGGGGGGATAGAACTGGGGCGCGGGGGCGGGCGGAGCCTCGTACACAGGCAGCTGGGGTTTGGGCTGGCCTTCGGGGCGCATGAACATGCGGTGATCCACCATGCCTTCCTCCTGCGCGATCTGCGCCATATCATAGGGCAGCTCGTCCTGTGCAAGGGGGGCGGGATATTCGTATTCGTCCGTTTCGGGCATGGGGGATCCGGGTTCGTCTGCGGGCTCCATTTGGGCCATGGCTTGCGCGTAGCCCTGCTGGTAGGCTTGCTGGGCCAGCCACTGCTGCTGCTGCATCCACTGCTGCTGCATGGCGGCCATTTGGGCGGGATCCATGGCAGGGGGCTGCTGTGCGGCGGGAGCGGGTCCCTCCGGGCGGCGCGGGGCATGGCCCGTGCTTTCGAACCCGGCGAACAGGCGCAGGCGCATTTCGCACTCGCCCACCTGCAGCCACGAGCCATGGCTCATATACAGCGGATCGGCTTTGGGGGCGAAGGGGGCGCCGTCCACGCGCACGGCGTTTTTGCCAAAGGGCTCCACCAGCAGGCCCCGGTCGCCCTCGAAGCGGAACCAGAGGTGGCGTTTGGCCACGCCGGGGGCTTGCACGCACAGGTCATTGGTACGGGAGGTGCCGAGGGTGCCTTCGCGCGGCACCATCAGGGTATCGCCGCGCTGGGCGCTGCCGCTGGCTGTGGTGACGATCATTTCGCCCACGAAGCCTGCATCGGGCAGCAATTTCAGGCGTTTACGGGCTTGGCGGCGGTCTTTGCGGTACCAGCGCCAGCTGCGCCACGCGATGATGAGCATGAGCAGCAGGAACCAATAGCGCGCGCCTTGGGAGATGAGTTCGTAGATGGGGGCGGGCATTGGGGGAGGGGCACCTCCTTTTTTATGATGATTTTTTGGGGTCGTTTCTTTTGTTGATTGCGCTGCGAGCGGGGCTGGATTTGCTGACGCTTCTCTTTTGGGTTGAGCGGAAGCGCAGCCCGCTCCGCTAGGGCCAGAGGGATGTCGGGGGGGACCCCGCACCGGTCCCCCCGGGACACCCCTCTGGACTCCCCGCCTCCCCCCTTCCGGCGCAAGGGGTAAACCCCTTGACCCCCGTATAAGGGGGGTAACTTATCTAAGTTACGGGTAGGGTATTTCGCGGACGCGGTGAGAACCGCCCTACTTCTGCCTTCGGCAGAGCGGGGCTACTGTAGGGGAATGCAAGGTAACTTGCGGCAACTTCCACATCCCGCCCGCAGCAAAACAGCCATCAGC
>CAZDEF010000113.1:0-4330 GCA_964504385.1 uncultured Oscillospiraceae bacterium
CGTGCAGGATGGCCTTGGGGAAGCCGGTGGTGCCGGAGGAGAAGTAGATGGCGGCCTCGTCGCTTTCCTCCAGCGGCACGGGCGGCAGCGCGGAGGAGCAGAAATTGACCAGCCGCAGGTAATCCTCGGTGTAGGAGGGGCCGTTTTTACCCACGAAGAACATGGCGCGCAGGTGCAGCGTGGGCGCGATCACGTCCATGCGGCTGACGAATTCCGGCCCGAACACCAGCACGTCCACATCCGCCAGATCCAGGCAGTAGGCGATCTCGTCGCTGGAGTAGCGGAAGTTCATGGGCACGGCCACGCACCCGGCCTTGAGGATGCCGAAATACACCGGCAGCCACTCCAGACAGTTCATCATCAGGATGGCCACCTTCGTGCCGCGCGGCGTGCCGCGGCTGAGCAGCAGGTTGGCGAAGCGGTTGGCCTTGCGGTCGAAGTCCTTCCACGACAGCTCGCGCCGGTAGGGGGTGTCCGGGCTGGCCTGAGCGATCAGGTTCAGCTCGCGCCACGTCACCGCCTGATCCCGCTCCTCGGACGGGTTGATCTCCACCAGCGCCGTTTCCGCGCCGTACAGCCTTGCGTTGCGTTCCAAAAGCTGGGTAATGACCATGGGTGTATGCCCTCCTTGCGTTGTATGCATCAAAAAACGCCCCCTGCTATGTGTGTCATAGCAGAGGGCGGATATACCGCGGTACCACCTCATGTTCGCTGCTTGCGCAGCCTCGTCGGGTCCAAACAGACCGTAGCGCTGTATCGGGCGCGCCCGTCACGACCTACTTGCACAGGGAGAAAAAGCTGCTGCGTTGGGTCCTGCCGCTCGGAAAGGTAATTCCACTTTGGGTCCCCTGCTGCCTTGCACCGACCGGCAGTTCTCTGAAGGGCAACGTTCCGAAGTGTACTTCGTTTTCGTCATCGCGTTGGGGTATGCGGTGACTTTAGCACAGGAAAATTACATTGTCAATCCCAAGCAGCAAAAAAACATTCCAAAAACATTTTCTGGCCGCCGTGCTTTTTGTGGAAAGGGTCACAGATCGTCCGCATCCTGCACGGGGGATTCGCCGTCCGCGCCCGTGCCGGTGTAGCTGCCCAGCACATCCGTGCTGGCCTGATGATCGCAGATGTGGGCCATGTCGCACACGCGGGAGATATCGGTCTTACGCTTCGTTTTTTTCAAAATACGTTCCGCCTCCTTGCTGTTTTGCTCCATCAGTGTGCGCAGGATGCGCCCGTGCAATGCGCTGTAACAAGTTTTGCCGTTCACGGCCCAAGGCTGTACGAAAACGCCAAAATGGTGTACAATGCATGTTGGATGTGCTGAAAACGGAGGGAGGAACGCGTGTGGCTGGAAAGCGGGCGGCGCTGTGGCTGTGCATGCTTTGCATGGCGCTGTGCACGCATGCGTTCGCCGCTGAGGCAGGGGTCTCCACCGGCCGTGCGCTGCTCATCGGCGTGGATGAATTTGTGTCCAAGCCCAGCGCCTACCCCAGCTCCACCAACAATGTATACGCCATGCAGGAGATGTTTCAGTCGTCCGATCTCAACATGGAAACGCTTCTCATCCCCGACCAGCCGGTCACGGATGCGCAGACGCTCGCCTGCCTGATCCGCGATGCCTTCGGCGGCGCGGATGAGAACGACGTGAGCTACCTGTACATCTCCACCCACGGCCAGTACGAGCCGCAGCCGGCGCTGCTGTTCAGCGACGGCGAGGCGGAGTGCGCCGTCACGCCCGCGCAGCTGCAGGCGGCGTTCGACGGCGTGCCGGGCACGAAGGTCATCATTCTGGATGCGTGCAACTCCGGCGCGTTCATCGGCAAGGGGCTGAGCGCCATGCCCGATGAAGTGTGCTTTCTGGGTGACGAGTTCAAGGTGATCACTTCCTCCGGCGCGCTGGAGGAAAGCTGGTACTGGATGAGCGAAGGGCAGGGCGCGTTTTACTTCACGCAGGCGCTCACGCAGGGGCTGAGCGTGGCGGGCGGCTGCCCGGCGGACACCAACCGCGACGGCAGCGTAACGCTGAGCGAGCTGTACGCCTACCTGCTGCTCAACCATGCGGCCTCCACGCCGCAGGTGTACCCCCAGAGCGACGACACCGTGATCTACCGCTACACCCCCGACACGGCGCAGGAGCAGCGCCCGCCCGTGGTGGACGTGACCTTTTCCGGCTCCACGCTCAGCCGCGAAAACAGCGAGATCAGCGTGGAATTCATCGCCACCCGCCCGGTGCGTGTGGCCTATCAGGTGGTGTATCAGCGCAGCGGGCAGTGGGAGTTTGACAAGGCGCAGCTCATTTACGACGGGGCGGAGCGCTTCATCGCCTTCGGCGACGAGCCGGGGGCCATCTCCGCCGGCCACAAGGTGCGCACGGTGCATCTGGGCCGGCTGCCGGACGATTGCCACGGCTATGTGCTGGTGCAGCTGGTATCCATCGACAAGGGCAAGCTGACCGTGCACGCCGGGCGCGTGCTGTGCGTGCCGCCCGCTGCGGGCGACCTGCAGCTGGACGCGCAGGTCAGCCCGGTGCTGGATCCTGCCTCCGGGCGGGAGATGAGCATCTTCATCGCGCATGATTTTTCCTGCGAGCTGAGCGTGGCCATTCTGGACGAGAACGACCAGGTGGTGCACCGTGTGTGCCACCGCCAGTCCACCCGTCCGTCCGGGCTGCAGCCGCAGGGCAGCGTGTTTTACTGGAGCGGCGCGCTCAAGGACGGCTCCGCCGCCGCGCCCGGCGTGTACCGCGTGCGCGCGCAGGCGCATGTGAACGGCGCCACCACTACGGTGCTGTCCGCCGCTTTTACCATCCAACAAGGAGGTTTATGACACATGGCACACAAACTGATGGTGGTCATTCCCTGCTACAACGAGGAGGAAGTTTTGCCCGAGACCTCGCGCCGGCTGGTGGAAAAGATGGCTTCGCTGGTGCAAAAGGGGCTGATCACCCCGGACAGCCGCGTGCTGCTGGTGAACGATGGCAGCCGCGACCGCACATGGGAGCTGATCGAGCAGCTGCACCGGGACGATCCGCTCTTTGAAGGCGTGAAGCTCAGCCGCAACCGCGGCCATCAGAACGCGCTGCTGGCGGGCCTGATGACGGCGCGCGGCCGCTGCGACATTTCCATTTCCATGGATGCGGATCTGCAGGACGACATGGACGCGATGGACCGTTTCATTGAAAAATACAACGAGGGCTGCGAGATCGTATACGGTGTGCGCAACAAGCGCGACACCGACACGGTGTTCAAGCGGGAAACGGCGCTGATGTTTTACCGGCTGATGAAGGCGCTGGGGGTGGACATTACCTACAACCATGCGGATTACCGGCTGATGAGCAACCGCGCGCTGAACGCGCTGGCCGAGTTTGACGAGGTGAACCTGTTCCTGCGCGGGCTTGCGCCGCTGGTGGGGTTCCAGAGCGATGTGGTATATTACGACCGTTCCGAGCGTTTTGCGGGGGAGAGCAAGTATCCGCTGAAGAAGATGCTGGCGTTTGCCATTGACGGCATCACCAGTTTTTCCGTCAAGCCGCTGCGGCTGATCACCACGGTGGGTTTGGTGATCTTTGTCCTATCGCTCTTCATGCTGGTCTATGCGCTGGTATCGTGGATCGCCGGGCACACGGTCAGCGGCTGGACGAGCACGCTGGCATCCATTTGGATGATCGGCGGCATACAGCTATTATCGCTAGGCGTGATCGGCGAGTATGTGGGAAAGATCTACAACGAGACCAAGCGCCGCCCGAGGTTTATCATTGACCGGTATTTGAGTGATTCCGGCGATGCGCCGGTGGTGGATCATCGGGGGTAAGGGGGAGCGAAAGGCACGCTCCCTTGTGCCGGTTGGGAGGGCAGCGCAAGCTGGGTTTGAAATGTCTTGCGGCTGCTTGCTTGTCGCTTCTCTGCGACGATTGTTTGCACGCAACATACAAGAGAAGTGCTTTGCGTCTGCAGGCATGCTGCTTCTCTACAGCGCCTATTTACGCGTAACAGGAAAGCCTCCGGCGGCCAAGGAGATCAGGGGGAACGTCGAGGTTCCCCGCCCTTCGGGCCATTATTGTACCGGAACATGTGCCCACCGCAGGTGCCTCCTTGGATTCTCCTTCCCCCTCCCCGACAAGGGGCACAGCCCCTTGACCCCTGAATGTTGTATGATTCTAATCAGCAAACCGTTGTGTTTCTTGAATTTTGCGTCCGTACACGCAAGCAGCCATCAGCACCAGCCTGACGGCTGACGGCTGACAGCTGATGGCTGCTTTGCTGCAGACGGAATGTGGAAATTGCCGCAAGTTACCTTGCATTACCCCACCCGTAGCCCAGCTCTGCCGAAGGCA
>CAZDEF010000114.1:0-4252 GCA_964504385.1 uncultured Oscillospiraceae bacterium
TTCCCTTGACCTCCTCCTTGGCTCGTCGTGTTACCTATGTTTGACACCCGCACACTGTTGTCCTTAGGTTTCCTGTCAGATCAGTTGACGAAAAGCCCCTTCTGTGATACGATAAAATATGGTGGCGACTCATATACAGGCCACGGAAAGGAGCGCGGACATGCAGCCGCCTGTTTCACTCAAGTCCGCGCGGGAGACCCTGTCCCGGTGGGACGGCCCGCTCGCTCATCCCGTTTACAGCCGCTATGTCAAGCGCGTGCTGGATTTCGTGCTCGCGCTGGTGCTGGCCGCGCCCTGTGTCATCGTCATGATCCCCATCGCCATCGCGGTGAAGGCCACCTCCGAGGGCCCGGTTTTCTATACGGCGCTCCGCGGCGGATACCACAACCGCGCGTTCAATATCCTCAAGTTCCGCACCATGGTGGTGGGCGCGGACAAATATTCCTCCACCACGGCCCTCAACGATCCCCGCGTCACCCGGGTGGGCCGCGTGCTGCGCGCCACCAAGCTGGACGAGCTGCCCCAGCTGTTCAATATCCTCAAGGGGGATATGTCCTTCATCGGCCCGAGGCCGGAGCTGCTGCGCTACACCATGCAGTATAGCGAGGAGCAGCAGTGCATCCTGTGGGTGCGCCCCGGCATCAGCGATCCCAGCTCCATCCGCCTGATCAGTCTGGATGAGCTGGTGGGCCACGACGACCCGGAGGGCAACTACGAAAGCAAGATCTTGGGCGAAAAGAACCGCATGCGCGTGGAATATGCGCGCAGCCAGTCCTTCGCGCTGGACGTGCGGGTGCTTTTCGATACCCTGAAAACCGTGATGCAAAAGAACCTGCGGAGCGCGCGCCGCTCCCATACGCAAGGAGTAAACCAATGAGCCAAAAGAGTGTCCAACTGGCGTATCAGATCCGCCGCCACGCGCTGGAAATGACCAATCGCGGCGGCACATCGCACATTGGCAGCATCTTTTCCATGGCGGATCTTGTGGCCGTGCTGTACGCCGATGTGCTGCACTACGACCCCGCCGATCCCAAGCTGCCCGGCCGCGACCGCGTGCTGCTGAGCAAAGGCCACGCAGGCGCGGGCATTTACGCCGCGCTGGCCGAGAGCGGCTTCTTCCCCGTGGAGGAGCTGCTGACCCACTGCCAGAACGGCAGCCGCCTGAGCGGCCATGTGAGCCACAAGGGCGTGCCCGGCGTGGAGGCCTCCACCGGTTCGCTGGGGCAGGGGCTGCCCATGGCCATGGGCATGGCGATGGCTGCCAAGCTGGATGGCAAAAAGCACCGTGTGTTCTGCATTGTGGGCGACGGCGAATGCGATGAGGGCGCTGTGTGGGAAACTGCGCTCATCGCCAGCCAGTTCAAGCTGGACAACCTGATCGTCACCATCGACTTTAACAAATTCCAGTCCCTTGCTCCCGTGGAAGACACCCTGAAGCTGGAGCCGCTGGACGAGAAATGGCGCACCTTCGGTTGGCATGTCATCCGCGTGGACGGCCATGACCACGACGCGCTCAAGGCCGCCTACGACGAGGCCGAGGCCGCCATGGGCGAAGGCAAGCCCATCGTGGTCATCGCCGATACGGTGAAGGGCAAGGGCGTAAGCTTTATGGAAAACACCGTGCTGTGGCACTACCGCACCGCGCGCGGCGAGGAGTACGACGCAGCGCTGAAGGAACTGGAGGCGCAAAAGCCATGAGAGATACCTTTACCCGCTGTCTGGAAGCCTATGCCGAATGCCATCCGGAACTGGTGCTGGTGACGGGCGATCTGGGCTTCGGCGTGCTCAAGCGCTTTATGGAGCGCTTTCCCGAGCGGTTCATCAACGCCGGCATTGCCGAACAGGCCATGATGAGCATGGCGGCCGGCCTTGCGCTGGAGGGCAAGACCGTGGTGGTGTACTCCATCGGCAATTTCCCCACCCTGCGCTGCCTGGAGCAGATCCGCAACTGCTGCGCCTATCACAACGCGAATGTCAAAATCGTGTGCGTGGGCGCCGGCTTTACCTACGGCACGCTGGGCATGACCCATCACGCCACCGAGGACATGAGCGCCCTGCGCCTGCTGCCCGGCGTGCGGGTGTACGCTCCGGCGGACGCCATCGAAACGGAAGCGGTCATGGGGCCGTTCCTCAGCGAGCCTGGCGTGGCGTATCTGCGCATCGGCCGCGGCGGCGAGCGCCGCTGCCACAAGGAAGGCAGCCTGAACGGCTACGCTGCGGGCCGCGCGCTGGAGCAGCGTGAAGGCAGCGATGCGTATATCTTGACCGCAGGCAACATCCTGCCCAGCGCCATTGACGCGGCGCAGATCCTGCAGGACGAGGGGCTGAGCGTGGGCGTGGCCAGCTTCCCCACCGTGAAGCCCATCGACGAGGACTACCTGCGCACGGTGTGCAGCCGCACGCAGCACATCTACACGCTGGAGGAGCACACCATCGTGGGCGGCTTCGGCAGCGCCGTGTGCGAGGCTGTGTGCAGCTTTGACCAGCGCCCGCGCGTGACCCGGCTGGGGCTGAACGACACCTACTGCGCCATTGTGGGCAATCAGGCCTATCTGGAAAAACACTTCGGTCTGGATGGCGAAAGCGTTGCGCAGCGCATTCTGAGCGACCTGAAGAAGTAAAACAAAGCGCCGCGGGAAGCATCCTGCGGTGCTTTTTCAAAAAAGGAGAGGTTTGTTTATGCAGCCGCTCGTGAGCATCTGCTGCACCGCGTACAATCACGAAAAGTACATTGCGCAGGCACTGGACAGCTTTCTGGCGCAGCAGTGCGATTTTCCCTTTGAGATCCTTGTGCACGATGATGTATCCACCGACCGCACGGCGGACATCATCCGCAGCTATGCGGCGCGCTATCCGGGCATCGTGAAGCCTATGTTCCAGACGGAAAACCAGTATTCCAAGGGCGTGCCCATCAACGAGACGTTCAACTTTCCCCGCGCGCAGGGCAAGTACATCGCCCTGTGCGAATGCGACGATTTCTGGTGCGACCCCACCAAGCTGCAGCGCCAGATCGCACACATGGAAAGCGACCCGGCCTGCACCTTCAGCTTCACCAACGGCTATGTGCACGATGAAAGCGGCGCAAGGCCGGAGGACAGGCCGTTCCTGCCCTATTACGAAGACGACCTGAAGGTATACGAGGGCCGGAGCCGCGAATACACGCTGGCGGAGATCGCGCAGTTCAACTTCATCCCCACGGCCAGCTTTGTGTTCCGCACGGATGCGCTGCGCGCGCTGCCGCCGGAGTTTACCGAAAAGGAATGTCAGCATGGCGATCTGCGCATGAAGCTCTACCTGACGGCGGCGGGGCATGCGTGGTATGAGCACATTTACGCCTGCACCTATCGCGAGAATGTGAGCGGTTCCGCCATGCAGATTTGGAAAAAAGAGAAGCGCGATCAGCTATACCGCCGCTGCGCCAGTGTGGTGGAAATGGTGGATGATGTGGATGCTTACAGTCATCGCACTGCCACGGAGGCGCTGCAGGGTGTGAAGGATCACTATTTATGGGTGATGGCGCACAATGCGCCGGATCTGCGCACGCTGCTCAGCGGCGAGACGGCTCGCGTATGGCGGACGCTGCCGATGCGGGAGCGGGCGCGCTGCATGGGCAGGCTGATGATGCCGCGGTGCGTGGCGGGGTGGCTGAGGGCGCGGAAGTAAGGAGGGCGCTTTTTTCCCGCGCCCTTTGGAAGGGTTGAACGCTGGCGCTCGTCAATGCTTAAGTAGGCGTGCAAGGCTGTAATGAAATGTCTTGCGTCTGCCTGCTTGACGCTTCTCTACAGCTGCAATTTACGCGGAACAGGAATGCCTCCGGCGGCCAAGGAGAGCAGGGGGAACGTCGAGGTTCCCCGCCCTTCGGGCCTTTATTGTACCGGAACATGTGCCCACCGCAGGTGCCTCCTTGGATTCTCCTTCCCCCCTCCCCGACAAGGGGCACGGCCCCTTGACCCCTGTATGTTCTATTGTTCTAAGTTTGGTACGGTTGTGCTGATTGAATTTTGCGTCCGTACACGCAAACAGCCATCAGCACCAGCCTGACGGCTGACAAGCTGATGGCTGTTTTGCTGCGGGCGGGATGTGGAAGTTGCCGCAAGTTACCTTGCGTTACCCTACAGTAGCCCAGCTCTGCCGAAGGCAGAAGTAGGGCGGTTCTCGCCGCGTCCGCGGAAGATAGCTCACGCTCCTTAGCAAAGTCCCCCGCGCCCACGGGGGTCAAGGGGTTTACCCCTTGCTCACGCCAGAGCGACCG
>CAZDEF010000115.1:0-4201 GCA_964504385.1 uncultured Oscillospiraceae bacterium
CTTGACTTCCTGCTTGGCTCTTTATGTTACCGATGTTTGACACCCGTACACTGGAAAGCTGGCGCGCCCTGCCCTGAGCCCTTGCCCCTGCCCCGTTTCCATGCTATCATGAACGGGACTGCATTCTGCGAAAGAGAGGCGTTGCCCCGTGCTCCTTCCCCGACCCCTCACCCCACAGCAGGCAAGGCTGAAAAACCCGCTGGCGCTGGCCTTTCTGGGCGATACCGTGTGGGATCTGCTCACCCGCCAGCGCCTGCTGGGCACACAGGCGCAGGTGAACGCCCTGCACCGGCAGGCCGTGGCGCAGGTGAACGCCGGCGCGCAGGCGCAGGCCGCCGCCCGCGTGGAGCCCCTGCTCACCCCCGAGGAGCAGGACGTATTCCGCCGTGGCTGCAACGCCCACGCCCGCCACAACACCCCCAAAAATCAGGATCCCTACGCCTACAGCCGCGCCACCGGGCTGGAGGCCCTGCTGGGCTACCTGTACCTGACCGGGCAGGAGGAAAGAATTGGCGAATTATTTGACATTGCCGCACAAATCCCTTAAAATAAGATGTTAACGTATGTCCGCAAGGAGGAATGACCCATGCCCCGATGCAACCTGCGGGTGCAGCTGGTGCGCCACACCGCGCAGCCCGAGGCCCTCACCGCGCTGGGCGCACGGCTGTGCTACGCCGGCGGCGATGTAGACCGCCTGCTGTGCGCCGTGGAGGAAAAGGATCAGCGCGCCTTTGTGGAAAAGGTGATGTCCATGGGGCATGAAAGCGTGCTGGAGCACGTCAGCTTCACCTTTCTGGTGGAGGGCGTCAGCCGCGTGCTGCTGGCGCAGCTCACGCGCCACCGCATCGCCTCCTTCAGCGTGCAGAGCCAGCGCTACGTCAGCTACGCCTCCGGCTTCGGCTACATCGTGCCGCCCGCCATCGAGGCGCTGGGCCCGGACGCCGTGGCCGAATACGAGGCGCAGATGGCCCAGATGCAGGGCTGGTACGAGGACTGGCAGCAGCGCCTGGGCGCTGCGGGCGAAAAGAGCAACGAGGACGCGCGCTTCGTGCTGCCCAACGCCTGCGAGACCCGCGTGCTGCTCACCATGAACGCGCGCGAGCTGCGCCACTTCCTGGCCCTGCGCATGTGCAGCCGCGCCCAGTGGGAGATACGCGCCATGGCGGAGGAGATGTTCCGCCAGGCGGTGCGCGTGGCCCCCGCCCTGCTGCGCGATGCAGGCCCCGGCTGCCTGCGCGGCGCATGCCCCGAGGGTGCCAAGAGCTGCGGCAAGGCGCAGCAGATCCGCCAGCAGCGCCAGGCGTTTCTGGCGGCTGAAGAACTGAACTGACCCACCCCCCTTGGATCTTGTTGATACGGAATAGGGAGAGAAGAACGAACATGGCATTCTACAAGGATTTTGAGAAAAAGACCCGTCAGGACAAGCGCGAGGCCGCCTTTGCCCGCGGCGGATACGAGGACGAGGGCTCCGGCTACTCCCGCGGCCGCAAGTCCTCCACCGGCTACGACAAGCGCAATAGCGCCAAGCCCGCCGCCCAGAGCCGCGATTACCGTGGCTTCACCCCCTCCGACCGCACAGAGAACGGCCGCAAGCGCTATCTGGACGGCAAGAACGGCTACGGCGAGCACATGCCCCGCAACCAGAAAAAGCCTGCGGACAAGCCCGCCTACGAAAAGAGCCGCTACCAGCCCAAGCCCGCCGCGCCCAAGCCCGCGCCCCGCAAGCCGGAGCGCGAACGCGAGGAGCCGTTCGACCGCTACCGCACCCTGCAGCCCGCCCAGTACGGCAGCCTGCTGGACGACGACGGCGACGCGGTGCCCATGGAGAACCTGCTGTCCGGTCGCAATCCCATCCGCGAGGCGCTCAAGAGCGGCCGCGATATCGAAAAGCTGCTGGTGGCGCGCGGCGAACTGAGCGGCTCCGCCCGCGAGATCGTGCAGATGGCCAAGGAAAAGCGCATCCCCGTGCAGGAGGTAGACCGCGAGCGGCTCAACGCCATCACGCCCCATCATCAGGGCATGCTGGCCTTTGCATCCGCCTACCAGTACAGCACGCTGGAGCGCATGCTGGAGCTGGCCGAGGAGCGCGGCGAGGAGCCCTTCCTGATCCTGCTGGACGGCATCACCGATCCGCACAATCTGGGCGCGATCATCCGCAGCGCCGAATGCGCGGGCGCGCACGGCGTGATTGTGCAGGAGCGGCGCGCCGTGGGGCTCACCCCCGCTGCGGTGAAGGCGTCCGCCGGCGCGGTGGAGTACCTGCCCGTGACCCGCGTGACCAATCTGGCCAACACCATTGAGGTGCTCAAGGCCAAGAACATCTGGGTATACGCCGCCGACATGGACGGCGAGGACTACGACAAGGCCGATCTGAGCGGCGCTGTGGCGCTGGTGATCGGCTCCGAGGGCGAGGGCGTGGGCCGCCGCGTGCTGGAAGCGTGCGACAAGACCATCAGCCTGCCCATCCGCGGCAAGGTGGACAGCCTGAACGCCAGCGTGGCCGCCGGCGTGCTGATGTACGCCGTGATGCGCGCGCGCTGAGGCCGTGCCATGAAGCCCCTTCTGTATGTGGACGGCTACAACGTGATCGGCGCATGGCCCAAGGCTGCGCAGGAGAACTGGCCGCTGGACGAGTGCCGCGACCGGCTCATCCACCTGCTGCAGGATTACGCGGGATACACCGATCAGGAGGTGTGGCTGGTCTTTGACGGCTACCGCGCCGAGCGCTCCACCCGCAGTGTGGACGAGCGCGCCGGGCTGACCATCGTGTACACCAAGCACGGCGAAACGGCGGATCACTACATTGAGCGCATGTGCGAGCATCTGCCCCGCTACCGCGAGGCGCGCGTGGCCACCAGCGACAATGTGGAGCAGACGCTGATCTTAGGCCGCGGGGCCACGCGCCTGAGCGCGCGGGAACTATGGCGCGAGCTGAACGCGGAGCGCAGCAGCGGGCGGGGGCGGCACTGCACGCCGTCGGCGCAGCAGCGCACCAGCCTGAGCGCGGCGCTTTCGCGCGAGCAGTACGATGCGCTGGAAAAGCTGCGCCGTCAGAAATAAAAACCCACGATTCTGCAAATACCAAAGGCAGGTGAGAAACCCATGACCCCACGCGAGGACGGCCTACTGGACGATGAAGAAGAGCTGGAGTACGATCCCCCCATGCAGGACGAGCTGGACGAGCCCGCAGAAGAAGAAACGGACGAGCCGGCGGAGGACGAGGAGGAGAGCGACGGCCTGAACATGGACAGCGGCTGGGAAACGCAGCTATCCAACCGTTTTGCCGCCATGACGGATGAGGAGGTCGTGGGGCTGGCGCAGAGCAGCGACAGCATCGCCATTGAATATTTACTGAGCAAGTACAAGAACTTTGTGCGCTCCAAGGCGCGCAGCTACTTCCTTATTGGCGCGGATCACGAGGACATCGTGCAGGAAGGCATGATCGGCTTATTCAAGGCCATCCGCGATTATCAGGCGGAGCGTTTATCCAGCTTCCGCGCCTTTGCGGAGCTATGCATCACCCGGCAGATCATCACCGCCATCAAGACCGCCACCCGGCAGAAGCATGTGCCGCTCAACAGCTATGTATCGCTCAACAAGCCCATTTACGACGAGGAGAGCGACCGCACGCTGATGGATGTGATCGTAGAGGGGCGGGCGCAGAACCCGGAGGAGCTCATCATCGATCGGGAGAACTTGGTTTCGATACGCGACAGTGTGGACAAGGTATTAAGTCCGCTGGAGCAGGATGTATTGAACGCGTATTTGGATGGCAAGAGTTATCAGGAGATCGCTGAGAAGCTGGGGCGGCATGTGAAGTCGATCGACAATGCGCTGCAGCGGGTGAAGCGCAAGCTGGAAAAGCATTTAGAGGAAGCAAGGGCGCAGGAGGAGGCATGAGGATCCCCCTGTTTGGTTCGGTATGAAAAAAGGGAAAACAGGGGGCTGATGGAGATCAGGGCCCCCTGTTTTTTTGGATTGTGGGGGCAGGGGTGTGCTCTCTTTAAGGGACTTGCAGTGTGAGTTACTTATTTTGATTGGTTTTGCGGCTGCACGCTGGCGCTGTCCTTACAGCAATTTGTTACGCGCAACAGGAATGCCTCCGGCGGCCAAGGAGATCAGGGGGAACGTCGAGGTTCCCCCAGACCTCCTTGGATCCTCCTTCCCCCCTCCCCGACAAGGGGCACGGCCCCTTGACCCC
>CAZDEF010000116.1:0-4071 GCA_964504385.1 uncultured Oscillospiraceae bacterium
CCTTGACTTCCTGCTTGGCTCTTTATGTTACCGATGTTTGACACCCGTACAATCGGGCCGTTTCTTTCTTTTGGTGTTGACAGCGTTTTTGTGCGCGTAGTAAAATAAGATGTTGTACTATGTCATGAACCCGATTTGAGGAAGCGAGGAAACCGCCCCCATGAGCGAAACCACCCTGAGCGCACAGGCGCTGCAGCAGATCGAAAAGCGCCGCACCTTTGCCATCATCAGCCACCCGGACGCCGGTAAGACCACCATGACCGAAAAGCTGCTGCTCTACGGCGGCGCCATCCGTCAGGCCGGCAGCGTCAAGGCCCGCAAGGCCGAGCACCACGCCACCAGCGACTGGATGGAAATTGAAAAGCAGCGCGGCATCTCCGTCACGTCCAGCGCCATGCAGTTTGAATACGAAGGCTGCCGTATCAACATTCTGGATACCCCCGGCCATCAGGATTTCTCCGAGGATACCTACCGCGTGCTGGTGGCCGCCGATGCCGCCGTCATGCTCATCGACGCCGCCAAGGGCGTTGAGGCCCAGACCATCAAGCTGTTCAAGGTCTGCCGCATGCGCAACATTCCCATCTTCACCTTCGTGAATAAGATGGACCGCGCCGCCAAAGACCCCTTTGAACTGATGGAGGAGCTGGAAAACGTGCTGGGCATCCGCTCCTGCCCCATGAACTGGCCCATCGGCGTGGATGGCGATTTTCAGGGCGTGTACCAGCGCGATATCGGCAAGGTGCTGCTGTACTCCGGCGGCAACCACGGCATGAGCAAGGCCGATACCTTAGTGGTGGATCCCAATAGCGACGAGGCCAAGGGCGTGCTGGAGCAGCACTACATCGACCGGCTGAACGACGAGATCGCCCTGCTGGACGAAGCCGGCGACCCCTTCGATCTCAAGGCCGTGCTGTCCGGCCGGCTCACGCCGCTGTTCTTCGGCTCCGCCGTTACCAACTTTGGCGTGGAGCCCTTCCTGGAAGCGTTCCTGCGCATCACGCCGCCGCCCCTTTCCCGCATGGCGGATATTGGCGAGATCACCCCCACGCAGCCCTACTTCAGCGGCTTCATCTTCAAAATTCAGGCCAACATGAACCCCGCCCACCGCGACCGGCTGGCCTTTGTGCGCATCGTGAGCGGCGAATTCAAAAAAGGCATGACGGTGTACCATTCCGGCACCGATAAGCAGATGCAGCTCAAGCAGCCCCAGCAGTTCATGGCGGATGAGCGCGAGGCCGTGGAAAGCGCCTACGCGGGCGATATCATCGGCCTGTTCGATCCCGGCTGCTTCCACTTGGGCGATGCGCTGTCCTCCGGCCCCAAGCTGCACTTCAGCTCCATCCCCGTGTTCGCGCCGGAGCACTTTGCCCGCGTGCGCCCCGAGGACAGCATGAAGCGCAAGCAGTTCCTCAAGGGCATCACCCAGCTGGCCGAGGAAGGCGCCATCCAGACCTTCCGCCGCACCGAGACCGGGCGCGAGGAGTTCCTGGTCGGCGTGGTGGGCGTGCTGCAGTTTGAAGTGCTGGAACACCGCCTCAAGACCGAATACGGCGTGAACATGCTGATGGACCGCCTGCCCTTCCGCTATGTGCGCTGGGTGACGGAAAGCCCAAAGCCCGTGGAGGAGCTGAAGCTCACCTCCACCAGCGGCCGCGCCTTCGACAGCGACGAGCGCGAGGTGCTGCTGTTTGAAAACGAATGGTCCATCCGTCTGGCCGAGGAGAACAACAAGGGCCTTGTGCTGGCGGAGACCGCCACCCGCACGGTGTACGAATAAAACCGCCCCCACCCGCTACACGTTTCCCAATCCTGTAATAATGGAAAGAAGGATTTTCTTTATATGATTCGCAACGATATCCGCAACATTGCCATCATCGCTCACGTTGACCACGGCAAGACCACGCTGGTGGATGAAATGCTCAAGCAGGGCGGCGTGTTCCGCGAAAACCAGCAGGTGGCCGACCGCGTGATGGACTCCAACGACATCGAGCGCGAGCGCGGCATCACCATTCTGGCCAAGAACACCGCCGTGTTCTACGGCAACACCAAGATCAACATCGTGGACACCCCCGGCCACGCGGACTTTGGCGGCGAGGTGGAGCGCGTGCTGAAGATGGTGGACGGCGTGCTGCTGCTGGTGGACAGCTTTGAAGGCCCCATGCCGCAGACCCGCTTTGTGCTGCGCAAGGCGCTGGACCTGAAGCTGCCGGTGATCGTGGTCATCAACAAGATGGACAGGCCGGACGCCCGCTGCGAGGAAGTGGTGGACGAGGTGCTGGATCTGTTCATCGAGCTGGGCGCGGACGAGACGGCGCTGGACCGTCCCATCGTGTATGCCAGCGCGCGGCAGGGCGTGGCCACGCTGGACATGGACGAGCCGTCCGAGAACCTGAAGCCCCTGTTCGATACCATCCTGCAGTATGTGCCCGCGCCCGAGGGCGACATGGAGGGCCCCGCGCAGGTGCTCATTTCCACCATCGACTACAATGATTATGTGGGCCGCATCGGCATTGGCCGCATCAGCCGCGGCACCCTCAGCGAGGGCATGCAGGTCATCACCACCAATTACGACACGCAGAAGACCAGCCAGCCCCTGCGCCTGAGCGCCCTGTACACCTTCGACGGTCTCAAGCGCATCCCGGCCAAGGAAGCCTCCATGGGTGACATCGTGGCCATGTCCGGCATTGAGAACATCGGCATCGGCGACACGGTGTGCCACCCGGAAAAGGTGGAGGCGCTGCCCTTTGTGAGCATCACCGAGCCCACCGTGCGCATGACCTTCTCCGTGAACAACAGCCCCTTCGCCGGGCGCGAGGGCGACTATGTGACCAGCCGCCACCTGCGCGCGCGCCTGATGCGCGAGCTGCAGACGGACGTATCCCTGCGCGTGCTGGAGACCGACAGCCCGGACGCGTTTGAGGTATGCGGCCGCGGCGAGCTGCACCTGTCCATCCTGATTGAGAACATGCGCCGTCAGGGCTACGAATTCCAAGTGTCCAAGCCGCAGGTGCTTTACAAGGAGATCAACGGTGTGAAGTGCGAGCCGGTGGAGCGCATGGTGGCGGATGTGCCGCAGCCCTACGCCGGTGCGGTGATCGAAAAGCTGGGCCGCCGCCGCGGCGTGCTGGAGCACATGAGCGGACTGGACCGCGTGCGGCTGGAGTTCCTGATCCCGTCGCGCGGCTTATTCGGCTACCGCAGCGAGTTCATGACGGACACGCGCGGCGAGGGCATCATGAGCAGTATATTTGAGCGTTACGAGCCTGTGAAGGGCGACATTCCCCACCGCAGTGTGGGTGCGCTGGTCTGCCACGAGGATGGCGAGGCGAACAGCTACGGTTTGTTCTACGCGCAGGAGCGCGGCACGCTGTTCATTGGGCCGCAGACGCCGGTATACAAGGGCATGATCTGCGGGCAGAATGCGCGCCCGGATGATCTGGTGGTGAACGTATGCCGGCAGAAGCATGTGACGAACATGCGCAATGCAGCGGCATCGGAGGACAGTTTGCGTTTGGTGAGCATCAAGCCGCTGACGCTGGAGGAATGCTTGGAATTCATTGATGATGACGAGCTGCTGGAGATCACGCCCAAATCGCTGCGGATGCGCAAGCGGGAGTTGAATCACGAGCTGCGCGCGCGTGCGGCGTTCAGGGCGAAGCAGCAGCAGGGGTAATTTCGTTGATTATAGGGGATGCTTGCTGGTGCTTTCTCTACAGCTATTATTTACGCGCAACAGGAATGCCTCCGGCGGCCAAGGAGATCAGGGGGGAACGTCGAGGTTCCCCGCCCTTCGGGCCATTATTGTACCGGAACATGTGCCCACCGCAGGTGCCTCCTTGGATCCTCCTTCCCCCTCCCCGACAAGGGGCACGGCCCCTTGACCCCTGAATCTTCTATTGTTCTAAGTTTGGTACCGTTGTGCGGCTTGAATTTTGCGTCCGTACACGCAAACAGCCATCAGCACCAGCCTGACGGCTGGCAGCTGATGGCTGTTTTGCTGCGAACGGAGTAAGAAAATTGCCGCAATTTACCCTCCGTTACCCTACAGTAGCCCAGCTCTGCCGAAGGCAG
>CAZDEF010000117.1:0-4031 GCA_964504385.1 uncultured Oscillospiraceae bacterium
CGGGGGGACCGGTGCGGGGTCCCCCCGACATCCCTCTGGCCCTAGCGGAGCGGGCCGCTCCGACGCCCCCCTCGCAAGGGAAGCATCATCCCCATCCGCGCAGCGCAAGCTACTGAAAGAAGCTTCCCGCCGCAACGCACATACAACCGCATAGCAGCTCCCCTACTCTTCCATCCTCTCCCGCGCCGTAGACAACATCAGCTTGATCCTGTTCAGCTGGTTCACCTCTGACGCGCCGGGGTCGTAATCCACTGCAATGATATTGGCCTGCGGGTACGTTTTCTTCAGCTGCTTGATGACGCCCTTTCCCACCACATGATTGGGCAGGCAGGCAAACGGCTGAATGCAGACGATGTTCGGCACGCCGGTCCGGATCAGCTCCACCATTTCGCCGGTCAGGAACCAGCCCTCGCCGTACTGATTGCCGATGGAGAGGAAGGGCTTGGCCATCTTGGCCACCTGCTCAATGGGCAGGGGCGCTTCAAAGCGCCGACTCTTTTCCAAGGCCCGCAGTGCAGGCATCCGCAGCCGCCGGATCACGCGCACGCCGATCCGGGCCACAGCGCGCGAAGCCTTGCCTTCGCCCAGATACTTGTGCTTGTAATCGCCGCCGTAGACAAAGAAATTGGCAAAATCCATCAGATCCGGCACCACAGCCTCAGCGCCCTCGCGCTCCAGCAGATCCACCAGATGATTGTTGGCCAGCGGCATGTATTTCACAAGGATCTCGCCCACAATGCCCACGCGCGGCTTCTTCACATCCTCACGGATGGGCAGCTGATCGAATGCGTCCACGATGCCCCTGCACACGCGGCGGTAGGTCCATTCCGTGTGGGCGTTGGTCAGGCTGTCCACCGCGATCTGCTGCCACTTGCGGTGCAGCGCGTTGGCGGAGCCGGGCTCCAGCTCGTAGGGACGCACGCGGTAGAGGCAGCGCATGAACAGGTCGCCGTACACAATGCCGCGCGCCGCCTTGAACACCAGCTTCATGGGCGGTTTGAAGCCGCTGTTTGGCTCCAGCCCCACGGCGTTGAGCGAAATGACCGGGATGTGGGACAGGTTCACCTTGTCCAGCGCCCGGCGGATGAAGCCGATGTAGTTGCTGGCGCGGCAGCAGCCGCCCGTCTGCGTCATGAGGATGGCCAGCCGGTCGGTGTCGTAGCGGCCGGAAAGCACCGCCTCCATGATCTGCCCCACCACCGTGATGGAGGGGAAGCACGCATCGTTGTTCACATACTTCAGCCCCACATCGATGGCGGTGCGGTTGTCGTTGTCCAGCACATCCAACTGGAAGCCGAACTGGCGGAACACCGGCTGCAGGATGTTGAAATGGATGGGACTCATCTGCGGGGCCAGAATGGTGTAGCCCTCTTGGAACATCTGCTGGGTGAACTCCGTGCGGTGGTAGGCTGCGCTGGCGGGCACGGCGGTGATGTGCTGATCGCGGCGCAGCTTCATGGCAGCCAGCAGGCTGCGGATGCGGATGCGCACCGCGCCCAGGTTGTTCACTTCGTCGATCTTGAGCACCGTGTAGAGCTTGTTGCTGCGCTGCAGGATGTCATTCACCTGATCGGTGGTCACGGCATCCAGACCACAGCCGAAGGAATTGAGCTGCACCAGTTCCAGATCATTGCGCGTGCTCACGAACTCGGCGGCGTTGTACAGCCGGGAATGGAACACCCACTGATCCAGCACGCGCAGCGGATGGCTGGGATGCGCCATCATGGGCAGGCTGTCCTCGGTGAACACATGCAGGCCGTAGGAGGCGATCAGCTCCGGAATGCCGTGGTTCACCTCAGGGTCGATGTGATAGGGCCGGCCGGTGAGCACGATGCCGCAGGAGCCTTCCTGCTCCATGCGTGCAAGCAGCTCCGCACCCTTGGCGCGGATATCCGCCTTGGCCGCCTGCTGCTCCTGCCATGCGGCATGAACGGCGGCAGTCACCTTTCCGGCGGGAATGTGCCATTCCTTGGCACACACGTCGATCAGCCGCTTGGCGGCCGTCTGCTCGCTGGTGAAGGCAATGAAGGGGCGGATGTAATGCACCTCGCCGGACGTGACGGCTTCCACGTTGTTTTTCAGGTTCTCGGCATAGGACACCACAATGGGGCAATTGTAGTGGTTCTGCGCCGACGGGTTTTCCTGGTGCTCATAAAACACGCAGGGGTGGAAAATGGTCTGAATGCCCTGGTCGATCAGCCACTGCACATGGCCGTGCGCCAGCTTGGCCGGATAGCACTCCGATTCGGAGGGGATGGATTCCATGCCCAGCTCATAGATCTTGCGCGTGGAAAAGGGCGACAGCACGGCGCGGATGCCCAGTTCCCGGAAGAACGTGGCCCAGAAGGGGTAGTTCTCGTACATGTTGAGCACGCGCGGCAATCCCACCGTGGCGCTGGCTTCCTCCTGCGGCAGCGGCTCGTAGCGGAACAGGCGCTGCCGCTTGTACTCCATCAGGTTTTCGCCCTTGACGGCGCTGTGCGTCTGCCCCAGTCCCTTTTCGCAGCGGTTGCCGGTGATATGCTTCTTGCCGCCGGGGAAGGTGTTGATGGTCAGCGTGCAGCGGTTGGTGCAGCCTTTGCAGCGCGTGGTGGAGGTGGTGTATTCCAGATGGCAGATGTCCGCCAGCGGCAGCATGGTGGTGGGCTGGCCGCGGTAGCGCCTGCGGGCGATCAGCGCCGCGCCGAACGCGCCCATCATGCCGGCAATGTCCGGGCAGGTGGCCTCCACGCCGGCAATGGTCTCAAAGGCGCGCAGTACGGCCTGATTGTGGAACGTGCCGCCCTGCACCACGATGTGCTGCCCTAGCTCGGAAGCATCGGTCAGCTTGATGACCTTGTACAGCGCGTTTTTGATGACGGAATACGCAAGTCCGGCTGAAATGTCCGAAACCGGCGCGCCCTCCTTCTGCGCTTGCTTGACATTGGAATTCATGAAAACGGTGCAGCGCGTGCCCAAATCGATCGGGTGGGCGGCGAACAGCGCCTCCTGCGCAAACTGCTGCGCCGCGTAGCCCAGCGAATTGGCAAAGCTCTCGATGAAGGAGCCGCAGCCGGAGGAACAGGCCTCGTTGAGCAGTACCGTATCCACGCAGCCATCGCGCAGCTTGATGCACTTCATATCCTGCCCGCCGATGTCCAGCACGCAGTCCACCTCGGGATCAAAAAAGGCGGCGGCGGTGCAGTGGGCGATGGTCTCCACCTCGCCCTCGTCCAGCGAAAAGGCGGATTGCAGCAGCGTTTCGCCATAGCCCGTGGAGCAGGAGCGCACGATGCGCGCCGCAGGCGGCAGCTGAGCCTGCAGTTGCGCCATGGCGTCCATCGCCGTGTGGATGGGGTTGCCCTGATTGTTGGCGTAGTAGCTGAACAGCAGCTGCCCGTCCGCGCCGATCAGCGCCGCCTTGGTGGTGGTGGAGCCCGCGTCGATGCCTAAAAAGCAATCGCCCGAATAACTGGCCAGATCGGCCTTGGCAACGGCGGCGCGGTCGTGGCGCGCGCGGAAGGCGTCGTATTCCGCCTGATCGCGGAACAGCGGATCCAGCCGCTTGAGCTCAAAGTCCATCTGCACGCCTGCTTCCAGCCGCTGCGCCAGCGTTTCCAGCGCAACGGGCTTTGCATCGGCAGCCTCCATGGCCGCGCCCATGGCTGCGAACAGGTGTGAGTTTTCCGGATCGACGATGTTTTCATCCGTCAGCTTCAGCGTGCGCACAAAGGCCTTTTTCAGCTCGGTCAAAAAGTGCAGCGGGCCGCCCAGAAACGCCACGCAGCCGCGAATGGGCTTGCCGCAGGCCAGCCCGGAGATGGTCTGGTTCACCACCGCCTGAAAAATGGAGGCTGCCAGATCCGCCCGCGCCGCGCCCTCGTTGATGAGCGGCTGCACGTCCGTTTTGGCAAACACGCCGCAGCGCGCCGCGATGGGGTAAATGCGCTGATACTGCGCGGCCTCGCGGTTCAGGCCCTCTGCGTCCGTCTGCAAAAGCGCCGCCATCTGGTCGATGAAGGAGCCGGTGCCGCCGGCGCACACGCCGTTCA
>CAZDEF010000118.1:0-3870 GCA_964504385.1 uncultured Oscillospiraceae bacterium
TTTCTTGCTTTTCCCATTTGAAAAGACCGCTGACGACTTTGTCAGCGGTCTGAGACTGCGTTTGCAGTCTTTTTGATTGTCGAAAAAACACCCATGGGTGGCTTGGAGGACCGCAGCCCTCCAAGTGGGATCGTATCGACCGGCTTTGCCGGTCGGCGAGTCCGCCTTCCATCGGCGGAAAAGATCGTTTTAGCGAGCTTTTTCGCCGGCCTGAAAAGACTGCGCTTGCAGCCTTTTTTTGCAATGGGAACAGCGCGGATGAGCACGTTCGAATTTGATTGCCAAATCCGGGGAAATAGCATATACTGAGGACGGCACAAAAGAGGACGGCGAATGGAAAGATGATCACAAGAGCGCGTGCATGGCTGGAGGATGCATTCACCTCTCAGCAGTTTACCTACAAGCAGCTTCGGGGCATGTTTTTGACACTGGTGCTGGATTCCTTTTTCATCATGTTTATCAACGTGCTGTCGGCGTCCATGGTGTCCTCCACAGGCGAGGCGGCCATCGCTGCGGTCAACATGGTGGGCTCCGTCAATGCGTTGGTATCGCTGCTGTTTTCCGCATTGGCCACGGGCGGCTCCATCGTGATCGCACGCGCCAAGGGGTGCGGCGATGAGAGCGGCATCCGCACCGCCATTGGCGAGACCATCTGCCTGTGCGGCGTGGTGGCGCTGGCGTTTGGCGGACTGCTGTTTGTGTTCAGCGAGGTGCTGATCGGCGTGCTGTATCCATGTGCGGAACCGCTGCTGGTGGAGTACTCCATTCGCTATATGCGGCTGATGTGCGTATCGTTCATCCCGTTTTCCGTGTTCAACGTCATCTTTTACGCGTTCCGCAGCACGGGCGATACACGCTCCAGCCTGTTCCTGACGGTGTGCATCAATACGCTGCACCTGCTGTGTAGCTTCCTGTTCATCAACGGACTGCAGCTGGGGGTGACCGGCGCGGGGCTCAGCTATATCGTGGCGCGCGCGGTCGGCGCGGCGGTGGCGCTGGTGTGGCTGCTGAAGGTGCATAACGAATATCACATCCGCGTGAGCGGCCTGTTCCATTTTTCAAAGGATATCACCTCGCAGATCGTGCAGCTGGGCGTGCCGATCGCGTCTGAATCGGCGTTGTTTCAAGGCGGCATGCTGCTGGTGCAGATCTATCTGGCCTATCTCACCACCACCGATCTGGCAGCGCACGGCGTGGCCAATTCGGTGTTCGGCCTGTTTTTGTCCACCGGCAACGCCATGACCTCCTTCACGACCACAGTGTGCGGCCAGTGCTATGGCGCGGGCCGGTACGATCTCACCCGCCGCTATTGTCGCAAGATCATTGCTGCGGGGCGCGTGGTGATGCTGGCGGTGACGGTGGTGTTCCTATCCGCGTCTCCGCTGCTGCTCAAACTGTACAGCCCCACTGAAAATGCGCTGCCTACGATTTGGAAGTGCTTGTTCATCGGCTCCATTGGCCTGCCCATCATCTGGTGCGACGGCTACGTTACGCCCATGGCGCTGCGCTCCGCAGGCGACGCCACATTCTCCACGCTGGTATCCGTGGGCGCGCTGGCGGTGGGGCGCATCGTGATTGGGTATCTGCTGACCATCGTGGCCGGACTGGGCGTGCCCGGCGTGTGGATCGGCATGATGTGCGAATGGCTCATTCGCGCTGTGCTGATGCGCCGCCGCATTCGGGGCGACAAATGGCTGCATATCAAGCCGGCGCAAGCGTGAGGCGGATCAAATGCACAGGCGCGAAAAAGGAAAGAACATTATGGCCGTAGGCGCGCTGATCAAGAAAGAATATACCAAGCGGATCATTGGACAAACGCACTGAGGAAAGGATGACAGACATGCAGGAATTGCTTGACCGCCTGCTCCAGCAAGGGCTGGAGGAGGGCTGCTACCCCGGCGCGGTCGCCGCTGTGGGCAACGCGAACAATGTGTGGGCCGTGTCCACTGTGGGCGTGATCGCGCAGGGCGACCCTGACGTGAATCGCGATACGCGCTATGACATGGCGTCGCTGAGCAAGGTGCTGGGCCCCACGATGATCGCCCTTCGTCTGATGGAAGAAGGAAAACTGAGCCTGTACGACACGATCGGCACATTCTTCCCTGAAGCACCGGAGGACAAGCGCGGGATCACCGTGTTCCAACTGATGACACATACGGCGGGCTTTAACCCGACCTTCTGGCTGGAAAAGCTGACGCAGGATCCGGACGATGCACTACGCGTGCTGCTGGAGTACCCGCTGGATCATCAGCCCGGCGGCGCGCCCAGCTACAGCTGCATGGGTTACATCACGCTGGGAAAAATGCTGGAAAAGCTGTGCGGCAAGCCGCTGAATATGCTGGCGGACGAAATGGTGTTCGGCCCGCTGGGCATGACGCACACCGGCTATTGTCCCATGGGCGGCAATATCGCCGCTACGGAGATCTGCGCTGAAACGGGCGTGGCGTGGCAGGGGATCGTGCATGATGAGAATGCGCGCTTCCTGCGCGGCGTATCTGCCAACGCGGGCGTATTCAGCTGCATCGACGATATGATCCGGTTTGCGCAGATGCTGGCTCGCGGCGGAGACGGCTATTTGTCATCGGCGGTGATGGAGAAAGCGACACGCTGCTACACGCCGGATGCGGACGTGCACCGCGGCCTCGGCTTCCATCTGGCGGGCACGGAATTGAATTACATGGGCGATCTGTTCCCGGACTGCTCGTTTGGCCACACCGGCTTCACCGGTACCTCCCTTGCGGTGGATCCCATCCGCGGCGTATTTGCTGTGCTACTGAGCAATCGCGTCCATCCTACCCGGGAGAATCTGAAGCTGATGCGTTTCCGGCGCGTTTTCCACAATGCACTGTATGCCAAAGCTTCGCGCATGAAGTGAGCAGATGTGAAATGCTTACTTAGGTCTGCGTGCGGAACCTAAAACGCTCCTCCGTATGATGTAAACCATGCGGAGGAGCGTTTTTTGTTGCGAGGATGATTACAGCCGGGCTTCCAGTTCGGCGCGGCGCGCCTCGTAGCCGGGCTTGCCCAGCAGGGCGAACATGTTCTTTTTGTAGGCTTCCACGCCGGGCTGGTCGAAGGGATTCACACCCAGCAGATAGCCGCTCAGGCCACAGCTCTTTTCGAAAAAGTAGCACAGATAGCCGAAATGGTATGCGTCAGCCTCATCGATCTCGATGATGATGTTGGGGGTGCCGCCGTCAATGTGCGCCATCAGCGTGCCCTGATAGGCCTTGGAGTTGACAAACTGAACGCTCTTGCCGGCCAGATAGTTCAGACCGTCGATGTCCTGCGCAGCTTCCTCAATGAAAGCTTCGCTGCGGGGCTGGTTGACCCAGATGACGGTCTCGAACAGATTGCGGCTGCCGTCCTGAATGAACTGACCGATGGAGTGCAGATCGGTGGAGAAATTGGCCGCAGTGGGGAAGATGCCCTTGCAGTCCTTGCCTTCGCTCTCGGCAAAGAGCTGCTTGAACCATTCGCCCATCATGAGCAGAGCCGGTTCATAGTTGACCAGGATCTCAGTGTTCTTGCCCTTGCGGTACAGAATGTTGCGGATGGCGGCGTAGCGGTAGGCGGGGTTGGTGTTCATGTCACCTTCCCGGCACAGCTCGCGCGCATCCTGCGCACCCTTCATCATGGCCTCGATATCGATGCCGGCAGCGGCGATAGGCAGCAGACCCACGGCGGTCAGCACGGAGAAACGGCCGCCCACATCATCGGGCACCACGAAGGTGGCGTAGCCTTCATCGTCGGCCAGCTGCTTGAGCGCGCCGCGCGCCTTGTCGGTGGTGGCGTAGATGCGGCCCTTTGCGCCTTCCTTGCCGTACTTTTCCTCCAGCATCTTCTTGAACACGCGGAAGGCGATGGCCG
>CAZDEF010000119.1:0-3713 GCA_964504385.1 uncultured Oscillospiraceae bacterium
CTGGACTCCCCGCCTCCCCCCTTCCCGCGCAAGGGGTAAACCCCTTGACCCCCGTATGAGGGGGGTAACTTATCTAAGTTACGGGTGGGGTATTCCGCGGACGCGGCGAGACCCGCCCTACTTCTGCCTTCGGCAGAGCTGTGCTACAGGTAGGGGACGGAAGGGAAATTGGGACAAGCGGCTTGTTCTGTTCGCTGCAATATCGATCGATGATAGTAAAAAATGGTTGTCACAACAGTAACAACCATGCTATGATAGGTTTGCGCTCAAGGGCGCCCCTGAGCGCTGGGCGAGGAGCTGAGCGAGTCATCTGCGGAGTGATACTACATCACAAAGGAGATGATGCCGAATGAAAATTGGTGACATCATCAGTTTACTCAGGCTGATCGCTTATGTGGTATTTGAAATGCTGAAGCTCAGGCAGAAGTATCAAAAATAACCGCCCCCCGAAAGCACAGGACGACGGTCATTCCACGCAGATGATTCGTTGACCTGCCATCAACAGGTCAGGCTCCTCACCTGTTGTTAGTATAGCATAGAAAACAATGGAAGTCAATGTGCGAGCGCCTTTCCTCATTAAGGTAACTTGCAACAATCCCCTCACCCCGCCCGCAGCAAAACAGCCATCACTTGTCAGCCGTCAGGCTGGTAGTGATGGCTGTTTGCGTGTAGGGATGCAGAATTCAATCCGCGCAACGGCTTGTTACTTAGAACCATACGACCCGCAGGGGACAAGGGGCCGTGCCCCTTGTCGGGGAGGGGGGAAGGAGGATCCAAGGAGGCGCCTGCGGTGGGCACATGTTCCGGTACAATAATGGCCCGAAGGGCGGGGAACCTCGACGTTCCCCCTGATCTCCTTGGCCGCCGGAGGCTTTCCTGTTACGCGTAACAAATTGCTGTAAAGACGCGTCAAGCATGCCGCCGCAA
Organism: uncultured Oscillospiraceae bacterium; assembly: GCA_964504385.1. Lineage (GTDB taxonomy): Bacteria > Bacillota > Clostridia > Christensenellales > Aristaeellaceae > Limiplasma. The sequence goes on from CAZDEF010000119.1 coordinate 928, forward strand.
AGCACTTCTTATAAGTAGCTTGCTCTGGCGCGCGGGTGGTTAGGTCGTTCCCTCGCAAGGGAAGCAACCTGCCCCCCGCCCCCACCCAAAAAGAAAAGACCCAGCATCGGGTCTTTTCTTTTTCCATGTTTCTATTCTCTGCTCTCCGGTTCCCGCCTTACGCCTTTCCCACATGCCAGATCTGGTCGTTGTATTCGCGGATGGTGCGGTCGGAGGAGAAGAAGCCGGATCTGGCGGTGTTCAGCACGGCCATGCGCAGCCACTTGTCGCGATCCTGGTAGTCGTCCATCATGCGGCGGTTGGCCATGGAGTAGGAGCCGAAATCCTTGAGGACAAAGTAGCTGTCCGCCATGTTGCCCCATTCGCCCACCAGCAGGGTGTGGTACAGCTCCTGCATGGCCATGGGCTCGTCGGGGAAGAGGGTGCCGTCCAGCCACTGGCCCATCGCCTTGCGGATCTCCTGGTTGGTCTCGAAGATGGACATGGGGTTGTAGTTGCGCTCGCGGTACATGCCCTCCACCGTTTCGGCGCGCATGCCGAAGATGTAGATGTTCTCGTCGCCCACCTGCTCATACATTTCCACATTGGCGCCGTCCATGGTGCCGATGGTCACCGCGCCGTTCATCATGAACTTCATGTTGCCGGTGCCGCTGGCTTCCTTGCCTGCGGTGGACAGCTGCTGGCTGATCTCCGTGGCCGGGATGAGGATCTCGGCGGTGGAGACGTCGTAGTTTTCCACGTAGACGATCTTGATCATGCGGCGGGCGCGCGGGTGCTTTTCGATCAGCGCGGACAGGGCGTTGATGTAGCGGATGATTTGCTTGGCGCGGGAGTAGCCCGGCGCGGCCTTCGCGCCGAAGAAGAACAGGCGCGGCGGCATGGTGAAGTGCGGGTCGTCCACGATGCGGTTGTACAGCACCTGAATGTGCAGGGCGTTGAGCATCTGGCGCTTGTACTCGTGCAGGCGCTTGGACTGGGTATCGAAGATGAAGTCCGGGTCGATGTCGATGCCCTGCCGTTCGCGGATGAGCTGGGCCAGGCGTTCCTTGTTGCGGCGCTTCACCTTGTCAAACTGCTCGCGGAAGGCGGCGTCGTCGGCGAAGGGGACCAGCTTTTCCAGCTCGGCCGCGTCCTGCTTGAAGCCGGGGCCGATGGCCTGCTGGATCAGATCCGTGAGGGCGGGGTTGGAGGACAGCAGCCAGCGGCGATGGGTGATGCCGTTGGTGATGCCGCGGAACTTGCTGTGATCCAGCAGGTAATAATCGTGGAAGAGGCTGTCCTTGAGGATCTGCCCGTGCAGCTGGCTCACGCCGTTGACGGAGGTGGAGTAGGCCACGCACAGGTTGGCCATGTGCACCTGGCCGTAGCCGATGATGGCCATGTGGCCGATGCGGTCCCACTGGTCCGGGTAGCACTGGAACAGCTTGGCGCACAGGCGGCGGTTCAGCTCCTCCAGGATCATGTAGATGCGCGGCAGGGTCTGCTTCATCATGTCGATGGGCCACTTCTCCAGCGCCTCGGCCAGCACGGTGTGGTTGGTGTAGGCCATGCAGCGGTAGGTGATGCGCTGGGCCATTTCCCAGCTGAGGCCCTCCTGGTCGATGAGCAGGCGCATCAGCTCCGGAATGGCCAGGGCGGGGTGGGTATCGTTGATGTGGAACATGCACTTGTCCGGCAGGCTGTCAAAATTGGTGCCGTAGTGCTTTTTGAAGCGGTTGAGGGCGTACTGCATGGTGGCGCTCACGAAGAAGTACTGCTGGCGCAGGCGCAGCATTTTGCCTTCGTAGTGCTTGTCATCGGGGTAGAGCACCTTGTTGATGACCTCGGCCATCTGCTTTTCTTCCATGGCCTTCATGTATTCGCCCTCGCCGAAGCGGTGCAGGTCGATGGTGTCGCGGCTGCGGGCGCTCCATGTGCGCAGGGTGTTCACGCACTGGTTGTTGTAGCCCACCACGGGCATGTCGTAGGGCACGGCGTCGATCTGGTAGCCGTCCACCAGTTTGTACACGGCGCGACCCTGCTCGTCCATGCTTTCTTCCACATGGCCGTTGAATTCCACGGTCACGGTGTCCTCGGTGCGGGCTACCTCCCACACGTTGCCGTTCTGCAGCCAGTTATCCGGCAGCTCCACCTGCTGGCCTTCCACGATCTTCTGGCGGAACAGGCCGTATTCGTAGCGAATGGTGCAGCCCATGGCGGGGATATCCAGGCTGGCAAGGCTGTCCAGGAAGCAGGCGGCCAAGCGGCCCAGTCCGCCGTTGCCCAGCGCGGGGTCGGGCTCCACCGGCAGGATGGCCTGCACGTCGATGCCCAGCTCGCGCAGGGCTTGGGCGTAGTTTTCCTCATTGCACAGGTTGATGACATTACAGTTCAGGCTGCGGCCCAGCAGGTACTCCACGCTGAGGTAATACACCTGCTTGCGGCCCAGCTCGCGGTTGCGATTGCGGCTGTGCATCCACTTCTGCATGATCTGGTCGCGCACGGCGGAGGCCACGGCGCGGTAGATCTGCTGGTTGTTGGCTTCGGCCACGGTGAGGCCATAATAGCGCTGCAGCTTGCCCTCAATGCTTTGCTTGATCGACGCGGTGTCGAAGGAAGTGGTAGGCATACGGTTTCATACTCCTTACTCTATGATGGGAATGCTGATGATAAGATGATACAAAGGAACGTAGCATTATACCACAGGAAGTGGAAAATGGGCAAGGGGATGGAATGGGGCGTTGACGCGGGCGGTGTACGGGTGTCAAACATCGGTAACATAAAGAGCCAAGCAGGAAGTCAAGGGA
>CAZDEF010000120.1:0-3640 GCA_964504385.1 uncultured Oscillospiraceae bacterium
CTTGGCTCTCTGTTTTCTATTCCTTTTTTGTTACCTATGTATTGTACCTCAACAAGATCCTTCCGCAAAAAAGAGTCAGTTGGCAGCGTGCGGCGCATACGCCAGCAGCGTGGAAAAGAATCATGGGCGGATCGACAAACGGGAATGTTGGCTGATTTCTGGTTGGGCGTGGCTGGAAACGCGCAATCGCCGGGCTGGCTTGAGCGGCGCAGCGCTCATCCGCAGTACCCGAACACTGCCGGATGGTCAAAATTCTGTCACAAATCGATACTATCTATACAGTCGTTCTGACATATCTGCTCAGCGGCTGCTCCAGCTTCAGCGAGCACACTAGGCAATTGAAAGCAATCTGCACTGGATGCTGGATGTTACCTTCGCCGAAGACGACGCTCATGTGAGGTCAGGGCCTGCCGCCGTCGTTCTCAACATTTTGCGCAAAATGGCGCTACTGCTGCTTAAATCAGATTCTTCTGTCAAAGGCTCCATCGCATCCAAGCGGCTCCGCTGTGCTTGGAATCTCTCGTTTGCTCTCCGCCTGATTGCGGGCTTGGGTTCGTAAGCGATTGCCTTGGATTTAATACATACAAGGAAGTTGCGCTCTTTTGCGCCCGCCGGAAGGCCGGGGACGGCGCATGCTTTTTCCACCCGAAAGTTTTTCTTTTGACCTGCCATAGAGTATGATATAATGAACGGACAAAGGGGGGACGCACCATGGCCAGATGCAAAGCAAACTACATCTTCGTACCGGACAAGCCCGTCAGGCGGCGCAGCGGCTGCATGGGCATGGCGATCATCCTGCTAGCGGCGGCGCTGGGCGCGGTGCTGCTGCTCAATGCCGCCATCAACCGCCGGGTGGAGCTGCACGAGGAAAAGGTGTCCGTCATGGGGCTGGACAAAGCCTATGAGGGCTTCACCGTTTTGCACATCAGCGATCTGCAGGCGTCCGCCATCGGCAGCGATCTGCAGCTGTGGCGCGATCTGCTCTATGGAAAGAATTTCCACGCCGTGGTGCTCAGCGGCGACATGGTGGGCTACACGGGCAACTACGAGCCGCTGCTGTCCCTCATCCACACGCTGGGCGAGATCCGCCCCGATGTGCCGGTGTATTTCATCGCTGGCGACGAAGACCCCATGCCGGTCATCTCCACCCCGCAGGGCACGCCCGAGACGCTGAGCGACTGGGTGCGCGCGGCGCAGAAGCTGGGCGCTATTTATCTGGACGCACCGGTAGCGCAGCAGGTGGGCAAGCAGACCGTGTGGTTCGTGCCGGAATACCTGTACGATGTGGACGCATCCGCCATGGTGAGCAGTCTGGAAAACCAGAAGAAGGAAATGGAGGCTGCTGGCACGCAATACGAGGCGCAGGGCGGCGCGCAGTATCGGGCGCTGGTCTACCGGCTGGAGGCCATGCAGCGCACGGTGGAGGCCCAGCGGGTGATGCTGTCCGCCGATCTGCAGATCGCCGTGAACCATGTGCCGCTGCAGCCCAGCTACATCCGCACCAGTCTGGAATGGGCCGATCAGGACCGCGCGTTCAATTTCCGCAACATCAGCCTGCTGCTGTGCGGGCACTACTGCGGCGGACAATGGCGTCTGCCGGGCGCAGGCCCCCTCTATGTGCCGGACAAGGGCTGGTTCCCCGGTGACGGCGGCGTGATGGGCATGCAGCGCGTGAACTCCATCAACCAGTACATCTCCCCCGGCTTGGGCGGCTGCGCCGAATACCCCTTCCCCGGCCGCCTGTTCAACGCCCCCGGCGCAACGCTGGTGAAGTTTACCGGAACGATCCAGTAGAAGAAAAACGGAATGAAATCACAAACGCTCCCGTTGCAAACATGCAGCGGGAGCGTTTTGGGTTAGAAATCTTTCATCGCATACAGGAGCACCACACAACTGTCGCCGCCCAGTGTGGCAAGGGTGAGCAGGCGGTCGTCCGGCTCTACCACGGTGCTGAACTGGTACAGGCTGCGCTGGCGAGCCATGGCCACATAGTTCATCATGGCCTCGTCGGTGGTGAAGGTGGGCTGGCTGGCGTAGTTGAAGTAGCCTTCGCCGGCGGGGTCGCTGCCGACGGTGATAACTGCGAACAGTTCATAGGTCTCTTCTTCATACAGCGTGGTGAGCCGCGCTGTGGTGTGGGCGGATACGAACGCCTCGCCGCCCTGCACGAACTGCCACAGCGGCGCAAACACCTTGCCGGGCACGGAGCTTTGCCCGCGCAGCAGCAGGTTTTCCGGCGGCAGGCGGAACGTGCAACTCTCGTCGGCGAATACCGCGCCGGATTGGCTGGTGACGCCCAACGAATTGTGGGTGAGGTAGTAGGTGTTGTTGCGCTGCATCACGATCTCGTCCAGCACGCCGTCGATCACCAGCCGCCCCACCACATCGGCATTTTCCGCCGCCAGCACGCTGATGCTTTCCAGCACGTTACACAGCGGGTTCTTGGGGTAGGACGTGGCGCGCGAACGCAGCGCGGGCGTGGGGGTGATCAGCTCGGCTTCCGCCGCCTCGCCGCCGTCCGGGCGGCTCATGCCCAGCACCGCCGCCTCGTTGATGGCGATCACCGGCGTGGGCGTGGGGCGGTTGGGCGTGGGCGAAGGCGTTGCCGTGGGCTGATAGGTCTGGCCCTTTGGCAGCAGATCCACCCTTGCCGCGCCCATGTGCAGCTCGGTGCCGGTGCGCTGAAGGTATTCGTCGCGCCGTGCTTCCATGCCGCGCTCGTTGTGCAGCAGATCCAGCACGATGGAACCGCCTACCACCACGCAGAACAGCAGCATCAGCGCCGCTGCGATCAGCGCCGCCACACGGCCTATCCGCACGGGCGGACGGGCGGCGGGCGGAGCGACGGCTTTGCGCGCTCCGGGCACGGTGCGCTCCTGCTTGGGCGCGGCGGGCGTGAAGGGATCGCGCCAGTCGGTCTCCTGTGCGGGCATCTCCTGCCGCGCGGCCGGTTCAAAGTACGGCTCCGGCTCAAAGGGCCGGTTGGGGATCTCATCCGGATTGCCGGTGGGCATGTAGGCTGTGGGCTGATGCTGGAACAGATCGGCCGAATAGGGCAGACCGGCCTGCGCCTGCGGCGGATAGGCGGGCGCTTCCTCCTGCTGCGTACGGTCGCTCCTGCGGCGGTGCTGCAGATAGGCGGGCGGCGGAGTCTGCGGCGCGGGCGCAGGCGGCAGCGGATCCGCCGTCAGCGGCGCGGGTGGCGTGAGCGGCTCAAAGGATATGGGCGTGCTCACATATGGCTGGCCCGGCTGCGGCGCGGCGGGCTGCGCAGGCTCCATGGGCTTGGGCGGCGTCATCCAGCTGCCGCCGTATAGCTGGCCGGGGGTGTATTCCACATGCGTGGTGGCAGAAGACGGCTTCTTTCCCGCGTTTTTCAGCCGCTCGGCATAGTTGAGCGGTGCGTAGGGATTGGAGGCGGTGTCGGTATAACTCAGGTCGCGCGCAGCGTTTCCGTCGTCCCATGGATTGGACAAAAAACCTCCTCCTTCCCGCATGAAAGATCCGATACTCTTACATCTTGTCATCATACCGTTTTCGACGGGAAATGTCAAACCTTTCACCCAAAAAACCCGCAAGGAAACCTGTAGAGCTACAATACATCTTGGACACAGGGCAGAAAAAAAGAGTGAGACTTGAG
>CAZDEF010000121.1:0-3455 GCA_964504385.1 uncultured Oscillospiraceae bacterium
TCCGTTCCATGCTCAGCCGGTCGGCGATCATGGCGATGAACTCGCCGTTGGTGGGCTTATCCTCCGGGGTGCACACGCGGCAGCCGAAGGCGCGGTTCAGGGTGTCCACGCGGCCGCGGTTCCACGCCACCTCGATGGCGTGGCGGATGGCGCGCTCCACCTTGCTGGCGCTGGTGCCGAAGTGGCGGGCGATGGTGGGGTACAGCTCCTTGGTGATGCGGTTGATCATGTCCGGCTGCTCGATCACCAGCTTGATGCCGTGGCGCAGGTACTGGTAGCCCTTGATGTGCGCGGGGATGCCGATGGTCAGGAACAGGCTGCCCAGCCGCTCGTCCAGGCTCTGCACATGGGCGGGCGCGCTGGGGCGGGCCAGCGGCAGCGGGCCGGCAGCGCCGTCGGCAATGTCGCGGATGTGGCTGAGCAGGTGCTCCGGCTCGAAGGGCTTCACCATGTAAAACAGCGCGCCCAGCTCAATGGCGCGGGTGATGAAATCGTCCCGGCCCAGCGCCGATGCCACGATGATGCGCGGCTGCGGCGTCAGCTGCTGGCGGCGCATCTCCTCCAGCAGCATGTAGCCGTCCATCATGGGCATCACAATGTCCGTCACCAGTATGTCGTATCGGCCCTCGTGCAGGCATTTCAGCGCCTCCACGCCGTTGGCCGCCTCGCGTACTTCGTCAATGCCTTCCTGCTTGCGCAGAAAATCCGCCATGCTTTTGCGCAAAGACCCATGATCGTCCACGATCAGGATGCGTGTGCTCGTCAAAACTGTTCCCTCCCTGATACAGAAGAAGCGTCCGTCCGTTCCGCACCAGCCGTGCCGGAGCGTCCGTTTTCTGCATCATAGCACACAAAGCGCGCGGCTGCCCGGTTTTCGACTGGATTAGTGGCCATGCGGCAATGCTTCCCATAAAGGGGGAAAAAGCCCCTGCAAGCTGCACGTTCCGCCCAGTGGGCGCGCAAAAAGGGCCGCCGCGGCGCGTGGCCGGCGGCAGCCCTCTGGGTGTGTTTCGGCGGGGGGAACGGCGGCTTACGCCTTGCCGTTGCAGCCCAGCACGTTCACGATCTTGTGGCGCACCATGTCGCGGATGCCGGCACGGGCGTCGGTGAGGTACTGGCGGGGGTCGAAGTGATCCGGATGCTCGGCAAAGTGCTTGCGGATCTCGCCGGTGAAGGCCAGACGCAGGTCGGAGTCGATGTTGATCTTGCACACGGCCATGGAAGCAGCCTTGCGCAGCATTTCCTCCGGCACGCCCTGCGCGCCGGGCATGTTGCCGCCGTACTGGTTGATCATGTCCACATAGCTGGGGATGACGGAAGAAGCGCCGTGCAGCACGATGGGGAAGCCGGGCAGACGCTTGGACACTTCCTCCAGAATGTCAAAGCGCAGCTTGGGCTCGCCGCTGAACTTGAACGCGCCGTGGCTGGTGCCGATGGCGATGGCCAAGCTGTCGCAGCCCGTGCGGGTGGCAAACTCCTCCACTTCCTCGGGACGGGTGTAGGAAGAATCCTCGGCGGATACCTTCACGTCATCCTCCACACCGGCCAGGCGGCCCAGCTCGGCCTCCACGGTCACGTTGCGGTCGTGGGCGTATTCCACCACCTTGCGGGTCAGGGCGATGTTTTCTTCAAAGGACAGGTGGGAGCCGTCGATCATCACAGAGGTGAAGCCGCCGTCGATGCAGCTCTTGCAGGTCTCAAAGTCGGGGCCGTGGTCCAGATGCACAGCGATGGGCAGATTGGTGTCCTCAATGGCGGCCTCGATCATCTTCATCAGGTAAACGTGCTTGGCGTACTTGCGCGCGCCGGCGGACACCTGCAGCACCAGCGGAGCGTTCTCCAGCTTGGCGCCTTCGGTGATGCCCTGGATGATCTCCATGTTGTTGACGTTGAAAGCGCCGATGGCGTAGCCGCCTTCGTAGGCTTTCTTGAACATTTCCTTCGTATTGACCATAGGCATGGGTAGTTTCCTCCTTCACATGGTGGGTCAGCATCTATTATAGCAGAATTTTGCCCCCTTGGGTAGCCCGAATGCCAAATTGATGTATGCTTTTCGCGCGAAGGCCGCAGCTCTGCGGGCATGATCGTACCGACCGGATTTTTTTTGCAAAAAGCTATTGACCTTTGCCGGGCGGGATGATATACTTTTTCACGAAAGGTCAAAGAAAGTCAAAGGATTTGATCTTTCCAAACTGCTTTGCTTCTATTCTGATCAGTAGAAGGAGGTCTGCTATATGAACAACAACCAGCAGTTTACAGAAAAAAGCCGTGAGGCGCTGCAGCTGGCACAGCAGCTGACGGTGCAATATCAAAATCAGGAAGTGGCGCAGGAGCATCTGGCTTACGCGCTGCTGTCGGACGCGCAGGGGCTGATCCCCCAGCTGCTCACCAAGATGGGCAAGGCCCCGCAGGAGATCGCCGCCCGGCTGGAGACCATGATCGCCCGCCTGCCCAAGGTGATGGGCAGCGGCCGTGAGATGGACAAGATATACATCAACAATGATGTGGAGCGTGCGCTGGTGGCTGCGCGCGAACGCGCCCAGCAGATGAAGGACGAATACCTGAGCGTGGAGCACCTGTTCCTGGGCTTGCTGGAAAAGCCCAGCCGCAGCATGGCGGAGCTGTGGAAAGGCTACGCCATTGAGGAAAAGACCTTCCTGCCAGCGCTGCAGAGCGTGCGCGGCAATGCCCGCGTCACCGGCGAAACGCCGGAGGAGACCTACGACGCGCTGACCAAATACGGCACCGACCTGACCGCCGCGGCCCGCGCCCAGAAGCTGGACCCCGTGATCGGCCGCGATGGCGAGATCCGCTCCGTCATCCGCATCCTCACCCGCAAGACCAAGAACAACCCCGTGCTGATCGGCGAGCCGGGCGTGGGCAAGACCGCCATCGCCGAAGGGCTGGCGCAGCGCATCGTGCGCGGCGACGTGCCGGATTCGCTGAAGGACCGCACGGTGTTCTGCCTGGACATGGGCAGCCTGATCGCCGGTGCAAAGTACCGGGGCGAATTTGAGGAGCGGCTCAAGGCGGTGCTGGCCGAGATCAAGAAGAGCGAAGGCCGCATCCTGCTGTTCATCGACGAGCTGCACACCATCGTGGGCGCGGGCAAGACCGAGGGATCCATGGACGCGGGCAATCTGCTCAAGCCCATGCTGGCCCGCGGCGAGCTGCACCTGATCGGCGCGACCACGCTGGACGAATACCGCAAGTACATTGAAAAGGACGCCGCGCTGGAGCGCCGCTTCCAGCCCGTGCTGGTGGCCGAGCCCACCGTGGAGGACACCATTTCCATCCTGCGCGGCCTGAAGGAGCGCTACGAGGTGTTCCACGGCGTGAAGATCACCGACGGCGCGCTCATCGCCGCTGCCACGCTGTCCAACCGCTACATCACCGACCGCTTCCTGCCGGACAAGGCCATCGATCTGGTGGACGAGGCCTGCGCCATGATCCGC
>CAZDEF010000122.1:0-3320 GCA_964504385.1 uncultured Oscillospiraceae bacterium
CCAGAATGTCCAGCGTCCAGTTGATTTTGGCGTGCGCCTTGAGACAAAGCATTGCAAGCAACCCTTTCCATGTGGTATAGTACTTTGTGTAGTATATCATTTTTGGATCCATACGTTAAGGGGGTACAACGGGATGACCACGATTCCCGTGCTGATTTCCATCCGCTCCAATGCGCATCGCGATGAAGCGGTGGAGGATGAGACCATGACCATGCTGACATCCGGCGTGCTGGAGCTAACGGACGAGGCAGCGGTGATCCGCTATCAGGAGCAGATCGACGAAAGCATGCCCATGCAGCAGGTAACGGTGACGGTGGCAGACGACTGCGTGACCATGGCGCGCGATGGCACATACACCACGCAGATGGTGTTCCGCATGGGCTGCCGCTATGAGGGACAGTATCACACGCCGTATGGCGATATGGAGCTGGCGCTGTATTGTACACGGCTGGCCTACGATCTGGGCGATGACGGCGGAGAACTGGAACTGAGCTATCAGCTGGATCTGAACGGCAGCTTTGCCGCTATGCATGATATGGAGCTGCATCTGATGGCGCAGGAAGGCGAAAATGAACCTGAAGCATGAGCAGCAGCGGCTGTTTGCCTTGCTGCCCATGGAGACGCATTGCTTCGTGAAGCTGTGCGATGATGACCGCGCTCTGTGGGTGAGCGATCTGCCCAGACGGGCCGACCGATTGCCGGATCTGCAGCCGGCTGGTTTCCGGTGCGAAGTGGACGAGCGCAGCCGACTGTGGTACATCGACTGGACGGAAGAAAGGCGCAGAAAAGTGTTGGATGCGCTGCCGAGGAAGATCCCAGCTTTTCCGGCACAGGAAGCCTATCATGAGGCCTATGCCCTGTGCAGGTGGTGGCTGATCCATCCGGGCGAATGGAACGCGGAAAATGCCCCGGTCATCCGCCGTGTGCTGAAACTGACCGCACAGAAGGAAGAAAGAATGCTGACAGCGGTTCCGGCAATGATGCAGGCGGCAGCGCAGCAATGGCGGGTGAACAGGAGCAGCGCCTATCCTGCTGGGCAGATCTTGTGCGAGTGGCTGGATCAGCGAAAGGAGAAGATGAAATGATCCTCAAATACATGGGACACGCCTTTTTTACCATGACGCTGGAAAACGGGACTGTGCTGGCCTTTGATCCGTATGGGGATTTCTACAGCTTTCCCCGGCGAAGTGTGAAGGCGGATCTGTGCCTGATCAGCCACTATCATCACGATCATGATGGCATGCAGTGTCTGCAGTCCGGCGCGCAGGTGGTGGATCAGCTTGGCATCCACAAAATGGGCGATGTGAAGATCATTGGCGTTCCGACATGGCACGATGAAGTGCAGGGTGCAAAGCGCGGGCCGAATACCTTTTATGTGGTGGAGGCGGAAGGACTGCGCATCGGCCATGCAGGCGATCTGGGTCATGTGCCGACAGCTGATCAGCTGCGGCAGATCGGCCGACTGGACGTGCTGCTGCTGCCGGTGGGCGGCTATTACACCATTGATGCATCTGTTGCTGTGGAGGTGTGCCGCTTGCTGCAGCCGGTCGTAGCCATTCCCATGCATTACCGCACGCCTTATGATGAGGAGATGCCCACCGCCACCGTGCGCGATTTCCTTGCGCTGACCAAAGCAGAGGACACGCAGATGCCGCTGGTGCGCATTGTGAAGGAGGATGTGCTGGAAAGGCCGCAGGTGATTACGCTGGCCATTCAGCCGGAATGAAGATGAATGTACAGGCTTTCTTTTGTGCAGTGCTTGCGCAGGATGCGCAGGCGCTGCGCGCTTTTTTCCAGAAGGACGCGGTGGTGGAGTGGCCCTGTACCAATGAAAGGTTTGCGTTGGATGAGTACATTCGCGCTAACTGCGAATATCCGGGCGAGTGGGACGGCGAGCTGGAACGAGTGGTCGAAACGCCGGATGGGCTCATCATGGCCTGCCGCGTTTATCCCAAGAACGGAAGAGATTCTTTCCATGCGGTGTCCTTTGTGAAGCTTGATGAAGGCAAAATTGCTTCCATGACGGAATATTGGGCGGACGACGGCCCTGCGCCCCTTTGGCGGAAGGAAATGCAGATTGGCACGCCGATCAAGTGAGGAAATCAGAAATGAATGAAATGATGCAGATTTTGCAGACTGCGGAGTACAATCTGCGGGCGCTGGAAGTGTTCAGTAGCTATCTGCACATCTGCCCGCGTTTTATCAAGGCTGCGGATGTGCAGGAGCTGCTGGACTGCGGCGTGGATACCGAAACGGCGGTGCGGCTGCTGGCGGCAGCTGCCTGCGGGCTGAACGCAGAGGAAAACGCTGATGATCGCGTGTTGGAAGAACAGTATATCCGACCGGCCATTCATCAGCTGGATGCCGCAGAATGCCAGCGTGATTCGTATTATCAGACCATCCGCATGCCGCAGATCACGCGCGGAAAATGGCGCATGGGCTATAAGACCATCGAAGCCTACGAGCTGTTTACCGCCGATGACCTGAAAACGCTGGCAGATGGACGGGAGATCCCGCAAATCGGCTTTTTTACGGAGGATTTCCGCGCACCTGTGGTGGAAGAAAACGGGCGCGAGTGGATGACTGTTACGCCCAGTGAGATCAACACCATGATGTCGGATGTGCGCGCCGCCTTTGGCAAGGTGGCTGTGTTTGGCCTCGGACTCGGGTATTATGCCTTTATGGTTTCTCAGAAGGAAAATGTATCGGAAGTTGTGGTGATCGAACGGGAGGCGGATGTGATCTCCCTGTTCCGGGAGTTCATTCTGCCCCAGTTTCCGCATGTCGAAAAGATCCGGATCGTGGAAGCAGACGCATATGCATTTGCCCACAGCATGGGCGGACAGGGCTTTGATTGCGCGTATGTGGACATCTGGCACGATGCGCTGGATGGGGTGAACATGTATCTGCGTATGAAACGGCTGGAAAGCTGCGCCCCCGGCACGAAGTTTTTATACTGGATCGAGCCCAGCATGCTGGCATGGCTGCGGGGAATGGCATTGATGGAGGCAGCGCAGGAGCAGGAGGGGCCGATGCTGCGGACGGTTGGCGCGATCCGCGGAGCGGAAGATCGGCAAGCGAAGCTGTCGGATGAGGCGCTGAGAGCGGTTGCAAGCAGCATTCCGCTGGAAGTGACGGAACGGTAGCGCGCTTTTAAGAAAGATTTGAAAAACGCCATTGGGTGGTTTGGAGGGCCGCAGCCCTCCAAATGGATTCTGAACCCAGCGACATGCGCGGTGGGTTCAGCAGCCTTGCGCAGCAAGGCTCAGACCGCTGACAAAGTCGTCAGCGGTCTTTTCAAATGGGAAAAGCAAGAAAAA
>CAZDEF010000123.1:0-2347 GCA_964504385.1 uncultured Oscillospiraceae bacterium
CCATTTCTATTGTATCAAAAAAGGCCGCTTATTGCGACCTTTTTTGACAGGCTGCAGCCATCACTTGTCAGCCGTTAGGCTGGTAGTGATGGCTGTTTGCGTGTACGGACGCAGAATTCATCCACCATCTGCACGTTCTTCAGGCTGAAGTCCGGATGCAGAGTGAACTGCGCCTGAAGCGCGCTGTGAAAGGCCTGCAGCGAAAGGCCGCGCCCGGTCAGGGTGATCTGCTGCAGCTGGGCGGGCATGGCGTCGCATATCCATTCCGCCGCCGCGCCGCTGCACAGCAGCACCCCTGCCAAAAGAACCGTCATTGCCTGTTTGAACCGTTTCATCTTTCGTCCTCCTTCTGCGCTCACCACACCCGCAGCGCCTGCGCCATGTCCGCCTGCCCGTCTTCCACGGGGGCCAGCCACAGCTCGCTGGGCAGGGGGCTGATGCAGGGGTACAGGAACTCCGCCTGTTCATTGCCCACCATGCTGCAGCCGCTGTGCCCGGGGAACAGCTCGCGCCCCTGCGCATCCACCAGCGCCAGACTGAACACCCAGTCGCCGTGCGCGTCCACCGGCTCGTAGGGCCACAGGAGCGGCTCGCCGTGCTCGTCCTCGTAGCCGCGGCTGTGGCTGGTCTGATACGCCGCCAGCGCGGCGGGGTCGGGCTGGATGGATAGGGTGATGTAGGTCATCAGCGGGCTGAAGGCGGCCTCGCTCACGCGGAAGGCGCCCAGCGCGTTGGTCACGCTACCCTGCGGATGGTGGGTGACAACGCGGCTGAGCAGGTCGCCGGCGTCCAGCGTGAAGCGCACCAGCCCCTGATCGGGCTGCTTCAGGTCGCCGTTTTCATCGTACCATTCGGGGTGCTGGCTGCGGGGAAAATAGCGGGCGGGATCCGGCTTTGCGCCGATGGGCAGGGCGATCTCCACCCGGCCGGACAGCTGCACGCCGCCCTCATCCAGCCGCCAGTATTCGGTGCGCACCAGCTCGCCGGGCGCGCCGGTGCCGTCCGTCGTGCCGCCGGAGCCGCCGAACATGGGCATGCACTGCCCGTCAATCCAGAAATGATCCACCCACCAGCCCACGTTGTAGTCATCCAGCAGGCTTTCGTCGTCGCCGGTCAGGGGGCGGTCGATATCGGGCAGGCGGTAAACGTACTGCAGGAACAGGATGCGCCCGTCGTACCCGGCCTCGCGGATGGAGATCTCCACGCCGTTCACGGTCTCGGTGTGCAGGTCGGCGGTCATCACTTGGCCGGCATTGGCGGGGTTTTCACCCGTGAGGAAGCTGAGCTGGTCGAAGGTGGTGAAGCGGTACAGCGCGCACGCCGCGCCCACCAGCAGCGCCATCAGCACGGCCAGCGCCAGCGCGCGCCGGGCCATGCGCCGCGGGCGCGGGGCGGGGGCGGCATCGCCCGCGGCGATGCGGGCCAAGGTATCCTGCATGGCGCGGTGGAAGCTGGGCGGCGTATCGCCCGCGGCCTGCTCCAGCGCTTTGCGGATGGCGGTATCATTCATGGCAGGGTTCCTCCTCTCGTTCCTGCTGCAGCAGGGTGCTGAGCTGTTCGCGCCCGCGTTTCAGGCGCGATTTCACCGTGCCCGCCGGGATGCGGGCGATGCGGGCGGTCTCCTCCACGGTGAAGCCTTCTAGATAGTGCAGCACCATCACCAGCCGCAGCTCGGGCGGCATATGCTGGATGCACTCCTGCAGGGGGGATGGCTGCACGGGGCTGGCCTGCAGGGGCAGCTGCTCTACGGGGGTGGGGCTTTGCCATTTGCGTTTGCGCAGCATATCGCTGCACTGGTTGACGAGGATCCGCATGATCCACGGTTTGAAGGCTGCGGTCTGATGGAGGGTATGGCGTTTCTGCCATGCGCGGGCGAGGGTCTCCTGCACGGCGTCGGCGCAGTCCTCGGGGTGATGGAGCATGGACCAGCTGACGTGGTACATGAGCTTTTCCAGCCGCATGGCTTCGGCCTGAAAGGTGGATGCCTCCAAGGGCAGGGGCTCCTTTCCAATGGGTGATGTTAATGATAAGACGAATGAGGAGGGAGGATGGTTCACGGGGAGGGGGATTTTTTTGGCGACGGATGCCGCCGGCTCTGGGTCGCGGATGGTGCAGCATGCTTTGGGATCGGCTTTACCGGAACATGTGCCCACCGCAGGTGCCTCCTTCCCCCCTCCCCGACAAGGGGCACGGCCCCTTGACCCCTGTGGGTTTTATTGTTCTAAGTTTGGTACGGTTGAGGTTCTTGAATTCTGCGTCCGTACACGCAAACAAAAAAGGGGGACCCTCCCCCTTCAGACCGTTGACAAACGCCATGTTTTCAAGAGAAAGCATGGCGTTTTAGTAT
>CAZDEF010000124.1:0-2345 GCA_964504385.1 uncultured Oscillospiraceae bacterium
TCCCTCTTTTTCTTGCTTTTCCCATTTGAAAAGACCGCTGACGACTTTGTCAGCGATCTGACGCCCCCGCTGCATGTTTGCAACGGGAGCGTTTGTGATTTCATTCCGTTTTTCTTCTACTGGATCGTTCCGGTAAACTTCACCAGCGTTGCGCCGGGGGCGTTGAACAGGCGGCCGGGGAAGGGGTATTCGGCGCAGCCGCCCAAGCCGGGGGAGATGTACTGGTTGATGGAGTTCACGCGCTGCATGCCCATCACGCCGCCGTCACCGGGGAACCAGCCCTTGTCCGGCACATAGAGGGGGCCTGCGCCCGGCAGACGCCATTGTCCGCCGCAGTAGTGCCCGCACAGCAGCAGGCTGATGTTGCGGAAATTGAACGCGCGGTCCTGATCGGCCCATTCCAGACTGGTGCGGATGTAGCTGGGCTGCAGCGGCACATGGTTCACGGCGATCTGCAGATCGGCGGACAGCATCACCCGCTGGGCCTCCACCGTGCGCTGCATGGCCTCCAGCCGGTAGACCAGCGCCCGATACTGCGCGCCGCCCTGCGCCTCGTATTGCGTGCCAGCAGCCTCCATTTCCTTCTTCTGGTTTTCCAGACTGCTCACCATGGCGGATGCGTCCACATCGTACAGGTATTCCGGCACGAACCACACGGTCTGCTTGCCCACCTGCTGCGCTACCGGTGCGTCCAGATAAATAGCGCCCAGCTTCTGCGCCGCGCGCACCCAGTCGCTCAGCGTCTCGGGCGTGCCCTGCGGGGTGGAGATGACCGGCATGGGGTCTTCGTCGCCAGCGATGAAATACACCGGCACATCGGGGCGGATCTCGCCCAGCGTGTGGATGAGGGACAGCAGCGGCTCGTAGTTGCCCGTGTAGCCCACCATGTCGCCGCTGAGCACCACGGCGTGGAAATTCTTTCCATAGAGCAGATCGCGCCACAGCTGCAGATCGCTGCCGATGGCGGACGCCTGCAGATCGCTGATGTGCAAAACGGTGAAGCCCTCATAGGCTTTGTCCAGCCCCATGACGGACACCTTTTCCTCGTGCAGCTCCACCCGGCGGTTGATGGCGGCATTGAGCAGCAGCACCGCGCCCAGCGCCGCCGCTAGCAGGATGATCGCCATGCCCATGCAGCCGCTGCGCCGCCTGACGGGCTTGTCCGGTACGAAGATGTAGTTTGCTTTGCATCTGGCCATGGTGCGTCCCCCCTTTGTCCGTTCATTATATCATACTCTATGGCAGGTCAAAAGAAAAACTTTCGGGTGGAAAAAGCATGCGCCGTCCCCGGCCTTCCGGCGGGCGCAAAAGAGCGCAACTTCCTTGTATGTATTAAATCGTCAAAGGTTGACAAGCATTTTACAACCGCTTATAATAAGTACGTTGGAAACCTCCATCTGTCTGTTTGTCATGCCCAAAAACAGCAGACAGGCAGACAGACGGCTTTCAAAACATAAATCTTAGGAGGGAATCCCAAATGGCCATCAAAATGACCGTAGACGGCAATACTGCTGTCGGCCACGTTGCGTATGCGTTCAGCGATGTGGCAGCCATTTACCCCATCACCCCTTCCTCTCCCATGGCTGAAGTCGTGGACGAGTGGGCGGCTCGTGGCCAGAAGAACCTGTACGGCCAGTCCGTGCATGTAAGCGAGATGCAGTCCGAAGCGGGCGCCGCCGGCGCTGTGCACGGCAGCCTCGCCGCTGGCGCTATGACCACCACCTTCACCGCTTCTCAGGGCCTGCTGCTGATGATCCCCAACATGTACAAGATTAGCGGCGAACTGCTGCCCTGCGTGTTCCACGTCAGCGCCCGTGCTCTGGCTGCGCATGCGCTGAACATCTTCGGCGACCACAGCGACGTGATGGCCTGCCGTCAGACCGGCTTTGCCATGCTGGCCTCCAACTCCGTGCAGGAAGCCATGGATCTGGCCGCTGTTGCGCACCTGTCCACCATCGAATCCAGCGTGCCCTTCCTGCATTTCTTCGACGGCTTCCGTACCAGCCACGAAGTGCAGAAGATCGACGCTTTCGATTATGAAGAGCTGCGTCCTCTGGTGAACTTCGACAAGGTCAAGGCCTTCCGCGAGAACGCCCTGAACCCCGAGCATCCCCATCAGGCCGGCACCGCCCAGAACCCCGACATCTACTTCCAGGGCCGTGAAGCCGCCAACAAGTACTACGAAGCCACTCCCGCCATCGTGGAAAAGGTGATGGAGCAGATCTCCAAGCTGACCGGCCGCGAGTACAAGCTGTTCAACTACGTGGGCGCTCCCGATGCTGAAAAGGTCATCATCGCCATGGGCTCCGGCTGCGAGACCATCGAAGAGACCATCAACTACCTCA
>CAZDEF010000125.1:0-2205 GCA_964504385.1 uncultured Oscillospiraceae bacterium
TACTAAAACGCCATGCTTTCTCTTGAAAACATGGCGTTTGTCAACGGTCTGAAGCTCCTTCGGTATGTACCGGAGGAGCTTACTTTTCTCTGCCGATGATTTGACTTTTTTCGATTCGGTACTATAATGGTGCATGTTTGACTTTACCTGAAAGAGGAGTACGCGAACCATGCACGAGGAACATCCCCATCCGATCGGCGTCGGCATGCGCAATATCAAAACGGCCGTTGCTGCCACGCTTTGCGCTTTCCTGTATCTGTTGATCGGCCGCAACCCCACCTTTGCCTGTATTGGCGCTATCTTTGGCCTGGGCTACGACATGGCGAATTCGTGGCTCAACGGCGGCAACCGTCTGTTTGGCACCATCATTGGCGGTTTCATCGGCATGGCACTGTTCAGCCTGTACCTGCGCTTTGTGCCGGATGGCAGCATGCAGCCGCTGATGCTGCTGTTCCTGTTCGTGGGCGTGGTGGTGCTCATTGTGGCCTGTCAGGTGTTCCGCTGGCCGGGCGGCATTCAGCCGGGCGGCGTGATCCTGTGCATCCTGCTGTTCAGCCAGCCGGTGGACAGCTACATTTCCTACTCCCTCAACCGCATGTTCGATACCGGCGTCGGCGTGGTGGTGGCCCTCGGCATCAACCTGCTGTTCCCGCGTGAACGCGTGCTGCGCTGGATGAACGCTCTCCGATTCCCCAAAAACAAACAGACCGCTGCGTGACAGAACTGAGCCGCCCTTTCGCAGGGCGGCTCTTGCTGAAATGAGGGCGGTATGATAGAATGAAAATATCTACCAACAGGAGGCATATGAATATGAACGTATCTGCCCATCGGGCGTTTTCACTGCTCAAGGAACTGGCTTATGAACGCGTCAGCGGCTCCGAGGCTGAAAAGCAGGCCGCTGTCCGGCTGCTTCGGGAGGCGCAGAGCACCGGTGCGCAGGCGTGGCTGGAACCCTTCACCGTGCCCTGCGGAAAGGTCAGCCATGCCAAGCTTGTCGTTACCGAGCCTTATAAAAAGGAATATGCCGTTACCGGCTATGAGCGCGCCCGTTCCACTCCTGCCGATGGGTTGGATGCCGAGTTCTACTATGCCGAAAACCTGCTTCCCGTGCATCTGCAGCGGGTGAAGGGCAAGGTTGTGCTGATCAACGGCCGTCTGCGCCGCAAGGATTATGAAAAGCTGCAGAAGGCTGGTGCAGCTGCTATCCTCACCTTCTCCGGCAGCACCATCGACCGGCTGTCCGAAACGGACTGTGATATCCGCAAGCTGCGGGAAACGCTTACCGGGCCTTTCGGCGATGCGGTGGCGCTGAACCTGCGCGCAGCGGACGCTGCGGAGCTGGTGCGCAGGGGTGCGAAGCGGATGCACATCGAATTGACGAGCGAATGCTATGACGCGCAGAGCCAGAATGTGTGTGCTGTGATCGAGGGCGCGCAACATCCGGAGGAGATCATTTCCCTTGGCGCGCATTACGACAGCGTGTACTTTTCCACCGGCGTTTATGACAATATGTCCGGCAGCGTGATCCTGATGGAACTGCTGCGCTATTTCAGCGCCCATCAGCCAGCCCGAACGCTCCGGTTCCACTGGTACGGCTCCGAGGAGCAGGGACTGCTGGGCAGCAAGGCGTGGGTGAAGGCGCATGAGGACGAGCTGGACAAGCATGTGCTGATGATCAACGTGGACGTGGCCGCCGCTACGCTTGGCGTGAACGCAGCGCCCGTGCTGGCCACGGAAAAGGCAGTCGGCTATGTGGATGCGCTGATGCATGAGCTGGGGACGGCCTGTGAGGTCAAGCTGGACATCTATTCGTCCGATTGCATTCCCTTTGCCGACCGCGGCGTGCCGGCCGTCAATCTGTGCCGCTTCGGCGCGCCTGGAGCCGACTATATTCATGACCGCCGCGACAGCCTCAAAAGCGGCTATATCGACGAACGGTCGCTGGATATCACCCTTCAGCAGGCGCTCTACCTGACCAAGCGTGTTGCCAATGCCGCCACTTTCCCCATTGAGCGGGTCATCAGCGACGAGATCCGCGAGAAAGTGGACGAATATCTGTTTAAGGAAAAGAAGAAATAATGCTTTCAAAAAGACTGCGTTTGCAGTCTCAGACCGCTGAAAAACGCCATGTTTTCAAGAGAAAGCATGGCGCAGCCTGTCAAAAAAGGTCGCAATAAGCGGCCTTTTTTGATACAATAGAAATGG
>CAZDEF010000126.1:0-2145 GCA_964504385.1 uncultured Oscillospiraceae bacterium
AGGCCAAGGAATACAACCTCGACGCCATCCACGACACCGTGCACGAAATGGCCCGCGACGAAGCCCGTCACGGCAAGGCGTTCGAGGGTCTGCTGAACCGCTACTTCGGCAAGTAAGAAGCATCCGGCTACGTTTCATGTTGAACAGGTCAGTTCTGAAAAGAGCTGACCTGTTTTGCTATGAATTCTTTGTGCAGTCTCCTGTTGACAATCGTCCGAAATCATATTATAATCGTGATCGTCCGTTTTCGGACATGGAGGAATGCAATGCGCATACAAACACACGAAACCCTTCGTCGGATGAACTGTCTATGGGCTGCGATGGAATCACTGTATCATCAAGCCGCTGTCAAGCTGGGCACGTCCGACAGCGTGATGCAGGTGCTGTATATCGCCCATGATCAGGGCGGAAATTGCCTGCTGCGTGACATCTACCACCAGACAGGCATGACCAAGCAAACGCTCAATTCCGCCGTGCGCAAGCTGGAAACGAAAGGCATCGTCCTGCTGAAACCGTACAACGGTCGCACCAAGCTGCTCTGCCTGACTGAAAAAGGGCGGCAGTACGCACTGCAAACAGCTGCGCGGGTCTACGAGGCCGAAGCCAATGTATTTGACACCTGGACCGAGGAAGAAGCAGAGCAGTATTTCCGTCTGACGCAAAAGTATATCGCCGGTTTCCGGGAACAGGTCGATGCGATGCCAATCAACGCAAACAGGAGTTAAGTTCATGAAGATCCAGCTTTCCGATCACTTCACCTACGGACGTCTGATCCGTTTCACGCTGCCGTCTATCGCTATGATGATCTTCACATCCATTTACAGCGTGGTGGATGGGTTCTTTGTATCCAACTTCGCCGGCAAAACACCCTTTACTGCTGTGAACCTCATCATGCCCTTCCTGATGATCGTATCGACCGTCGGGTTGATGTTCGGCACTGGCGGCACTGCCATCGTTTCCAAGACGATGGGCGAAGGAAAACCGGACAAGGCAAACCGCTATTTCTCGCTGTTTGTCTATGTGGCCTTTGTTCTGGGCGCTGTGCTGGCGGTGTTGAGCATTGCGTTTCTCCGGCCCATTGCCCAACTGATGGGCGCGCAGGGCGATCTGCTGGAAAACTGCCTTGTCTATGGCCGCATCATTTTGATCGCCCTACCATTCTATGTGCTGCAGATGCTGTTCCAGAGCTTTTTTGTTGCGGCTGAAAAGCCGCAGCTCGGGCTGGCGGTCACCATCTCCTCTGGTGTGACCAACATGGTGCTGGATGCGGTTTTGGTGATGCTCCTGCCGCAGCAGCACAAGCTGGCCGGCGCAGCCGTTGCCACCGCCATGAGCCAACTGGTGGGCGGTGTGGTTCCGCTGTTCTACTTTGGTCGGCCCAACAGCAGTCTGCTTCGGCTGGGTAAGGCCTCTTTTGACGGGCGCGCCATCACCAAGGCCTGTCTGAACGGCTCCTCGGAGTTCATGAGCAATATCTCCATGAGTCTGGTAGGCATGCTGTACAATCTGCAGTTGCTCAAATATGCCGGGGAAAACGGCGTTGCTGCTTACGGCATCATGATGTATGTCAGCATGATCTTCAGCGGGATCTTCATGGGCTACACCATCGGCACTGCGCCGGTCATCGGCTATCACGACGGCGCGCAGAACCACTCCGAGCTCCACAGTCTGCTGCGGAAAAGTCTGATCATGCTGGGCACCTTCGGGCTTGCCATGGTGGCCGCTGCGGAGCTGCTGGCCGTGCCTCTGGCACGCCTCTTTGTGGGCTACGATGCCGAACTGATGCAGCTGACCGTTTCCGGCTTCCGCATCTTTGCGCTGTCTTTCGTTTTCATGGGCTATGGTATTTTCGGCTCCGGCTTCTTTACAGCGCTCAACGACGGCCTCACCTCTGCCCTCATCTCTTTTTTGCGCACGCTGGTGTTCCAGACAGCGGCGGCGCTGCTGCTGCCCCTGCTGTTTGGCATCGACGGCGTGTGGTTCTCCATCGTGGTAGCCGAGGTCATGGCTACGCTGCTGACCGCTCTCTTCTTAGTGCTCAAGCAAAAGAAGTATCATTACTGAGTTTATCAAAAAGGCCGCATGATGCGGCCTCAGACCGCTGAAAAACGCCATGTTTTCAAGAGAAAGCATGGCGTTTTAGTA
>CAZDEF010000127.1:0-2083 GCA_964504385.1 uncultured Oscillospiraceae bacterium
GGGATCGAAATCGGAGCCGCCCTTGCCGCCGCCGATGGGCAGGCCGGTCAGGCTGTTCTTCAGGATCTGTTCGAGGCCGAGGAACTTGAGGATGGACAGGTTGACGCTGGGGTGCAGACGGATGCCGCCCTTGTAGGGGCCGATGGCGCTGTTGTACTGCACGCGGTAGCCGCGGTTGACCTGCGTCTTGCCCTGATCATCCACCCACGGCACGCGGAAGAGGATAACGCGCTCCGGCTCAATGAAGCGCTCCAGCAGACCGGCGGCTTCGTATTCGGGATGCTTGTCAAAAACAGGGGAGAGGCTGTCGAGGATCTCGGTAGCAGCCTGCAGAAATTCGCTCTCATGCGGGTTGCGGGCTTTCAGACCTTCCAAAACGCGGGAAGTGTATGCATTCATGATGAAAAGACCCCTTTCCATTGAACTTTCTGATACGCGCGGTGCGGATCAAACCGAACCACGGCAACGATTATAGCACAAAAGGCAAGGAAACAGAAAGTGGGAAAGAGGGCGAATGATGCATTTGTTTTGTATTTCGGGGGAGCGGGAGAATGGGGGCAGATCCGATCATGCGGAGGATGGAGCGCCGCTGGTTTAGGCTTCCGGCATCAGCTGTGCAGCGGCGTGTTCGTTTTGAGTCACCCGCAAAAACACATCCGCCTTGGCATCAGCGGCGTCTTGGCGGTCGGTGCAGGAGAGCAGCGTTTGGATGCCTTCGGTGCTCTTGAGCAGGGCGCTGCGCCGCTTAGGATCCAGCTCGCTGAATACATCGTCCAGCAGGAGGGTGGGGCTTTCGCCCATTTCTTCTTCGATCAGGCGGATCTCGCCCAGCTTCATGCTCAGCACGGCTGTGCGCAACTGTCCTTGGCTGCCGAAGGCGCGCAGGTCGCGTTCGCACAGCAGCATCGCTACATCGTCGCGGTGGGGGCCGAAGGTGGTGTACATGCGCTGCATGTCTTCGCGGCGGCTGCGGGCGAGACCATCCAGCATGGTGCGGAAGGGGTCGTCCGTCTGGCTCAGCGGGCCGACGTAGCGAAGATGGAAGGGTTCGCCGGGATTCTCGGAAATGGCGGCGTACTGCTGTGCAGCGTTTTCGCTCAGACGGCTGAGAAAGGCGGCGCGGAATGCTGCCAGCGGTACGGCGGCGCGGGCGAGCTGCTCGTCCCATGTATCCAGCTGGGTGATGAAATCCGGTACGCCGAAGAGCTTGTTTTCACGCAGGAGCGCGTTTCGGCTTTCCAATGTGCTGAGATAGATTTTGAGCGTTTGCAGATAGCGGGGCTGGATCTGGCTGAGCTGCATGTCCACAAAGCGCCGCCGCGCGGCGGGGCCGTCACGCACGATACGGATATCCTCGGGGGAGAACATCACCACCGTGGCGTGTCCCATCAGGTCGGCGATGCGCTGCGCGGGCTTGTGATACAGCAGCACACGCTTGTGGGGCTTTTCGCGCTGAAACAGGCGAATCTCCACATCGTGCTTGCCGTCCAGCCGCTGGGTGAGCCCGTGGATGACGGCGCTGTCCGCACCGGCGGCCACCATTTCGCGGTCCTGCGCGGTGCGATGGCTGCGGCCGAGGCTGAGCAGATGCATGGCCTCCAGCAGATTGGTCTTGCCGCTGCCGTTTGGGCCGTACAGCACGGTGATGCCGGGGTGAATGTCCAGCTCCAACGACGGATAGTTGCGGAACTGCTGAAGTTTGAGATGGGTGAAATGCAAGGGTTCCGCTCCTTTCCGGCTGTTGATGATGAAAAACAGTATATCACAGTTTGACCGGCAGTGGGAGAGAAAAAAGAAAAGCTGTCTATTATAAATAAGGAAACGAAACGAAAATGCGCCCACGGATGGTGGATCTATGAGAAATATGACCATGCAGCACATGAAATGCAAAAAGCAGGATGGATACACCCGAAAGCGTGTTCAAATTTGAACAAAGCAAAGCTATATGAAATAAGGGTTTGAGCAAAATAAATCAAAAAAATTTTGAAATACCTATTGCAAAAACGCAGGGGATGTTGTATACTACTGAAGCTGTCTGTTTAGGGATGAAGCGGTAAGTTGCCGCCATGGCCATGGCGGGTAA
>CAZDEF010000128.1:0-2029 GCA_964504385.1 uncultured Oscillospiraceae bacterium
CACCGGCCTGCCCATCGGCGGCGGCAAGGGCGGCTCCGATTTCGATCCCAAGGGCAAGAGCGACCGCGAGGTGATGGCGTTCTGCCAGAGCTTCATCAACGAGCTGTACCGCCACATCGGCGCGGATACCGACGTGCCCGCCGGCGATATCGGCACCGGCGCGCGTGAGATCGGCTACATGTACGGCCAGTACAAGCGCCTCACCGGCCTGTACGAGGGCGTGCTGACCGGCAAGGGCCTCACCTACGGCGGCAGCCTGGGCCGCAAGCAGGCCACTGGTTACGGCCTGTGCTACTTCACCAAGAACATGCTGGAAGCCAACGGAAAGTCCATCGAGGGCCAGACCGTGGTGGTCAGCGGCAGCGGCAACGTGGCCATCTATGCCGCCGAAAAGGCCACGCAGATGGGCGCGAAGGTCGTCGCCATGAGCGATTCCAACGGCTATATCTACGACGCAAACGGCGTGCAGCTGGATGTTGTCAAGCAGATCAAGGAAGTGGAGCGCGGCCGCATCAAGGAATACGCCGCCCGCGTGCCCGGCAGCGTCTACACCGAAGGCTGCAAGGGCATCTGGACCCTTCCGTGCGATATCGCCCTGCCCTGCGCCACCCAGAACGAGCTGGACGGCGACAGTGCCAAGGCGCTGGTCGCCAACGGCTGCTACTGCGTGGCTGAAGGCGCGAACATGCCCTCCACCCTCGAAGCGACCGAGATTTTCCTGAGCAACGATGTGCTCTTTGGGCCCGGCAAAGCCGCCAACGCTGGCGGAGTGGCCACCTCCGCCCTCGAAATGAGCCAGAACAGCCAGCGCCTCTCCTGGACGTTCGAAGAAGTGGACGAAAAGCTCAAGGGCATCATGGCCGGTATCTTCCAGCAGTGCGCCGCTGCTGCCGCCGAATACGGCGACAAGCCCACCAACTATGTCATCGGCGCGAACACCGCCGGTTTCCTCAAGGTGGCGGAAGCCATGATGGCGCAGGGCATCGTGTGATCCCATTTCTCAAATCTTTCTTACCGCGCGTCTGCATGGCGCGCGGTTTTTGCATTTTCGCGGCAAGAAACAGGAATCCTCCGTATGGCGCAGGTCATACGGAGGATTCTGTTTGTTAGGCAATGTACCCTTTTCAGAAGATGGATCCGCAGGTTTCCTCAAGCTCGTGCTGCACTTCTTCCGCACGCTTGATCTGTTCTTTCAAATTCCACTTTCCAATGTTCACGCCGTCTTTCAGGAGCAGGGAACCGCACTGATGAAAGTAGAACTCGATCCCTCTTTCCTTGGCTTCCAAGTACAGCGACTTGATCCATTCATAGCGGATCGGGCGTACATCAGCCTTCGGAGCCATTTCGCCGCCGACATTCACACACTTGATGAGCCCTGTATCCAGATACTTGCCAAGCGTGATCGGCCCGATCAGCGGAGAGCAGAACACCTCGCGGTGCTTGAGCGGAGCCTCCAGAAAATACGGCAGACGTCTGTCCGCCATCTCCTGATTTTCGATGGAAATGCTCAAGTGGAAGTGATCCCATCCATCGCCCCAATCCGGCGGCAGACAATCCTTGATCCTTTCAGGCCGCTTGGTGGTGGTAACAAAAATGCAGTCGCTTCTGCGCCGGATAAAGTCCCAGCACCCCTCCCGCCATGCATCCGCCTCTTCAATAAAGAAGTCCGAAGAAAAGCACAGCTTGACCAATGAATGAGGCGGACAATCCTTCTCTTTCAGCTCGTAGGTCGTCTTGCCCTTTGTGATCACAGTCGTGTCTCTGCCGTAGCGCCGATCCATTTTATAGACAAAACAGTTCTTGCAGCCGGGGCTTACCCGTTTGCACCCATGCCACGGATTCCACGGGACGGCTTTTTCGATCTCTTCATTTTGCATCGTAACACCTCCATCTGCCTTGATGTGCCATCCAGTATAGCAAAAAAGTGCGCAGAACGCCACCCGCCCGCTTACTAAGGAAAGCCTTGCTGCGCAAGGCTCAGACCGTTGACAAACGCCATGTTTTCAAGAGAAAGCATGGCGTTTTAGTA
>CAZDEF010000129.1:0-1785 GCA_964504385.1 uncultured Oscillospiraceae bacterium
AAGAGCACCGGCCGCTGCGTGCATAACGCCATTGTGTGGCAGTGCCGCCGCACCGCGCCCTATGTGGAAAAGCTGGTGGCTGCCGGCTACAGCGATATCATCCGCCCAAAGACCGGCCTTGTGCCGGACGCCTACTTCAGCGGCACCAAGCTGGCCTACCTGCTGGACACCCTCAACCTGCATGAACAGGCCGAAAAGGGCGAATTGTGCTTCGGCACGGTGGATACCTTCCTGGCGTGGAATCTGGTGGAGGGCCGCCCCCATGTGACCGATGCGACCAACGCGGGCCGCACCATGCTGTTCAACCTGCACACCCAGCAGTGGGACGATGAGCTGCTGAAAATGCTCAACATCCCCGCCGCCGTGCTGCCCGAAGTGGTGGACAGCGCGCATGTCATCGGCAATCTGCGCCCGGAGATCCTGGGCCGTCCCATTCCTGTGGCTGCCATGGCTGGCGACCAGCACGCCTCACTGTTCGGTCAGGCCTGCTTTGAGCCCGGCATGGTCAAGAACACCTACGGCACCGGCTGCTTCATGCTGATGAACACCGGCGATCTGCCTGTGGAAAGCAAGAACGGACTGGTCACCACCATGGCGTGGCGGCTGAACGGGCAGCCCACCTACGCGCTGGAAGGCAGCGTGTTCATGGGCGGCGCAACGGTGCAGTGGCTGCGCGATGAAATGCATCTCATCCATTCCGCTGCCGAGAGCGAGAAGATCGCCGAGAGCATTCCGGATACCGCCGGTGTGTATCTTGTGCCCGCGTTCACCGGCCTCGGCGCGCCGTACTGGGATATGTACAGCCGCGGCACCATCGTGGGCATGACCCGCGGCACGGGACGCGCGCACATCGTTCGCGCCGCGCTGGAAGCCATCTGCTATCAGAGCTATGACCTGTTCAAAGCCATGGTAGCGGATCGCGGCGGCAGAATGCCCAAGCAGCTGAACGTGGACGGCGGCGCGAGCGCCAATGGGTTTATGATGCAGTTCCAAGCGGATATCGTGGGCGTGCCGGTGGTGCGTCCCGTGGTGCTGGAGACCACTGCGCTGGGTGCGGCGCTGCTGGCCGGCATCGGCGTGGGGCTGTACGCCAGCAAGGAAGAGGCGGCCTCCATGGTCACGCCGGATCTGGTGTTCCATCCGGAGATGGATTCCAAGGCCTGCGAGGACGCGCTGCACGGCTGGCACCGCGCCGTGGAACGCAGCCGCGCGTGGATCGAAAGCAAGTGATCGCGCTTCGGGCATATCGGCGCTCCGTCCCGGGCATACTGGCCGCAGGAGGGATGAGCATGAGCAAGCTGCCCGAAATGGAACTGCTGCAATATGTGTACAAGACGGCGGATATGGGATGCGAGGGCATCCATGCCGTGGAAAAGCATGCGCAGGACCGGCTGCTGTCGGAGCTGACGCGCGAGCTGGGGGAATACGAGAGCATCCGCGAACAGGCGGACGGACTGATCCGCGAAAGGGGCGACGCGCCCGCCGGGAACGGCCTCATGGCCCGATGGTCGGCGGATCTGATGAGCGCCGGACAGATGGCCATGGACGATTCCCGCAGCCGCATTGCGGAGATGATGATCCAGGGCACCACCATGGGCGTGGTGAAAACCATTCGCCATCTGCGCGACTATGCGGGCGATGACCGCCCTGCGCTCGCCCTCACCCGCAGACTGCTGGACACGCAGGAAAACAACATCGAAAAAATGAAGGACTTCCTCTGAAAAGGAAGTCCTCAGACCGCTGAAAAACGCCATGTTTTCAAGAGAAAGCATGGCGTTTTAGTAT
>CAZDEF010000130.1:0-1712 GCA_964504385.1 uncultured Oscillospiraceae bacterium
TTCTTGCTTTTCCCATTTGAAAAGACCGCTGACGACTTTGTCAGCGGTCTGAGGACTTCCTCTGAAAAGGAAGTCCTTCTTCTTTGCCTGCCAAACGGCGGCTGTTACCGGAATTTTACGCTTGTAACATTTATACCGAATATGGTATAATAGGTAATCATCGATGATGGGAGTGGCTGCGCATGCAGACCGTTCTGCCGATCCTGCTGGCTGCCTGCTTGGCAGGTGCGGTGATCGTGTATTTTTATCAGGAATCCGTCCGCGAAAGGAAGCTGCGGCTGCGCGTGCAGAAGCTGTATGCTTCCCAGC
Source organism: uncultured Oscillospiraceae bacterium (assembly GCA_964504385.1). GTDB lineage: Bacteria > Bacillota > Clostridia > Christensenellales > Aristaeellaceae > Limiplasma. The sequence continues at coordinate 310 of CAZDEF010000130.1, forward strand.
TGTTTGAGGACATGACGCCCATGCTGTACTTTGCGCGCAAGCGTCCGCTGGAGCAGCTGGTGGTGGACAAGACCGGCGTGCTGCTCAAGGAGCTTCACACCGGGCAGGAGTACGCGTTCCTGATGCGGCCCAATGGTTACAGCTACTTGCGGCCGGAGCAGCAGGAGGCCATGCGCACGGTTCTGGAGGAGTGCATCCCCAAGATCTGCGACGAGGGCAATTATCATGTGCTGCGCAAGCGCATCGTCCTGCTCAACGGTCAGGTGGAATATGCGTACCAGTACACCATTTCTTCGGCCTACAAGGCGCGCCTGTCCCGCGCAGCCTATTACGACGGCTCTCTTCAGCCCCGCTCATGGTAACAGTCGGCTGACCTTGATGGGCGTTTCCAAACGGCTTTCCACATACCGGCGCAGCACGTCGAACAGCGTGCCTGCGTCGGTGTTTTTTTGCGGGGTGAGGCCGTTGCGGAGGGTCTCGCTCATCCATACGATATCGCTTTTGCGCATGGGGTAGGTGCTGCGGGCGGCGCAGGCCGGGCAGCACAGCCCGCCGGCAGCCACATCGAAGGGCGCACCCTGCTCCAGCGCCAGCGGCGTGCGGCAGTGGGCGCAGCGGCTCAGTCGCGGCCGGTAGCCCATGACGTCGGCAAACAGCAGCAGGAAGGCGGTGGTGGTGGCCAGCGGGTCGGCCTCGGGATCATAGGCGAGGTAATACAAGCCTTTGAGCAGCAGCGCGTACAGCGGCGCGGCATCTTCCCCCGGCTGCACGGCGGCGGCGCACAGCGCGGTCATATAGCTGGCGCAGGTGAGGCGGTAGGGCTCCAACCGCAGCGGATAGAACGTATCAGTCAGCGAACAGGAGGTGAGCGTGGCGCGGTCATTTTGCACATAGGCCACAAATTCGCCGTGCACGAACAGCTCGCTGGCGGGCATCAGCGCGCTTTTGGGCCTGCGGCAGCCGCGCGACAGCACGTCCAGCCGGCCCAGCGTGGGGCTTAGAATGGTGAGCATACGGTCGTGATCGCGGTAGTTGGCATAGCGGAGCACGATGCCCGGCGTGGTGATGGATGGCATGGCGGCGGTTCCTCCTCTCTGTGCCCATACAGCAAAGCCCCCTCGCGCCAAACGGCGAAACGAGGGGGCGATGTCCTTGCCAGAATTAGCCCTTGACGGTTTCCACCAGCTTGGTGAAAGCGGCGGGATCGTTCACGGCGATGTCGGCCAGCATCTTGCGGTTGATGGTGATGTTCTGCTTCTTCAGACCATTCATCAGCACGGAGTAGCTGATGCCGTTCATGCGGGCAGCGGCGTTGATGCGGGTGATCCACAGACGGCGGAAATCACGCTTGCGCATCTTGCGGCCTTCATAGGCATAGCGGAGGCTGCGGCGAACCTGCTCGC
>CAZDEF010000131.1:0-1654 GCA_964504385.1 uncultured Oscillospiraceae bacterium
CAGCCGCAAGCGCCGCATCGCCGCAGGCTGCGGCCAGCAGGTGTCGGACGTGAACCGGCTGCTGAAATCCTACGAGACCATGCAGCAGATGACCAAGGCGCTGACCAAGGGCGGTCGGCGCGGCATGAACGCCCTGAACGGCATGATGGGCGGCGGCATGAACAGCGCCATGCGTGGCTTTGGCCGCAAAAAGAGACTGAAATAAGTGCCCCGGCATTTATGATAGATGAATAAAAAAATTATAATTTTTGGAGGAAAAAAACCATGGTTAAGATCAGACTGAGAAGAATGGGCGCCAAGAAGGCTCCTTACTACCGCGTCGTCGTCGCTGACAGCCGCTATCCCCGTGATGGCCGCTTCATCGAGGAGATCGGTACCTATAATCCCTGCGTGAACCCCGCCGAGATCAAGATCGACGCTGACCGCGCCCGCGAGTGGATCAAGACCGGTGCCCAGCCCACCGATACCGTTCGCGCTCTGCTGAAGAAGGTTGACGTTCTGTAAGGCCGAGGGCAAGCCATGAAGGAATTGCTGCTCTATATCGCCAGAAGCCTCGTCCAGCATCCCGATCAGGTCACCGTGACCGAGGTGGAGCACGGCGACGAGCTGACGCTGGAGCTGCGCGTTGCCCCCGAGGATATGGGCAAGGTGATTGGCCGCCAGGGCCGCATCGCCAAGGAGATCCGCACCGTGGTGCGTTCCTGCGCCCAGCGTACAGGTACCAAGGTTTCTGTAGATATCGTTGATTAAAAAAAGCACCCCCGCGGGGGTGCTTTTTTAATTTGGGCAAAAGGGAGTTTCACGCCGATCCGCATTCAGCCGCACATCCCGTGCGGCTGAACACTCTCTCCTGCGGCTTGTCCGGTTACAGTACGCCCAGATGCTCCAGCAGGAGCTTGAGGCCGATGAGGATCAGAATCAGGCCGCCGGCGAACTCCGCCTTGGACTTATAACGTGCGCCGAACACGCTGCCCACCTTCACGCCCACGCAGGAGAGGGCGAAGGTGATCACGCCGATGAGGCACACCGCCGCAATGGTGTTGACCATCTGGGAGGCGGCCATGATCTCCACCGGCACGCAGGCAAAGGTGATGCCCACCGCCAGCGCGTCGATGCTGGTGGCCACCGCCATCAGGAACATGGTCTTGATGTCCAGCGCGGCGGAGGCATCCTCCTCCTCGCCGGACAGCGACTCGCGGATCATGTTGCCGCCGATCAGCGCCAACAGGATAAAGGCGATCCACGGCGCAACGGCGGTGATGTAGGCTTCAAAGCTGGCACCCAGCAGATACCCGATGAAGGGCATCAGCGCCTGAAAGCCGCCGAACCATACGCCGCAGATGGCGGCGCTGCGGAAGGTGACCTTCTGCATGGCCAGCCCCTTGCACACCGACACGGCGAAGGCATCCATGCTCAGACCGACAGCCAGCAAAAACAGCTCCAGAATTCCCATGACAACATCCTCACATTCCAACAAAAAATGAGCGGATACAGCACGTATCCGCTCATGTAAGCTTATGCTAACCCGAGACGCATACGGCCTTCCGACTGTATGAGTCTCATCAATTAAGGTATACCAGGCAATCGCCAGTATGTTGGCATACCGCGCGCACCCGCGCCGACTACTCCCCCAACACCGCCAGTATACCACGCC